>NZ_KV814489.1:51042-95038 GCF_001813965.1 Rothia sp. HMSC072E10 | reverse complement strand
GTGCATCGATAATGCGAGGTACCTAGTCTGGGTGTTTTTGGATACGTTACTACACCTAAAGAAAGCTTCTCGACTAGCACATACACACCATCACCGACGATTGGAGCACCACAATGGGACCTGAATCCGTTTTGACCCGCCGCACCCTGCTGAGTGGCGGCGCACTCTTCGGCCTGACCGGCCTGCTTGCGGCATGCGGTCAGCAGGCAAATAACGAGGCGGCAGCCACCACCTCCGCCGCGCCGAGCGAAACCGCTTCGGCGTCTGCGGCGGCATCTGAGTCCCCCTCGGCAAGCGCTACTCCATCTACTGTCCGAGGCTACTCGGGTGGTTCCAAAGCCCCCGATGGGGAATACCGCCCTGCAGATAAGTACGGTCCGGCGCAGAATGTACCGAAACCCAATGCTCCAGAAGACGGGTACCGAGAAAAATCCATAGATGGTATACGCAAAACATTGGATGCCTGGATTATGTGGGGCAACTATGGTACTCAAACAGGTGACTATTCGATGGCACGCAAATTTATGTCTCCCTCTTTCGAAGATGAGATTAAAGCCTATTCAGATGTCGAAGATCTTTACAAAAGTGGCGGGTGGATTATTGGCGGCATAAACCACTATCTAGCTGACGGTAACCCCTGGTCGGAAGATGGTGAAACTTATTTCTGGAAGGCCTACCGTGAGTGGGATTCTGAGACCTACGTTGAGTCCGACGGTAGCTGGCGCAAATGGAGTAATGACGATAAAACCGATGACACCTTTAAATTTGAGATGAAGCACAACGGTCAAAAGTGGGAAATTATGAATTATGAACCTGTTGAGGATTAAATATAATGCGGATTCATAAACTAATTGCATCTCAGGTTTTCACTCTGACAATTTTGTTTTCCTTACATACTCCTGCAATAGCAAAAGTGGAAACCCATGAATGTTCCTCAGATAGTAGCGCAAAAATATGTCAAACGCAGAGAACCCCTAAGAAGAACAATAAACATAGTGGTACTTCATCCACTGGAGACAATATTGTTACGGAAAATAATAACTCAGGATCTCAGAGTCAAAATTCAGATACGTACACTTCTAAAGCTCCCAATGGCCTAACCATGGTGTATTCAAAAACCGACCCAACACTCAACGCTTGCACTACAAAAGACGGACGTGTTGGTCACGTTAACTATGCCAACCGTTTCGTCCGTGACGACGGTATATCTGTTGACCACGGTCTCGGAAAGCACCCCACATCAGAAATTTGCATCCCCGACAATGCTCGCACTCTCACCGGTACCAACAACCCCGGCCCCACAGGCCCGACCTACGAAGAAGTCATGGAGGAAATCCGCCATGCTGCAGAGTCCCTAGAACCCGGCAAGCCAACCCTGCACCAGTCCTACAACAACCCCGCAGGAACCGGCCGGCCAGA
Organism: Rothia sp. HMSC072E10; assembly: GCF_001813965.1. Taxonomy (NCBI): domain Bacteria; kingdom Bacillati; phylum Actinomycetota; class Actinomycetes; order Micrococcales; family Micrococcaceae; genus Rothia; species Rothia sp. HMSC072E10. The sequence continues at coordinate 93,619 of NZ_KV814489.1, read as the reverse complement.
AGGCGACCCCAACGTCTACAAAGGCGACAACATCAACTTCTACGTTGACGACGGAGGACCCTACCGCCTCGAAGCAGACATGCTCGCCGGACACGTCGAAATTGAACTCATGCCCTCCTCCTACGTCATCGAGTACGGCAACGGCGATACAGACACCAACTACACCGCAGGCAAACCGGTCACCACCTACCCTCGTGAGCGTCCGCGTCAAACAGCTACCAGTTACGCCTACCAGCGTTCGGGCAACTTCCACGCATACGCGACCGTGCACTACACGGCTCGTTTCCGTGTGGATGGTGGTCCGTGGCAGATGATGGAGGTGACCCCGCAGGCGACCAGTGACCCGCTGCTGATTCGTGTGTGGTGGGTTGATGTGGGCCGCGTCGGCGGCACCTGCGATGAAGACGACACTCGTTGGGGCTGCCAGAACGACCCCACCATGGGTAAAAAGGATAACCCGAACCCCAGGTTGCGTAAGGCCGATATCCGTACCGGCCAGCGTTGGCACCTCAACGATAACGGTGACGGGGACACAGAGTATTCACTGCACCGCGACTGGCCCGACATGTAAACCAACTCTGACCCAATATATAAATAACCGCAGCAGGCGGCCCCGGATGCATGTGCGTCCGGGGCCGCTTTTGTTTTACCGTGCCGTGCCGAAAAATTGTGCCATAGGTTAGTGTCTTTGGTCGTAGTTAAAAACCATGGCAGAAGACACTAAACCATGGCACAAATTCTGCACGGGTTACAGCCCCATAGCGAAAATTCTCGGCGTAAAAAGTCTCGGCATGAAAACCCTCACCGCGTAACAACTCGTAACACCCCCTTGCGGGATACCCCCCTAGGGTATACACTTAAGCCATGGAAACCACTAGCAACCAGTGCCGCCACAGCACATCCGACCAGGTCAGCACCGCATCCGACGCACCCGCCAAGGAACAGTCCGAGGCGCACACCGGCGCATGCTGCGGCGGCGAGGCGCCCGAAACCCAGCACGGTTACGCCTCCAACAAAGAGGCGCACCTCAAGCGACTGCGCCGCATCGAAGGGCAGGTTCGCGGCATCGCCCGCATGGTCGATGAAGACAAGTACTGCATCGACATCCTCACCCAGGTTGCCGCGGTCTCCAAGGCGCTCCACGCCGTCTCCCTGAACCTGCTCGAAGAGCATATCGGCCACTGCGTGACCGGCGCCGCCGTCGAATCCGAACGCACCGGCGACCCGACCATCGCAGAAGCCAAGGTCAAAGAGGCAGCCGCCGCAATCTCCCGCCTCATGCGTAGCTAAACGCCCCGCACCTAAACACCCGGCGGACCCAATTTTTCAACCCATTACCGAAAGGAAATCATTATGAGCACCACCACCGTTAAGGCAACCGGCCTGACCTGCAACCACTGCGCTATGAGCGTCAGCGAAGAGATCAGCGAAATTCCCGGCGTGACCGGCGTGAACGTGGACGTCGTCAAGGACGGCGTCTCCACCGTGACCATCGAGCACGAGGGCACCCTCAACACCCAGGCTGTTGCAGACGCTATCGTGGAGGCTGGCTTCACCCCCGCCGTCTAATCGACCGCCACACAACAGCCCCGGGACAACTCAAACCGGTACGCTAGACATAGCAACCCACACCCAGGAGTCACCATGGCATACCCGGCTAACTACATCGCAATGGTCGTCGGCGCGGTTCGCACCCTCGTCGGCGTCGAAAACATGCACCTGCGCGACGCGATTGCCCGCGTCGCCCGGCAGATGAGCCTGGACCCCGCCCTGGTCGATTCCTGGGTCAAGCAGAGCCCCGAATACAAGACCCGCGAAGAGGCTAAGGGCGCCTCACGACGCGGCGGCACCAGCGAAAATAAACGTTCCGCCGAGCATGAGCAGGGTCTGAAGGCTCGCGAGAAGGCAAACGCTTCGCCGTTCCCGCGGGCCGCTGTGAAACGCGCGTACGGTGTCTCCGATCGAGGCGCGAAGGTGACCGGTGTTCGCCCGCACACGACCCGCCCGGATGGGCTACCCGGCGACCACTAAGCCGCCGCAGCCCTACTCTCGCCGCAGCTTTCGCCTTCGCGCGCTCTCGACGCCGCACCCTAAACATTGCGCCAAACACCGCCCGGGGCGGGGTCCTTCGGGGCCCTTCCCCCACTCGGTGTGCGCCTTTTTCTACCCTCCCGTTTTTATTTTTGAGGAAGTATTGTGTCTTCTACACAGCCTTCAACGGCACCCCAGAAGCCCTCATCACAGAGTGAGCGCTCTCTTTTTAATGCCGCCGGAACAACCGCAAAATCAACGGAGTCAACCCGAATCATTCACGTGGATATCCAGGGTATGACCTGTGCATCCTGCGTGGGTCGCGTGGAGCGTAAGCTCCGCAAAATCCCCGGTGTTGACCCGGCGGTGAACCTGCCCCTGGAGTCCGCGCGCGTCATCGTACCCGAGGGCGTGAGCGACGACCAGATCGTTGAGACCATCAACAACGCCGGCTACAAGGCGCACCTCAAGAACGGCCCGCGCGCGGGCGCTGGAACGAACGCGAGCGCATCCGGCGGCGGCAACCATCACAGCACTCCGAGCATGAATGGCGGCTTCACTGACCGCATTATTTATGCGGCGATTTTGGGTGTGCCGATTTTCTTGATTTCGATGTTCCCGGCCTTCCAGTTCCCGAACTGGGGCTGGGTCGTGGCGATTCTGACCGCGCCGGTCGCGTTCTGGTGCGCCGCGCCGTTCCACCGCGCCGCGCTCATCAATGCCCGTCACGGCTCCTCCACGATGGATACGCTGGTGTCTCTCGGCGTGGTGTTGGCGTATTTCTATTCGCTGGCGCAGCTGCTCATGAACCCGGCGTTGACGGCGCATGTGCATCATGCGGGCGGTAGTTTCTGGTCGATGTTTACCGGCAACCATGCGCCGCTGTATTTTGATTCGGCGTCCATGGTGACGCTGTTCTTGCTGATTGGTCGCGCGATTGAGCACCGTACTCGCAATCGTTCTTCGGAGGCGCTGCGCACCCTGCTGAGCATGGGCGCGAAGGAGGCGACTCTGCTGCGCACCGATAAGCAGGGCGTGACGAAGCAGGTTCAGGTTCCGGTGGAGGACCTCATGCCGGATGACCTGTTCTTGGTGCGCCCGGGTGAGAAGATTGCCACGGACGGCGTGGTGGTTGAGGGTTCGTCGGCGGTGGATGCGTCCCTGCTGACGGGTGAGTCTGTGCCGGTTGAGGTGCATCCGGGTGATGCAGTCACGGGTGCGACGGTGAATACGTCTGGTTCGTTGACGGTGCGTGCGACCCGTGTGGGCACTGAGACGACTCTGGCGAAGATGGGCGAGCTGGTGGCGAGCGCGCAGGAGACGAAGGCTCCGATTGCTCGCTTGGCGGATCGTGTTTCTGCGGTGTTTGTGCCGGTGGTTTTGGTGATTTCGGCGCTGACCCTGGTCGGTTGGTGGCTGATTTCCGGTGACGGTGCTGCGGCGTTTAATGCGGCGGTGACGGTACTGGTGGTGGCGTGCCCGTGCGCTTTGGGTTTGGCTACTCCGACGGCGCTGCTGGCGGGTACGGGTCGCGGCTGGCAGTTGGGCATTTTGATTCGTAATGCGCAGGTGTTGGAGGCGACGAGCACGGTTGATCGCGTGGTGCTGGATAAGACCGGTACGGTGACGACTGGTGAGATGTCTGTGGCGTTCTACGGCACCTTTGGTGACTATGAGTCGGCGGGTGACTTGTCCGGTATTTCGCCGGATTCTGCCGGTTCCAAGAACGAGCGTTCCCTGTCTGTTCTGCGTGATGCCGCCGCCGTGGAGGCGCTGAGTGAGCACCCGATTGCTCGCGCGATTGCCGGTTTTGCCCGTGAGCAGGGCGTGCTGGCGGAGGGCGCTTCGGCGCCGAGCGTGAGCGGCTTTGAGGGTGTTCCCGGAGGCGTACGTGGCGTGCTGAGCGGCGCAGTTGACGGCGCTGAGAGTGGCGCCTCCCAGCTGGTTGTGGTGGGTACCCCCGAGTACCTGCAGGCGGCGGGTGCGCAGCTGAGCGAGGCTCAGTTGGCCCTGCTGGACCAGGCTCGCCGGGCGGGTCTGACGACGGTGGTTGTCGCCCGCGGTGAGGCCCCTGATGATGCCCCGAACGGTGAGGCCCTGAGCAGCACCTCCGCTCTGCAGCCGGTCGGCATGATTTCGGTTGCCGACACCCCCAAGCCGGAGGCCGCCGAGACCATGGCGCAGCTGCGTGAGCTCGGCCTGGAGCCGATCCTGCTCACCGGTGACGCCCCGCAGGTTGCGCAGGCGGTCGCCTCGAAGGTCGGTATTTCGGCTGAGAACGTGTACGCCGGCGTGACCCCGGAGGGTAAGTCGCAGGTGATTGAGAAGTTGCAGGCTGCCGGTCACCGCGTGGCGATGGTCGGTGACGGTGTGAATGACGCCCCGGCGTTGGCTCTTGCTGAGCTGGGCATTGCGATGGGTTCGGGCACGGACGTTGCCGCGGAGGCAGCCGATATTGTGCTGACCCGTTCGGATGTTGCTTCGGTGGTGACGGCACTGCGTCTCTCCCGCGCTACGCTGCGCACCATTAAGTCGAACCTGTTCTGGGCGTTCGCCTACAATTCGGCGGCTATTCCGGTTGCCGTGGCGGGCCTGCTGAACCCGATGATTGCGGCTGCGGCAATGGCGTTTAGTTCGGTGTTTGTGGTGCTGAATTCTATGCGTCTGACGGCGTTTAGGAAGTAGCGTTCCGCCGCTATACGGGCCGGTCGCGCAGGCTGGCACGGTTATACAGGCTGAATCGCCCCACGCGATTTCAAACGAAAATTTCAAAAGCGCATCTCACCGTGCTTTTTGTACGGTAAAAGATATAAAGAAATGCACCGCCCGTGTAAAGGCGGTGCATTTCTTTATATTCAGTTTTCACGGGCGGCGGCTTGAACACCTCGCCGAGAGCCCGGCAGAACCTTACGCCCAGGTGACCAGGTCCTCGATGGGGCGGCGGCTCTTCGTCGCAATCTCACGGGCACGGTAACCGAAGGTCACGGCCACGGACACGCCGTACTCCTCCGGGTCGAACAGGCCGGCAGAGGCGAGCAGCTCGTTCACCGCATCGTAGTCCATACCCTCAATGGGGCAGGAATCAATGTCGAGCATAGCGGCGCCGGTCATCATGTTGCCCAGGGCGATGTAGGTCTGCTTGGACGCCCAGTCGAAGAGCGCGCGGTCGTTTTCCAGAACCTTAATGCAGTTCCTCTGGAAGTCACTGTAACGCTCGAGTGCGGCCTCCATCTGCTCCTCGGTGAGGTTGCGGCCTTCGAGGGTGCGGCGCATCCACGGGGTGTCGTAGCGCAGACCCTTCTTCGCCAGCAGTACGACCAGGTGGCTTGCGGCATCAAGCTGACCGACCATACCCCAGGAAATCGGCTTGAGCTTCTCGCGCAGTTCACGGTCCTGAATGACCAGGAACTTCCACGGCTCGGTGCCGACGGAGCTGGGCGACAGGCGCGCAAATTCGAGGATTGCGGCGAAGTCTTCGTCGCTGACGCGGCGGTCGGGGTCGTAGGCGCGGGTTGCGCGGCGGCGGGCGAAAATTTCGAGGGCTTCTTCGCGGGTTACGGTCACGGTTTCATCCTTTACATGAGGGTTTCAATACCCTGTCATGCTACACCTGCGGAGGGTGCGGGCGGCGGAAAATGTGGCGAGTTACGCTCGCAGGAAATACGCCCGGTAAGGCATTCGAGGCGGCACCGCGAAAGCCCGGTTAAGCCGCCCGGAACCTACCCAGAGCCCCCTGCAAGTCCCCTTACAAAACCCCTACTCGACGCCCGGCTTTCATCCACACATCCGAGCGGGCGCGGCGGCCGAAAATGACCGCACGGATTCCCTGGAAGTACAGAATATACGCCGCCCACAAGCCGCAATACCCGGCGAGCGCATCCATGGCACCGGTGCCGACCGCCCAGTGCAGGCCGAGCATGACGGGCACGTACATCACCAGCATGATGAAGCAGCCGATTGCCAGGTATTTCACGTCCTGCGCGCCCATGAGGATGCCGTCCAGGGCGAACACGTACGCGGCGATGGGCTGGCCGAGGGCAATGATGACGGTGGCGATGGTGAAGAGGAACGCCACCTGCGCGTCCTGCGTGAAAATCCAGGAGCCGAAGAAGCCGATGAGCGGGCAGATCAGGCCGGTGATGACGCCGTAGATGAGGCTCATGCGGAGCAGTCGGTTTTTCAGCTGGCGCACCTTCGCACGCTCGGATTCTACGTTGAGGTCGCGTTCGCCGAGCTCCTTACCGAGTAGCGCCTGCGCGGCGATGGCGAGGGAATCCAGGGCGTAGAGGAAGAGGTTAAATACGCCCATGCCGAGCTGGTAGGCGGCGGTGTGTTCGGTGCCGAATCGTGCCACGACGAACACGGTCAGCAGGGAGGCGATGCGCATGGACAGGGTGCGCAGCATGAGCCAGGAGCCGAGCGAGAGCACCGAACGCATGCCGGTTACGTCGGGTGCCCAGGGGACGGCGTGTTCGCGGGTGCCGCGCATCATGACCACACCGAGCGCGGCAGCCATGCCCCACTGGGTGAGGGAGGTGCCGGTCGCCGAACCGGCGACACCCCAGCCGACCGGGTAGATGAGCAGCCAGTTCAGCACAATATTTACGAGCGTGCCGACCGTGGCGACCTTGAGCGGGGTGACGGTGTCTTGCAGTCCGCGGAGCGTGCCGACCTGCGCGAGGATAATCATCATCGGCGGAATACCCCAGAGCGAGTGGTGCAGGTAGTCGAGGGCGTAGCTGATGGTTTCGTCGGTCGCGCCGAGGCCGCGCAGTAGCGGGTCTGCGAAGGCGTATCCGGCGATCATGAGGAGCATGCCGAGGCCGAAGGCGACCCACACGCCGTCCACACCGATCTGCCAGGAGCGGCGCAGGTTCTTCTCGCCGAAGGCGCGCGCCACGGCGGGCGTGACGGAGTAGGCGAGGAAGTTCATGAGGCCCACGACCGTGGTGACGAGCGTGGCGGCGATGCTCATGCCGGCGAGTTCTGCTTTGCCGAGTTGGCCGATGAGGGCGGAGTCGGTGAGCACGAAGATGGGTTCGGCGATGAGCGCACCGAAGGCGGGTACGGCGAGCGCGAGGATGCGCCGGTTCAGCGAAGGCTCGGCGGTGTTCGCGACGGTATTCTTCGCGCCGGACGCGGTGCTACTGGGTTCAGCAATAGGGTGCTTCTGTGTGCTCATCCTTCTAGGCTACTCCCCGCCGCCGCGGCGGGTGCCTGCGCGCGGGGCGGGGTGCACTCTACGAGATAAGTGTGCGAGATGCGCGGTTAGGCGCCTCGGCCGCGCAGTTCGTCGAGGGCGCGGCGTTCCTTCTTGGTGGGGCGGCCGCTGCCTCGTTCGCGTTTGGCAACCGGCGGCATGGAGAGGTAGGCGGGGCGCGGGCCGGAGAGGTCCTCGTAGCAGGTGACGGCGATGGGTGCGCCTACGCGTTTGACGAGGAGTTTTTCAACTTTGAAGACGCGTTCCCAGCCGGGGTAGCGCACGCGCACCACGTCGCCTTTTTTGAGTTTTTGGGAGGGTTTGGCGGGGGCGTCGTTGACGCGCACGTGGCCGCCTTTACATTCGTCGGCGGCGAGGGAGCGGGTTTTAAAGATGCGCACCGACCAGAGCCATAGGTCGAGCCTGGCGCTGGTTAGTGCGTTGGTGTCTTCTGCGGTCATGTGTTCATTGTGGCGCGAGGCGGGCGGGGCACCAAATCAGGTGCGCCCGCCTGCGCGTCCTGTCTCTCCACAGTTTTCGCAGTGATTCCACCGTATTTTTGCCGGGGTTTCGGCGGGGTTCCACCATGGCTTCGCCGAACCGCGCTGCAACCGGCTCAGAACCCGCCACGCGGCAGAAAATTTTCTATTGCACGCACCAGCCTATTGAGCACAAACCCGCATCCACTAGGGGTATTGTTAAGTCACCTTCTCAAGAAGTGTTCTCAAGGCCACATCGTTCGCGTGGTCTACGGGGGGGTGTGGCCGCGACGCCACGGGCTCCCCGTAACAGATTGGATATACACCATGTCAGCTTTGAAAAAGCTCCTGGCGGCTGCCCTCATCAGCACTGTGCTGTCCTCTTGCTCTTTCGGTCCCACGTTGGAGAAGGACGAAAGTGCCCGCGCGATTTTCGACGCAGAAAATGACCAGGTAATCCTACCCCTGGACGCATACGACACCACCGGCAAAGACGAATACTTTACCAAAGCCCTTGAGCTCGCCCGCAAAAAGTGCTTTGCCGAACACGGGCAACACTACAAGATGTTTGTCCGCACCGAGGGATCCGGCAGGAACCTGGGCAGGACCTACGGAATCTGGAACGTTGAGTACGCCCAAAAATACGGCCTCCACAAGAGCGAAGACTCGAATACGCTGGATCTGTCCTCCCCTGCGCCCTCATCCGACCCCGGGAAGGATGTCAGCACCGAATGTTATCAGCGCGCCAGCGAAGAGATGGCAAAAATCGGAGAGATACCATTCGGCTCCGCCACGTATAGGCGTTTGGAGACCGACGCTCGAAACGCCGCAGGCGATAGGCAGCTCAAAAAATCTCTCGACGACGAATGGAAGCGATGCGTCAAGGACAAGGGTCTCACCCCCGATAGTGAGATGACCGTCAAGGAAGAAAAGAATATTCGTCAGAGCACCACCCCCTCAGAAGAGGAAATTCGAATCGCTACTATCCAGGCGCAGTGCAATCAGGATGTAGGCCGTTCGCAGAAGCTCTACGACCTGGAGGCGCAGTACCAGAAGCCGCTCGTCGCCAAGAACCAGGCTGCCCTGGAGAATGAGCTCAAGGAATTCAAACGCCGGGACGAGCAGTTCAAACAGTACGTTCTCGACAACCAGTAACAGCGAATAGCAGCCGGTAATAGTCGGTATGCCGAAAGGGTGTGTGCCGTGTTCAGTGAACACGGCACACACCCTTCTTACGTTGCACCGGCTATGTTGCGTCGGCTACGTTGTACCGGCGGTCTAACCCGCGGCGCTTATGCCTCCACCGTTGCGGTGCGGCGCTCCTTGAGAGCCCAGCCGATGACACCGGCGAGCAGACCGAAGGCAATCCAGGAACCGAGCACCAGCCACTGGTCGCTCGTTGCAACCTCCGGGAAGTACGCAATCGAACGCAGCAGAGTCGAGGATGCACCCGGCACCATCATCTGACCGATCTGCCCCCACGCACCGGGCAGGAACACGCTCGGCATGCTTGCGCCCGAAATCGGGTTACCAATGAACATGGTGATGACCGCGCCTACAGCGAGACCAATCAGCGGCGAAGACAGTGCACCCACACCCACAATGAAGAAGGCGGTCGCCAGGTAGGTGGCGCCGAACGCAGCCCACAGGGTTGCGAAGTCGCCGGGGATGAAACCGAACCAGGTGCTCAGAATCAGGGCGGTCAGAGCGCCGGCGATGACGGCATACAGGGTTGCGGTAGCAAAGCGGCGCCAGGTGCCCTTGATGAGGTTCAGGGAGAGCACGCCGCCGAGGATTCCACCTATAACCAGGGGGAAAGCGGCAATAGTCAGGCCGGTACCGGAGGAGTCACTCTCGCTCAGGGGCACCACGGCGGTGGCCTTCACCGTCATGGCAGAGGCCTGCTCGGCCTGCGCCTTCATCTGCTCCAGCTGCGCGGCGGCCTGGGCACCCTGCTCACCGCCAGCCTGCACCGCCTGGGTGAGGGCTTCAGTCTTAGCGGTGAGTGCCTTCTGCTGAATCTGCGCGTTCAGCTGGGTGGCTACACCGTTGAGCATCTGGGTTGCTGCGGCATTGGCGGCGGGGGCGGTCAGCACCTCGGGTGCGGCGCCTTCGGTGAAGATGATTGCGCCGTAGGTTTCGCGCTGCTTGATCTGTTGCTCGGCCTCTTCGCGGGAGGATGCCTGCTTCAGCTCGAAGGTCTCGATGCCCTTGTCCTTGAGGGACTGTTCGAACTGGCTGACGGTCACTTCGGGGCCCGCGATGGAGACGGGCAGGTTCTTTGCCTCCATGGTCTTGGTGGGCCAGGTGAAGGCGAGAATAACAACCGCGACGATCAAGGATGCCAGCAGGGAGGTGCTGATGACCTTGATCCAGGAGGAACGCTCGGCGGTTGCGGCGCTGGTGTCTGCCCCCTTGGCGGCTACGTTCTGGGATGCGGCAGCTTGGGGTGCTGCGGCGGTCACCGATTCTGCGGTGACTGCGGTGGTGGTTTCGTTGTTCACGATGATCTCCAAACAAAATGCTTATTTCGTTTACGAGTTAGAACTCTACTCCCAATTTTTGGCACACACAAACGAAATAGCTATTTTGTTTGCAATGTAACAAAAAGAATCAGCATTGTGTTTACGCCTTCCGGACCCTAAACCCCTAGACTGGAAGCATGCCCCAACTAACAGACGCCACCAAAGCCGCACGCCGAGCCCAAATCATCGAAGCCGCCATCGACTGCTTCCTCGAACACGGCTACACCAACACCTCCATGAACGACATCATCAAAGCCTCCGGGCTGTCCTCCGGATCCATCTACTCGCACTTCTCCGGCAAAGAAGACATCCTCATCGGCGCCGTCAACGAACGCCTCAGCTACCTCAAGGAGCTCTACGGCGCGTTCCCCGAAGGCGCCGGCCCCCAGGATCTTCTCGAAGCCATCTACACCAACCAGCTGGTGAGCGAGAATTTCTCCGCCATGCTGCGCATCCGCCTCGAATCGCTCCACGCCCCCGAAATCGCCAAGGCGACCGCGAACATCATGCCCCTATTGCAGGGCATCATCACCAAGACCCTCACCCCCTGGGCGGTCGACCAGCTGAGCGTTCTGCACGAAATCAACCCCGACCCGGCGCAGCGCACCCCCGAGCAGGAGGCGCTCATCACCGACTACGCCCGCGACACCGCGGACGCCTTCATGATGGTCTTCCAGGGGTTCATGCTCCGCTCCTTCTTCGGCACCCCCGAAGAGAAGGAACACCTCTACCGCGTGGCAATGAGCCTGCTACCCGAGTAGGAGGCACGGGGAGTATCTGCAGATTTTCGGGTTATTGTAGAAAGGTCTATAAATCCGCTATTAGACCTAAAGCCCCTGAAATTCACCCTCTCACGGTTGTTTTTCTGCATTTAAGCGCCGTAGCCTGGTGAAGCACCCCGTACCCTTGCACCTCAGCGCCCGTGCCCTTGCGGCACGTTGAACCCGCCCACAGTTCACCCGAAATCGAGAAAACGATGACCGAATTCTGCGCCCCCGCCACCCCCGAGCCGCGCGCCACCAACCCCGCCGAGCTGAAGAACCTGCGCGCCGCGCACGCCGACGAGCTCTCTTCACGCACCCGTGCCACCAAGATTCCCGCCGACTCCTGTTCCCTCTACGACGACGAGGCACTCGGCGGCACCGCCGGACGCACCGCCGCCTGGCTGGTGCTCGAACACACCGGGCACTGGGGCCGCGACGTGCTCGACGGCTCCGCCCTCGGTGAGGAGCTCTCGGCGGCACTCAAAGAAGCCGTCGACCGCGCAAAGCTCAAGTTCCTTCTCATCCACCAGCCGGGCGAGCAGCGCCGTGCGCTGCACGGCGAACCCGACGCGGAGGGCAACCTCACCCACCGCGTGTTCTACGCGATTTCAACCCCCGGCGAGGAACGCCTCTACTCCTTCAGTGTGAGCACCCCTGAGCAACTGCTTGACCTACCCCTGGACAACCCGGAGGAGTTGATTCAGGCAACCGGCGCGGAGCTCATGGATTCGCCCCTCATCCTGGTGTGCACCCATTCCAAGCGTGATCGTTGCTGTGCCCTGCGCGGTCGTCCCATTGCGGCACACCTGGCGGATGTTCTGCCGCCGGGCGCGACCTGGGAGTGTTCGCACACGGGCGGTCACCGCTTTGCTCCGGTCGGCATTGTGCTGCCTACCGGCTACACCTACGGCCGTCTGTCGGAGCCCTCGGCTATGGTCGCTTATCTTTCGCTGGCTGGACGTTCCGTGCCCTCCCTGCACGGCCTGCGAGGCCGCAGTACGGACACCCCGGCGGAGCAGGCTGCCGACGTCGCGGTACGCCTCGAGCTGGAGAAAAAAGGCGAGGAAGTAACCTCTGGCGGTTTGGTTTCACGTGAAACGTCGGTGCAGGAGGCACTGGATGCGCTCAACGCGGCGAGCACCAACCCGGCGGCAGGCCCCTCCCCCGAGCTTTCTGCCGAGAACCCCACCCTGGAGGCAGCACTCACCTCCCACACCGACGGACGCACCTGGGTCGCCTTCTTTGAGCGGGTCACCCTCGAGCCGCGCCCCAACTCGTGCGGCAAGGGGCCCTCGGATGCGTTCAGCCGCGAGCTGCGCGGGCTGTATCGGCTCTAGCGCCTGCACCAGCCGAGCCTCAGAACTCCGGAGCCCCGGAACGCTGAGACCCGGAACCCCGGCAAAGCCTCGGCAGGGCTCCAGACAGCGCGAAGCCCCGGCGGGTACCTTCTCGGGTACCCGCCGGGGATTCACTGTATCCAGGCTTCGCCATAGCTGGCATCTCGCCCTATCCGGCAAACAGACCTACTCGGCGAACAGCCTTATCCGGCGAACGGGTTCGGCGCGCCGATGTACTGCAGCTCGGTGTACTCCTCCAGACCCTCCGGGCCGCCCTCGCGACCCATACCGGACTGCTTCACGCCACCGAAGGGGGCTGCCGCATTCGAGATAACGCCGGAGTTGTAACCGATCAGGCCAAACTCCAGACCAGCCGCCATGCGCGTAAAGCGCGGGTGGTTGTTCGTGTACACGTACGCCGCCAGGCCGTACTCGGTGTCGTTAGCGAGCTTCAGGGCGGTGCGTTCGCCCTCCTCACCGTAGCCGCTGAACGTGGCAATCGGGGCGACGGGGCCGAAGATTTCCTCACGCCACACGCGCATCGAATCGGTCACGCCGGTCAGCACGGTGGGGGTCACGAAGTTGCCCTTGTTGAGGTTCCTGGGCATGCCGCCGGTGTTGCCGTAAACCTCCGAGGGCAGCTCGGGAATGTCTCCGCCGCAGGCGAGGAGCGCGCCCTTGCCCAGGGCGTCTTCGACCATAAAAAGCATGGATTCAACCGCTGAAGGTTGAATTAGCGGCCCACATTCGGTTCCGTCGATGGCTCCGTCACCCACGACGGTCGCCTCCATGCGCTCCACGAAGGCGCGCGTGAACTCTTCTGCCACGTCCTCGTGCACGATGAATCGGTTGGCGGCGGTGCAGGCCTCGCCCATGTTCCTCATCTTCGCCGCGTAGGCGCCCTCCACGGCGGCGGGGATGTCCGCGTCCTCAAAGACGATGAACGGTGCGTTGCCGCCCAGTTCCATGGAGGTGCGCAGAACGTTCTGCGAAGCCTGCGCGAGCAGGGTGCGGCCCACGGCAGTGGAGCCGGTGAACGAGACCTTCCGCAGGCGCTCATCAGCCATCAGCGCGGAGACAACCTCGCTGGTACGAGAGGTGGTCACCACGTTCAGCACGCCGTCCGGCAGGCCCGCCTCACGCATCAGGGACGCGAAGTACAGGGAGCTGAGCGGGGTCAGGGAGGCAGGCTTGAGCACCGCGGTACAGCCCGCCGCGAGCGCCGGGGCGACCTTGCGTGCCGCCATGGCGAGCGGGAAGTTCCAGGGGGTAATCAGCAGGCAGGGGCCGACGGGGCGGCGTACGGTGGTGATCTGCAGGCCGGATTCGGGGGCGACCGCGGTGCGACCGAAGTTGCGGGCGGCTTCTTCAGCGTACCAGCGCAGGTAGTTCGCGGCGTAGGCGACCTCGCCGCGGGACTGGTCGAGGGGCTTGCCCATTTCGAGGGTCATGAGCCGGGCGATGACTTCGGTGCGCTGCGTCATGAGCGTGTAGGCGCGGTTGAGGATGTCGGCGCGTTCGCGGGGGCTGGTTGCCGCCCATGAGGTGCGGGCGTCGCAGGCGGCGTCGAGTGCTTCAATGCCCTGTTCGATGCTGGCGTCGGCGATGTGCGCGAGGATTTGGCCACAGGAGGGGTTGTGCACGGGGAAGGAGCCGTTGTCACCGGTGACCCAGGTGCCGCCGAGGAGCAGGTCGGTGGGCACGTAGAAGAAGGGGTACGAGGGCCGCTCGTAGGGGTCGATGGGTTCGCGCTGCGGCATGTTGATGCTTTGCATGTGCGGTTCGGTGCGCCCCCGCAGTTCGGCGGACTTTGCGGCGGGCTTTTCGGAAGTGGGGCTCTCTGGTGCCGTGTTTGCGGCGGGGTTTTCGGGCGAGGTGGTCATGGCGTGCCTTTCGGGTTGGGGCGGCCGGTGCGGTCGACTCTGACGCTTTTAATTCTAGTCCCGTGCTTCTCCCCTACCCCGCGGCACGCTACGCGCCCCAAAACGCGCGCGGGGTGCCCTCGCGCGCCGCCGCTGCCCCTCTCCAATCATCCCCCCCCCGCCCGACCAACCCGCCCGAGCACGCCGAAGGGGGCCGCATCCGCCACGGATGCAGCCCCCCTCGGGGTGAATTCTCGCTCGGTACGCGAGCAACTGGGGATTATGGGAGGCTAGCCCGGAAGGGATGCTCGGTGTGCATCCGCGAAGCCCTGCGCCTCGCTCTCCGCGGTGGTGAGCCGCGAGTGGCGGGGTGCTCGGCGGTGGTTTAAGCCCACCTGCGCTCTCAAACCCAGGACTGGCGTGCCTCGATGCGGGTCAGCTCCAGAGGACCACCGTCGTTCGTGCCGTGGAAGCGGCCGAAGTGCACGTACGGGCCGCGGTAGGCGCTGTGGTTAATCGGGCTGGAGTACTGGCCGTTGATCGTGTAGTAGAAGCTGTTCTTGTTCACCACGATCTTGCAGTTCAGCGCCTGACCGGTGGTGACCTTCTGACGCAGCTTCATGGTGTGCAGCACGCGCGGGGTGGACTGGCCGGGGGCGAAGCAGAGAATCTGCGCGACCGAGCCGCCCTGGTACGAGGGGCGCACCGCGAGCAGGTAGGTGCCGTCATCCTGCTTGGCGGCGAATTTCTTGCCGATGCCGAAGGCGCCGTCGTGCTGGCGGCCGAAGGCAACGTAGCCGTAGTGGCTCTGCTGCTTGGGCAGTTCACCGGTCCACTTCATGGAGAAGTCCAGGGTGTACTTATCGCGGGTGGTGAAGTTAGACAGGGGGCCGAGCAGCACGGACTCGTCGTAACGCTGGCGGTGCACGATGGCCTTGCCGTTCAGTTCGGGCATGTCGGCCGCGGTGGAGGGGTCGGCCGGCAGGATGCCGTGCTGGCGACGGCCGGTGTTAATCTTCACGCTGGAGTCGAAGGGGTCGCCGATCACCCAGTAGGGGTCGGGGCACATGAAGCCCTTCACACCGAGCGCCTTGTAGTTTTCGTAGACGGAGCGGCGGTGGACCTCCCACACGATGACAGCCTTGCCAAGGCCCGTGAGGGTGCGCACGGCGTCCTCGCTCATGGAGCCGTAGCCCGCGCCGGTGGGCTTCTCGTAGAAGGGCACGCCGAGGGCGTCCACGTTCTTGTGGCGGGCCATGGCGGAAATCTTGTCGATGGGGTCGCCGCCGTCGAAGTAGCACCAGGTGCCGCAGCCCGCGGCGTTCACGAGCTTGAGGTAGCGAGAAGTGGGGTTGAAGCCGCCGCTGCCGTCGCGGTACATCTTGATGACGGTGCGACGCTGCAGGCCGCGGTCGGTGATGAACTTGAGCAGGCCCTGCTGTGCCGGGCCGTCCTTCGCCTCGATGAAGAGCACAACCTTCTTGCCGCCGATGGAGGCGTATTCGCCGCCTTCGGGCACGTTGTTGATGGCTTCGATGGCCTCTTCGAGGGTGGGGATGTCGTACAGGCCGATGTTATCGCCCAGGTTTTCACGCATGTCGACCTGGTGGCGGCGCAGCTCATCGAGGTTGGTGTCGCGGACGACCAGGTTGGCGCCGGTGGTGCGCTTGATGCTGGCGTCGTGCATGCAGACAAATTTGCCGTCGCGGGTGGTGCGCACGGAAATTTCGACGGCCAGGGCGCCGCGGCGTACGGACTCGGCGTAGGCGTAGGCGGTGTGCTCTGGGCTGATGTTGCCCGCGCCGCGGTGTGCGATGAAGAATTCATCGGTCTTGTACAGCAGCTGGTGCGCGGGGGATCCGCTGCGCACGGCGGCAAGCTGTGCGGTCGTGTTGGCGGCTGCGTGGGCCTCACCGGTCTGCAGCGCGAGGGCTGCGGGCACGAGTGCGGAGGCACCGAGGAAGCCGCGGCGGCTCATCTTCTTGGTGGTGTTCGAGAGTACGGTCACCGTAGTGGTCCTTTTTTCTGTAGTGAGTTGAGCGTTATGTGTGTGGTTGGGTTCAAAGTTTCCGTTTATAGCTGAGATGCCGGAATCTCTCAACTCAAACTGTAACTCTAAGTAGAATAACGATTTTTTATCGTTTCTTCACGGGTATTTAGGGATTCTGGGGTATTATGCACACCTCCTTTTTACTCTCGGCGCAAGGGGCGGTTGGGCGTTTCACCTTTTCCGCCGCTTTTCGGGTTTAACATCCCGGGGTCGTTAAAAAATTTCTCGAATAACGAAAAAGGCCGCGTTCTAGACTCGTGCGAGCCTGCAGAACGCGGCCTTTCGTGCGGTCACTGCACGAGGCCTTCACCCAACGTAGGGGCCTCGATTACTTCTTGGTAGCCTGGGCCACGCGGTCACCGGCGTTGACGGGGCGGCGTGCCTCGGAGTCCTTCGAGATGTTGAACTTGGCGGTGTTGGTGATCATCACCATGGTTTCCTTGGAGGGGATACGACCCTCGATGGCTGCCCAGTCCACCTCGATGATGGGGGCGCCTGCCTCCACCTTGTCGCCCACGCTTGCAATCTTGGTGAAGCCCTCGCCGCCGAGCTCAACGGTGTCGATACCGATGTGCACGAGCACCTCACCGCCGTTGTCGGTGCGGAGCATGAAGGCGTGCAGGGTGTCCTGAATCAGGGCGATGGTGCCCGCAACGGGGGCAACGATGGTACCTGCGGTGGGGTTCACGGCGTAGCCGTCACCCATGACACCCTGGGAGAAGACAGGGTCGGAAACTTCGCTCAGCGGCAGGTACTCGCCGGTGACGGGTGCGACGTAGACGTCTGCGGATGCGGCTTCCTGTGCGGCGGCTTCCTTCTTCTTCTTGCCGAAACCAAACATATATGCTCCTTCTCTAGCGCTAGGGGTAGCGTATTTTTCGTAGCGCAGGCTCGTCCGCGACGGATGCGGCGTCATTGCCTGATGGATTCCGCACCGGGGCTCCCGGGGAGGCCAGTTGAGGGAAGCCGCTCTAGACACTCCGGTGCATATGAACTCAGAATACCGCACCCGGGGCCGCTACATATGAACCGTAATCGGTTTCAGCGAATTTCTGCAAATATTCCGCAAATCTGGCATTTTAGCCTCGCTTCAATGCGCGGGTAGCGCGCGAGTACACTTAGGGAAGAACCGGCGCCGCGAACAGGTGCGCGCCGAGAGAGTAAGAAGGCTACACGATGACTGAAACGGCAACCGAGACCGTTCTTGAAGTATTTATCCCCGGCCCGGGCGAGAACCCGGAGGACCCGCAGGACATGGAGCGCTCCGTCTTCCTGGGGGCAGCTCAGGAAGCCCTGGATTCGGGCGTTGAGATTGAGGTGTACTCCACCGATTCGTACCCCTCTGCATTTGAGGAGTGCGCCCCGGTGG
The DNA here is from genome assembly GCF_001813965.1 of Rothia sp. HMSC072E10. Classification (NCBI taxonomy): domain Bacteria; kingdom Bacillati; phylum Actinomycetota; class Actinomycetes; order Micrococcales; family Micrococcaceae; genus Rothia; species Rothia sp. HMSC072E10. The sequence continues at coordinate 76,002 of NZ_KV814489.1, read as the reverse complement.
CCGAGCAGATTGAGATGAACGGCCGCGAGGTGCTGCCGCTCATGCTCGTCAACGGCGAGGTGAAGGTGTCCTTCACCTACCCGACCGCAGAGCAGATTAAGCGCTTCTCCCGCGCGCACATGGTGTCGCAGCCGAAGGCGAACGCGGCCGCCGCGGCGTGCGGCCCGACCGGCTCCTCCATGGTGCCGAACCTCAGCCCCCTGGCCGAGCCCGCCGGTTTTGCGGCCACCCTGGCCGGCAAGACCGCCCAGCCGGTGGGCGGCCCGGATATCGGCAACCGCGTGAACCTCATGGGCGGCGACACCGGCGACGGTATTCCCGCCTCCGGCTCGGTGGCCGTCAAGTCCGGCGGCTGCGGATGCGGTGGTTGCGGCTGCGGCGGCCACTAGCCGACCGCGGCGGCGGGTCGACCCCGCCCAGCTGAGACCCGGTGCGAGCGTCGGCCCCGGCCGGCCCTCACCCGAGATTTAAAAGAGCGGTGCCCGCCCCCTCGTGAAGAGGAGGCGGGCACCGCTCTTTGCTCTGCGGCTGCGCTAGGCGCGCGGTACCTTACTTGTTCAGGGAGGTACCAACGGAGCCGAGCTGCTGGCAAGCCTCAACCACGCGAGCGGCCATGCCTGCCTCAGCAGCGGCACCCCAAACGCGGGGGTCGTAGGTCTTCTTGTTGCCGACCTCGCCGTCAACCTTCAGCACACCGTCGTAGTTGCTGAACATGTGGCCGGCAACGGGGCGGGTGAAGGCGTACTGGGTGTCGGTGTCGATGTTCATCTTGATAACACCGTAGGACACTGCGTCTGCAATCTCCTGCTCGGTGGAGCCGGAACCACCGTGGAACACCAGGTAGAAGGGCTTGTCGCCCTTGCCGTACTTGGCGCCGACCTCGGTCTGGATTTCCTTGAGCAGCTCGGGGCGCAGGTGCACGTTACCGGGCTTGTACACGCCGTGAACGTTACCGAAGGTCAGGGCTGCCATGTAGGTGCCCTTCTCGCCCAGGCCGATGGCCTCAACGGTCTTGATGGCGTCTGCAACGGTGGTGTACAGGGAGTCGTCGATAGCGCCTTCAACGCCGTCTTCCTCGCCACCGACGGCGCCGATCTCAACCTCGAGCACAATCTTTGCCTTGGAGGTACGCTCGATCAGCTCGGATGCGATCTTCAGGTTCTCGTCCAGGTCGATTGCGGAACCGTCCCACATGTGGGAGTTGAAGATGGGGTCCTCACCGCGGGCGACAGCCTTCTCGGACTCTGCCAGCAGGGGCAGAACGAAGCCCTCCAGCTTGTCCTTGGGGCAGTGGTCGGTGTGCAGTGCAATGTTCACGTCATACTGCTTAGCAACTTCGCGTGCGTAGGCTGCGAAGGCCAGGGAGCCAACGACCATATCCTTCTTGGAAGCGCCGGACCAGTATGCTGCACCACCGGTGGATGCCTGGATGATACCGTCCGAACCGGCCTCTGCGAAGCCGCGGATTGCGGCGTTCAGGGTCTGCGAGGAGGTCACGTTCACTGCGGGGTATGCGAAGCCCTGTTCCTTCGCACGCTGCAGCATTTCTGCGTAGACTTCGGGGGTTGCAATAGCCATATGCTGACTCCTTGGATAGATGCGACCGGACACCTAGTGGACCGGTTCACCATTTTGTTGGCGCGCGGGGCGCCTCCTACTCGCACTATTTTACCAAGGCATAACTAAGAAGCTCTATCTTTTTGTGGGGTTTTTTGGGGTTTGCTGGGCCGGAGATTCCGCGGAATTACGCGGTAAAGTAGAGGTATTAATGACCTAATGCCTCGAGTGGGGTTCGGCCCGCGGTTCAATCACCAGCCCGACCCGCTACGGGGATAACGCACACGATATTGCGGCACCGAAAGGGACTCTCATGGGCGCATCAAAGGCAAAAAATAGCGCGAAGCGGCGCGAGCTTAACCGCGAAAAACGGGCTCGTCAGGCGCAGCGTCGCGCTGAACGTGAGCACCCGAACGCCGCCGCTATTGCTCCGGTGCGCACCCGTCTGGACGCGGTACTGGAGCGCAAGAGCCGCCACGTGATGGGTCACGGCGATGTCGCCAAATCCCTGGCGCTTATCGAGCGGATGCGCGCCGAGAGTGCGGAGGACCCGCAGATTGACGAGGCGCTGGCCAAGGCGAAGCTGCCCTCGGTCGTGCAGGTGGGTCGCCGTTCGTTTCTGCACTGGCCAAGCTGGTGGTGGTTGAACCGTCGCGAGCGCGCGCTACGCGCGAAGATTACGCGCCTTATGGAGGGCTAAGTCCCCGTTTTGAATAGGTTGTGAGAGCACCCCGCTGTGGGTGCTCTTGTGCTGTGCGGTGGTGGGGTAATTGATTTTTTGGACTCAGGGTTCAATTAATCTATTTCATAAAACAATGAAAACCACACAATACAACATGAACCAAATATATTTATAAGATATGCATTATATGTATATAAATTGTTACGTGATGCGAGTTATATTACCTAAATTACCGTGCTATAGTCATTAACAACCCGCAGACGTGTTCCCAACCACATTTCGTGTAGCACGTGCTTCAGACGTAACTATCCAAGGAGGTATAGCGTGAGCACCTCACCGAACAAGAACCCGCAGACTTCTGCAGCGGATCAGTACACTAAGCCCCCCACAGACGACCCGTTCGCACACGAACAGGAAGGCTTCCACAAGGGGCTCGGCGCACGCCAGCTCCAGATGATTGCCATCGGTTCCGCTATCGGTACCGGCCTGTTCCTGGGCACCGGTAGCCGCCTGCAGGACGCAGGCCCCATGCTCGCCGTCATCTACGCCGTCATCGGCTTCTTCGGCTACCTGATCCTTCGAGCCCTCGGCGAGCTGATTCTTCACCGCCCCTCCTCGGGCTCCTTTGTCTCCTACACCCGCGAATTCTACGGCGAAAAGGCCGCATTCGTATCCGGATGGCTGTACTGGCTGAACTGGGCAATGACCGCCGTTGCAGACGCCACCGCTATCGCTATCTACATCAGCTGGTTCGGTCGATACAACCAGTTCTTCGCAGATATTCCCCAGTGGCTCAGCGCGTTCATCGTCGTTGTCATCACCGTTGCTTTGAACCTCATCTCCGTGAAGATCTTCGGTGAGCTGGAATTCTGGTTCGCACTCATTAAGATCCTTGCCCTGCTGTCCTTCATGGCGGTAGGTATCTGGTACCTGGTCTTCGGTGAACCCATCAACGGCGTCACCCCCGGCCTGAGCCTTATTGCAGCCAATGACGGCTTCTTCCCCAACGGTATTCTTCCCGCTCTTATCGTGGTTCAGGGCGTTGTGTTCGCCTACGCCGGTATTGAGCTGGTCGGCACCACCAGTGGTGAAACCAAGAACGTTGAGAAGGTTATCCCCCGCGCTATCAACACCGTGATCTGGCGTATCGCGATCTTCTACGTTGGTTCCGTGGTTCTGCTCTGCCTGCTCATGCCCTACACCGCATACAAGGATGCAGAGTCGCCGTTCGTGACCTTCTTCGATGCTATCGGCATTGACGGTACCGCACCGATTATGCAACTGGTCGTTATTACCGCGGCTGCTTCCTCGCTGAACGCTGGCCTGTACTCCACCGGCCGTATTCTCCACTCGATGGGTGTTGCAGGTTCGGCACCGAAGTTCACCACCAAGGTGTCCCGCTCCGGCGTTCCGGTGGCAGGTATTCTGCTGACCGGTGTAATTGGCCTCTTCGGTGTTGTGCTGAACTTCTTCGTTCCCGAGCAGGCGTTCGAGGTCGTGCTGAACATCGCCTCGGTCGGCACCATGGCTAGCTGGGCGGCTATCGCAATGTCGCACCAGAAGTACCTGAAGCTGGTCGGTGAGGGCAAGTACAAGCGCCCCAACTACCGCGCACCCGGCGGTCGTTTCAGCGACTGGGCTGTGATGGTATTCCTCGCGATTGTGATTGTGCTGATGGCTCTGGATTACCCGGTGGGCACCTACACCCTGGCATCGCTGCTGGTGGTTATCCCGCTGCTGATTATCGGCTGGTTCATGGTTCGTGACCGCGTCAACGAGATTGCTCGCGTGCGTGACGGCTACACCGGTTCCGTGCCTGTGATTGCTGCCCGCCCCGTGGTGAAGAAGCTCGTTTCGGAGCCGCGCACCCACATCGCGCTCGACGAATTTGCCGACGATGAAGACCACGGCACCGCACATAAGGGCCACCACGACAAGCCCTAACCCACCCGCCCGCGTGCACGGTGCTTAGCTCACCGTGCACGCACCAAAAACCAAAATAAATTTTTTAAGAGTGTGTTCTGGAATATTTTTGGCATAATTATTGCTAATATCCGCGCTAAACGCACTCACTGCCAACGCATTGTTTGCAGCATAATTATTCAAAGGAGAAAATCATGACTGAACGTCCTAGCGCACACGCGGTGGAATTTGTTGATGTCGCCTCGATGGCGAAGTGGATTCAGAAGGACGGCGTAGGCAACATCATTGCCGGCATGGTCGACTTCCTCGAAGAAGACTTCAAGAAGTGGCAGAGCTTCGACAAGATTCCGCGCGTCGCCTCCCACACCCCCTTCGGTGTGATTGAGCTGATGCCCACCTCCGATAACATCACCTACTCCTTCAAGTATGTGAACGGCCACCCGTCGAACCCGGCACGCGGCTTCCAGACCGTGACCGCGTTCGGTCTGCTCGCTGACGTGGACAACGGCTACCCGGTGTTCCTGGCTGAGATGACCCTGCTGACCGCGCTGCGTACCGCCGGCGTGTCCGCCATGGTTGCTAAGCACCTGGCACGCAAGGATTCGAAGAAGATGGCGATGATCGGTACCGGCTCGCAGTCTGAGTTCCAGGCGCTGGGTATGCGCGCTGTGCTCGGCATTGAGGACCTGTCCGTCTACGACGTTGATCCGCACGCGATGGAGAAGTTCCGCCGTAACCTTGAGCCGCTGGGCTTCCGCATCCACCTGGCTAAGGACGTGGACGAGGCTGTCGAGGGTGCAGACATCATCACCACCTGCACCGCCGATAAGCAGCAGGCGAAGGTTCTGCTGGACCGCCAGGTAAAGCCCGGCGTGCACCTGAACGCTATTGGTGGCGACTGCCCCGGCAAGACTGAGCTGGAAAGCGAAATTCTGGACCGCTCCACCGTGTTTGTTGAGTTCCCGCCGCAGACCCGCATTGAGGGCGAGATTCAGCAGAAGGACCCGGACTTCCCGGTGGTGGAGTTCTGGAAGGTTCTGACCGGTGAGGAGCCGGGCCGCGTGTCGGATGAGCAGATTACCCTGTTTGATTCGGTGGGCTTCGCGATTTCTGACTTCTCGGGTCTGCGTTATGCCCGTGCGGCTACGCAGGACACCGACCTGCAGCAGTTCATTGACCTGGTTGCTAGCCCGGATGATCCGAAGGATTTGTACTCGCTGGTGAACGTTAACGTTCCGGTGGGCTAAAGGGCTAAGCGACCTGACGCTGAGCGGCCTTGAGCTGGCGGGCCTGTAGGTGCGCTGGCATGGGCTGCGAGGTTGAGAGTGGATACAGCGGGAGCCGGGGAGTGGTGACACTCCCCGGCTCCTTCTTTGTGAAATTTTCGTGTGCGCGGATTTTCTTGTGGGTAACTTGTGCGCAATCTGCGGCTGGTTCGCCCGTTCTGCCCTTCAGCGGGTGCGGCTACTGGCGGGTGGCAATAATTTCGCGCGCCTTCGCCACACGCTTTTCTTTCTCTTCTTTCAACTGGTTAAGCTTCGCCTGGTTCTTTTCGATGAGAGGCCCCTGGTAGGACGCCTCAATATCGCCCAGGCGCTGAGCCATACCCACCTTCTGGTTACATTCCGCTTCGATCGTTGCGAGGCGAATTTCCTCCGGCTTAGCTTCTTCGTTGCCTTGGGAAGAAGTCATGAGATGTGCGCTTTCTTCGGACGTCCAGTCGCGCTCTCCTTCCCTGGGGGTTAGTCCGCGTTCACGCAGGCAGGTCCACCATTCTGAGCGGATATTTTTCCACTCATCGGTTTGGGAGGCGTAGGTGTATGCCTGTGAGTTGAGCTCTCCTACGAACCGGTATTCTTTTTCGTCCAGTTCGACGTCAGAGAATGCGGCTTTCACCTCTTCTTGGCACCGGGTGTTGATGTCGTCTGATGCTGAATCGTCTGAGCCTCGGGATTCCTTCTGGGAGTACCCGTACTTTTTGGCGTACTCGACATTCCAGCTGCCGTACAGGCCTCCCGGTTGCGGGGTGTCTACTGAGGGCACGGCATAGGACTGCCCGTGGTGCGCATAGCACTCGGACATGAGCGTGTGCCACGCCGTGCTCACCGTACGGAGTGTGAGTTCGTCAAAGGCGTACTCGTCCAGTGGAAGGTGTACGTAGTTCTTTGAATAGTCGAGAACAGCTTTTCGTGAGGTGTCCCGCTCGGCACTGCTGGAGCAGGACACGCACGCCCCCAGCAGGCAGAATACTGTTACCGCAGAGAGAGCCTTACGCATAGGCTTTTCCTCCTCCATACCTCGACGTTCAAACGGAGTTACCCCAATTATCCCAAGGGCTCCTATCTGCTTGTCGCTGATATCTACTGGTGGGTGGCGATAATTTCACGCGCCTTGGCTATCTTCGCGTCACGATAGGCCTTCAAATCATTCAGCAACGCCTGATTCTTCTCAATCAAAGGACCCTGATAGGACGCCTCAAGATCACCCAAACGCTGAGCCAACCTCACCTTCTCACTACATTGAGCTTCAATGGTCGCCAGGCGGATAACCTCCTCCAACACTTTGGGATCATCAGCATTCAGATTGGCCGTTTCTTTGCTCGTCCATTCACCGTCCCCGGTGCGAGGCGTCAACCCTTCCTCACGCTGGCAGTCCCACCAATCTGAGCGGGCTTTCTTCCATTCAGGGTCACCCTGCGCACGCTGGTACGCTTCGCCACTGATACGACGGACGGGGCGGTACTTTTCCTCATCAGCCTCATCAAACTTGAGCGCATTCAGTTCTTCCCGATGCTCTTCGCGGCAGCTGGCCTTGACGTCTTCAGGGATGCTGTCATAAATCCTAGACTGCTCTTCTCTGACTTTGCTGGACGTAAAATGATTCGCCGCATGCTTCACATTCCAGGAGCCGTACTGGGAGGCGTCGCCAGAAACGAAGCCGTTTTCTAGAATTTCAAAATCGTATCCCTTTTTCGCGTAGCACTCTTTAAGAATCAACAAATACGCCCTATATGTTATATCTAGGGCCTGGTCACTCATGTCGTATTCGTCGAGCGGAAGAGTAATGTAGTTATTTTCAAAATCCAGCTGGGCTTTGAGGCTAGTATCTTTAGGCGCAGCGGCGCAGGAACTTACAGCTAAAGCAAAGCAGGCGAGTAGGGCAGAAGATTTCTTCATTGTTACCGACTCCTTTCAGGGGAATGACGCCGCGGTCATTCATATCCACAGCCCGCAACCATTGGCGAGCCGAAGTCAGGAAATCCATCGCACACCCCAAACCGAAATTGAGAGTGCGATTCTCACATCTCCTGTGATTTGCGTTAACACTAACACGCCTAGGTAATTCCATGCGTGGTTTAAGCCGCCCAAACCACAACGAAAAAGGTTCCGACACGCACACAACGCATCGGAACCTTTAAACACCTAACCAACAGCCGCCAAACTACGACGGAATCTGACCAAACACATGGCGGCGAACCCACGCATGCATCGCAATACCCGCAGCCGTCGCCGCATTCATCGAACGCGTCGACCCAAACTGCTCAATCGACAACGTATCCTTGGCAGCCGCATGCAACTCCTCCGACAGGCCCGGGCCCTCCTGGCCAAAAACCAGCACACACTTCTTCGGCAGATCATACGTCTCCAGGGGCACCGAATCCGGAAAAATATCAATACCAATAATCTCCAGACCCTCACCATGCGCCCACGCCACAAAATCCTCAATCGTCGGATGATGACGCACATGCTGATAACGATCCGTTACCATCGCACCACGACGATTCCAGCGGCGACGCCCAATAATATGGACCTCCTTCGCCAACATCGCATTCGCAGTACGCACCACCGTGCCAATATTCAAATCATGCTGCCAATTCTCAATCGCCACATGAAAATCATGGCGGCGCGTATCCAGGTCAGCAATAATCGCGTCCATCGACCAGTAACGATACTTATCCACCACGTTACGGCGGTCGCCCTCACGCAGCAGCTCCTCATCCCAATGGTCGCCCTCAGGCCACGGACCCTCCCACGGGCCCACACCCACCTCAAAACGGGCAGTACCCTGCTCAGTGCCCTCAACAGCCTCAGCTACAGCCGCCTCAGCAGGTACAGCCTCAGCCGCCTCACGATTCTCAACCATCACAACCACCTTCACGCCAACAACCAGCGCCACGACCGGCGCCCACAGAGCCATCTTACAGACAAAAACCCGCACCACCAGCCACACACAGCAGCCAGCGGCACGGGTTCACCCGCCGCAACGGGAACGTCTTAAAAATTCACGAGGTCCTAAGTCCAAGCCAGTAGAGACTAGTCCAGGCCCAGCTCATCCTTCGAGTATGCGTACAGGCACGGAACGCCCGCGACCTCTTCCACATGCTCCTTAGCGCCGGTTGCACGGTCAACAATCACAGCAACCGCCACAACCTCAGCGCCAGCCTTACGCAGCGCCTCAACAGCGGTCAGCGCCGAACCACCGGTAGTGGAGGTGTCCTCAACAGCAACCACGCGGCGACCCTCAACGCTGGGGCCCTCCACCTGACGACCCATGCCGTAAGACTTCTGAGCCTTACGCACCACAAACGCATCAATCGCACGGTCCTGATCACCAGCGGCACGCATAATCGCGGTACCCACCGGGTCAGCACCCATGGTCAGACCGCCAGCGGCCTCAAACTCGATGCCGTTCTTATCCAGCAGGTCCAGCATGACCTGACCGACCAGGCGAGAAGCCTCGTGGTGCAGGGTGATGCGGCGCAGGTCAACGTAGTAGTCGGCTTCCTTGCCGGAGGCGAGGACCACGTGCCCGCGCACCACAGCCAGCTCAGAAATCAGCTGGCGCAGGCGTTCACGGGCTTCTTCAATGGGGAGGTTTTCAGAAAGCTTAGTCATAGTTCAAGTGTAGCGGCTCACGTGCAGGCGGCGCAGGCTATTCCCTGTGCTATTCCAGCGCTAGGCTATTCCACCACGCGGCCCACCGACGGCGGCAACGCAGCACGCAGCTTCGTCAGCATCTCCTCATACTCGGCGGTCGGGTCGGAATCAGCCACGATAGCGCCACCCGCGGCAAGAGTCACCGTGCCATCATCGTGCGCCACGAGCGTGCGAATCACAATCGACAGGTTCGCCGAACCATCCGTCGACACAAAACCCAGAGCACCCGAATACACGCCGCGAGCGCGACCCTCCAGGCCCTCAATAATCTGCATGGTCGAGGGCTTCGGGGCACCCGTCATCGAGCCGCCCGGGAAGCACGCCCGCGCGGCAGCCACCGCGGAAATTCCCTCGCGCAGGCGCGAGCTGACCGTAGATACCAGCTGATGCACCGTCGAATAGCTCTCCACACCCATGAGCACGGGCACGCGCACGGACGCCGGGTCAGACACCGTAGACAGGTCATTACGTAGCAAATCCACGATCATGAGGTTCTCGGCGCGGGTCTTCTCATCGGTACGCAACCATGCCGCCGCTGCGGCATCTTCCTCCGGGGTGGCGCCGCGCGGCACCGTGCCTTTAATCGGCTTCGTCTGGGCGTTGCGGTGCGTATCCACGCTCAAAAAACGCTCCGGCGAAGAAGAAAGCACCGAAAAATCACCGCACCGCAGATACGCCGCATACGGCGCCGAATTGTGGGCGCGCTGGCGGCGATACAGCTCAAAGAAAAGCTCCTGGCTCGGGTTCTGGATGCGCGCACTCGTCTGCGCGGTCAGGCACACCTCGTAGCTGTTACCCTCGTAGATTTCGTGCTGACTAGCGCGAACGGCATCCATGTAGGCTTCCGCGGCGGGTGCAGGGAAGAGCAGGGGCTCGGCGAGCTCGGGGGTATTTACGGGGGCATTATCTGAGGCACTCTCCCCCGCCGCGCGCAACAGCCGCTCCGCCGCCTCACACCACGGCTCATCGCCCACCAGCCAGCTTCGCGCCGCAACCCCCGGGCGCGCATGCTCATGCGCCAGGTAGCGGACCGCCGGCAACCACAGAGAATCCGGGGTCGGCGCCTCGTGCGCCGGCAGGTAGCCGGGCACCGGGTGGCCATGCTCCATGCCCATGGCGGCACGCGCCTCGTAGCCGAAATAGCCCACGTAACCGCCGCGCAAACCCGCGGGCAGACCGGTTGCCGCCGCGGTATCCGGGTGCACGCGCGGTGCGCGGGCGAGCGCCGCCTCCAGCTGGGCGAAGGGGTCTTCCGCGCCGGATTCAGCCGCCGCGCGCGCCGAATCCACGCGCAGGGGCGACAGCTGCGCCGGAACCACACCCACGTACGAGGCGACCGACATGGGCGACTCCTCGCGGGCCGAATCCAGCCAGAACGAGTACTCGGCACCGGCGGCCAGCAGCGGGTACGCGTCCTCGCAGTTCACCGCGAAAGGCAGCGGGCGCACGACAAGCTCCCGCGTCTGCGCATCCCACGGGATGCTCTGCAGAATACTCGGCAGGGCGTGGGAATCGGGCGCAGAAGCGGGAGCGTTCGAGGTAGAAAACATACGGTCCGCGGAAGTTTCAGTCACGGACTCCATTGTATGGCGTGCAGGCGAACCGGCGGTTTAGTGAACGACCGCGGGAGCTTCGCCGTTCTCGCTGGTCATCGGCAGACCGGCGGCGAACCATGCGCTGGTGCCGCCAGCAATGTTGTGGGCCGCGTAGCCGCATCCGCGCAGGAAGGTTGCCGCGCGGTTCGAACGGCCACCGCCGTGGCAGATGACGTAGAAGTCCTCGCCCGGTGCGGGCAGCTCGGCTAGACGCTCGGCGATGGTGTCGAGGGTGATGTGCTTTGCGCCGGTCACGTGGCCACCCTCCCACTCATAGTCTTCACGAACGTCGATAATGGTCGCACCGGCGGGAACGTCGCGGGGGTCAACCTGGGGTACTACAGACATGGGGTTCTCCTTTGAAATGGTTAAAAATGCGCCGGTCGGCACGGGCTGGTGCACCGCGGACATAGTTGTGGTTCCACTCTATCGCGTTGGGGGTGCGTGGCGCATCTAGCCCGGTATTTGGGGGTTTGTGAGATTCAGAAGCAGTGCATACGAAAAAATCGAAATGGTTTTTCATGCACTGACTAAGAGTTTATTCTGTGAAATATGGGTGTGTACCATGTATACATATACATGGGTAAGGGTATACACTTGTAAATATATTGTCCGGGTCACACAGAACCCCGGGCTTGCACAGAAAAGAATTACCACCATGTCTCACACCATCACAGGTGCCGAACCCAAGGACACCAAGACCTTCTTCGGCCACCCGCGTATGCTCGCGAACCTGTTCACCGTAGAAATGTGGGAGCGCTTCTCCTTCTACGGCATGCAGGGCATCATGATCTACTACCTGTACTACACCGCCGACAAGGGCGGCCTGGGCCTCGACAAGGACCTCGCCACCGGCGTTATCGGCGCATACGGTGCAGTCGTGTACCTCATGGCAATCCTCGGCGGTATCCTCGGTGACCGCCTCCTCGGCCCCGAGCGTACCCTCTTCTACTCCGCTATTGGCATTATGGCGGGCCACATCTCCCTCTCCCTCATCCCCGGCGTGCCAGGCGTGGTGATTGGTCTGCTGCTGGTCGCTATCGGCTCCGGCGGCCTGAAGAGTAACGCATCCGTGCTGGTCGGTTCGCTCTACAGCGACAACGACTCACGCCGCGACGCGGGCTTCACCATCTTCTACATTGGCGTGAACACCGGTGCACTCCTCGGCCCGCTCCTGACCGGTTGGGGCTGGACTGCCGGTGGCTTCCACCTCGGCTTCGGCCTGGCTGCCATCGGTATGGCCGCCGGCCTGACCCAGTACGCGCTGACCCGCAAGAACCTGCCCGCCTCCGTACACCACGTGGGCACCCCCTTCACCAGCGCCCAGAAGCGCAACTTCGCCCTGGCACTGGTCGGTATCGTCGTCGTTCTCGGCATCCTGCTGGCGACCGGTCTGATGACCGCAGATAACCTCAAGAACTGGGTCATGGGCTTCATCTTCATCGGCGCTATCGCCCTGTTCGCACAGATGCTGACCGCCAAGGACGTCACCTCCGATGAGCGTTCCCGCGTCACCGCGTTCATCCCCCTGTGGATTGCAAACGCCGTGTTCTGGGCACTGTACCAGCAGCAGTTCACCGTCATGGCGGTGTACTCGGATGAGCGCCTCAACTGGAACATCCTGGGCATGGAGCTGAGCCCGAACCTGGTCAACTCCATCAACCCGATCTTCATCATCATCTTCGGCATGATGTTCTCCGCCCTGTGGACCAAGTGGGGTGACCGCCAGCCGGTCACCACCCTGAAGTTCTCCGCAGCGCTGATCATTATTGGTCTGGCGTTCTGGATCTTCCTCGCTCAGGCGGGCGTTCAGAGCGTGAACGTCGGCTGGATCGTGCTGATTCTGTTCGTCTGCACCATTGCTGAGCTGATTATTTCGCCGGTGGGTATTTCGCTGGCGACCAAGCTCGCACCGAAGGCGCACCGCGTGAACATGATGGCGCTGTACTTCACCTCCGTGGCAATGGGTACCGTGCTCTCCGGTTGGCTGGCTCCGTTCTACAGCATGGAAACTGAAGTTCCCTACTTCACCTGGATGGGCATTATCACCATCGCGACCGGTGTGCTGCTGTTCCTGGTGCACAAGCCGGTTCAGAAGCTCATGCGCGGCGTGAAGTAACCGCATTTGCCTGTACCGCTGACTCGCTGCTTTCGGGCGGCGTGAGCGTGTAGGCGAACGCATATAGGCTAGGGCCCCGAATCCTTGAATTACCAAGGGTTCGGGGCCCTGCTGTATGCGCCGGTAGCCGGAGCGCCGAAATGTTGAGGACAGGTTCAGGAGGGGAAGGGTAAAGAGGCTTTGGATGCACACTCCGGGCGTTTTCCTCAATGAGACAATCCGCACGGATTTTCTTATTAAGCGCCTTAATAAGAAAATCGAAGTGTATTGTCTTATTAAGACCCCCCATACGACCAGCAAGACGACACCGATGAAGAGGAGGAGGGAGGAGGAACCATGCCCACAGCCATCACCTGGCCCGCCCTCACATGGGAGCCGCAAACCCCCTGGGTTCACCGCGACGCCCTCGCCTCCCGACGCGCAACGCGCCGCAACTCCGGCGCCTTCTCCAGCGCCGTACCCGCCTCCATTGCCACACTCAACGTCGAACTCAGCCCCGCACTGCGAGCGCGCCTCCAAGAGAACGCCACCGCAATGACCCGCTTCGATGAGCGGCTCCACCACATCGGCGGAATCCCCTTCTCCGCGGTTCTTCTGCGCGGCGAATCCGCCTCCAGCTCACAGATTGAAAACCTCACCGTTAGCGCACGCAGGCTCTCACTAGCTGTCCTGGGTGCAAGCGGGTCGAAGGTCGGAGTTAACGCCGAGCTGGTGGCGCGCAATGTTCACGCCATGCGTGCAGCCTTGAATACCGCAGAAAACATTAGCGTCGATAATATCCTCGCGATGCACCGCGAACTGACCCGCGGTCTGCATCAGGACTCCGGTGTACTCCGCACCCAGTGGGTGTGGATTAAGGGTGATTCGCCGGTAACCGCCGACTATGTAGCACCGCATCACGAGAGAGTTCCTGCCGCCCTCGAAGACCTTGTAGCCTTCATGAACCGCCGCGATATTGATCCCCTCGCGCAGGCGGCTATCGCGCACGCCCAATTTGAAACGATTCACCCCTTCACCGACGGCAACGGCCGCACCGGACGAGCCCTCATCTCCGCGCTCCTGCTCGCCCGCGGCGTCACTCGCCACGTGATTCTGCCCGTCTCCTCCGGGCTGTTGCACGATACTGACGGGTACATTCAGGCGCTCACCGACTACCGTGCAGGCGATGCTGAGCCCATCATCGAGCTCTTCATCGACGCCGCGCAGAAGGCAATCACCAACGCAGAAATCCTGGCGCAAGACATTGGAACCCTGCGCGATGAGGTGCTGTCCATTGCCCAGCGTAAAACCCCTCTCCTGCGTTCCCTCACTGACCTATGCTGCACTGAGCCCGCCTTCACTGCGCACATGGTGGAGGAGCACACGCAGGGGTCCCGAGCTAGTGTGTATCGCCTCCTCAACCGCATGGTGGAGCTGCAGATTCTGCGTGAAGAACGCGTCAAAATTCAGGGGCAAAAAGTGTGGACTGTCCCCGCTCTCAACCGCGCCCTCGATGACTTTGCGGCACGAGCAGGACGCCGCGGATAGATGCGCCATCGGGTTCGATAACCCGCGCGAAAATTCTGCGGCCGCAGGCAGGTTCCCGCGCGCGGAACTGTGACGATTTATGTCTCCGCGTGAACGCACATGACGGAAATCAGAGTCAAAAAAGGACTCATTACGCCACGAACGGACATCTATTAGACAGCCCTCAACTACAGGTCTAAGGTGATTCCAGAACGGCCGGACAAACACGCGGCCGGCCACCCCAACGCAACCTCCCAAGGAGAACATCATGGCACTGTACCTGGTAGAACTGACCCCCGCTAACCCGTCCAAGGAAGAGGCAACCGCCCTCATCGAGACCGTCAACTCCTCCCTGACCAACGGCGCGGAGCTCATCGAAACCCAGGTCTCCGCAGACCACAAGATCGTCTTCGTCATCATCGAAGCCGAGAACACCGCATTCGGCCCCGACCTCGCCGCAGCTATCGGTGAGCGCGCCTCCGTCGAAGGACCCGATGCCGTCCGCCTCGTCGGCGCAGAGCTCGATGACATCAAGAAGCTCAAGAAGGACGCCGACTACCTGGTCGAGTGGGACATCCCCGCAGAGATCACCATGGAACAGTACCTGACCCGTAAGAAGGCCAACGCCCCCAAGTACGCCGAGGTGCCCGAGGTTTCCTTCCTGCGCACCTACGTTCGTGAAGACACCGCCAAGTGCCTGTGCTTCTACGATGCACCCGACGAAGACGCTGTCGTCCGCGCCCGCAAGGCCGTCAGCACCCCCATCGACCGACTGTTCAAGCTGCACGCATAGACGCGCGCTCCCCGCTTAGGAGAAACCACATGTCCGACTTCACCCTGGAACCCCTGTACGACTACCCTCAGCGCGAGCAGGTTCTCGCCCTCGCCCGCACCAATGCGGAGGCCGTTGACCGCGGCGAGCGTTCTCCTTTCGAGACCCTCCGTGAGATTGCCAAGGACGGCCTGATTACCCTGGGTCGCGACGGCGGCTCCCTGGTTCCCCAGGTCGCTGTTGCATTCGACCTGGCTACCGAGGACGCCACCACCGCCTTCTCGCTCTGGGCTCACCGTTCGACCATCGCGTTCTTCGACGCCGTGGGCCGCGAGCTGCCCGAGGGCCTGGCCAATGCGACCGTCAGCGGCACCACCGCGATGGCGGCGGCGTACAAGGAGGCGTCGGGTCTGGAGCCGATTAAGGTGAAGGGCACCCTCGTTGAGGGTGGCCTGAAGCTCAACGGTTCTATCTCCTGGGCATCGAACCTGTACCCGAGCGGCGTAATTGTTCTGCCGGTGGCCTTGGAGAACGCTCCCGAGGGTCACCCGGACCGCTACATTGTGACGATTCGCCAGGATGTGCCGGGCCTGGAGATTTACTACCACCGCGACCTGCTGGCGCTCAACAGCACCGAGTCGGGCACCCTGAAGTTCGAGGACGTTTTCGTGCCGAGCGAGGATATCCTGAGCGATAACCTCGAGGCGTTCCTGCACGATGTCACCGCACCGTTCCTGCTGGTTCAGTCTTCCTTCTGCCTGGGCCTGGCCGCAGGTGCTCTGCAGGAGGCCGCTAAGCACCTGGACGTGTCGAAGGGCATCTTCCGCCCCGAGTTCCCGCTAATCCTCTCCGAGTACGAGAGCCTGCGGGAGGAGCTGATTCGCCTGGCGTCCGAACCGGAGCGCGCCGAGCGCCGTGACCTGCTGAGCCTGCGCCTGGGGGTTTCGCACTTCGCGACCATTGCTACTCACTTTGAGCTGCAGGTTGTTGGAGGTGCCGGTTACGTGGCCGAGTCCCCGACCGCTCGCCGCCTGCGTGAGGCTTCCTTCCTGCCGGTGCAGTCCCCGACCGAGGGCCACCTGCGCTACGAGCTGTCGAAGTACGATCACCTCGAGGCTCTTCAGGAAGCTCTCTAAACGTTAGCGACGCTGTCTTCATCAATACCGTCGCCCTCTATATGCAATATCTTGCATATAGAGGGCGACGGTATTTTTATGTGCCCCGCACCCATCAATCAGATAGCGAATTGGGAATATAAGCGGTTTAGGGGTATCCCTGCTCATATTTATAGGCATTTAGCTGTGACCTACGCCCATAGGCGCGTAGAATAATGTGGAATTTTATACACCACATTCACTTCAGGAGCTCCCTTTGAGCATCTCTAAGCTTTTCGGCTTCGACTGGTCGATTCACGGCGACGGCCGCAGCATTAAGCCCGGTTCCTTCGTCGCCCCGAACGAGCGCCTCGCCTGGCCGATTACCATCGGTATCGGTGCGCAGCACGTGGTCGCCATGTTCGGTGCAACCTTCCTCGTGCCGATTATCACCGGCTTCCCGCCGGCAACCACCCTGTTCTTCTCGGGTATCGGCACCGTCCTCTTCCTGCTGATTACCCGCGGCCGCGTCCCCTCCTACCTGGGTTCCTCCTTCGCGTTCATCGCTCCCCTGGCGGCTGCCATGAACTCGCACGGTCCGGCGGGCGCCCTCGGCGGCATCGTCATGGCGGGTGTGGCGCTGTTCCTGGTCGGCCTGATCGTTCAGTTCGCCGGCACCGGCTGGCTCACCAAGCTCATGCCCCCGGTCGTGACCGGTTCGATTGTGGCGCTGATTGGCTTCAACCTGGCGAAGAGCGCCAAGGACAACTTCATGGTGGCACCGGTGACCGCGCTGGTGACCCTGTGCTCCATCATCCTGATTTCTGTGCTGTTCAAGGGCATCATTGGTCGCCTGTCCATCCTGCTGGGCGTGGGCGTTGGTTACATCACCGCCGTGATTCGCGGCGAGGTGGACTTCTCCAAGATTGACAAGGCTGTGCAGACTCAGGGCATCATCGGTCTGCCGCACTTCCAGACCCCCGAGTTCCACTGGGAGCTCGCCGGTCTGTTCATCCCTGTGATTCTGGTGCTCGTGGCAGAGAATATCGGCCACGTGAAGTCAGTGGCTCAGATGAGCGGTGAAAACCTGGACGACTACTCGGGTCGCGCCCTCATGGCTGACGGCCTGGCAACCACCATTGCCGGTATGGGCGGCGGTTCGGGTACCACCACCTACGCCGAGAACATTGGCGTGATGGCTGCGACCAAGGTGTACTCCACCGCGGCGTACTGGGTGGCGGCTATCTTCGCGATTGCACTGTCCATGTTCCCCGCATTCGGTGCGGCAATTGCGACCGTCCCGGCGGGTGTTCTGGGCGGTGCCGCAACCGTGCTGTACGGCATGATCGGTATGCTCGGTGCACGTATTTGGAGCGAGAACCGCGTGAACTTCTCGAACCAGATCAACCTGACCACCGCCGCTGTGGCGCTGATTGTGGGTATTGCGGACTACACCTGGACCTTCGGTGAGCTGTCCTTCGCCGGTATTGCACTGGGTACCGCGGCAACCCTGATTATCTTCCACCTGATGACCTTCATCGCGAAGTACACGAAGGCCGCTGGCGACCCGCTGGAGCCCTTCGACCCTGAGAAGAGCACTGAGGGACACTAAGTTCTTCACCGCCCGTTGGAGTAATACTCCTGAGGCGTAGGCTGTAGAAAAGCGGCCCGGATGGATTGTTTCCATCCGGGCCGCTTTTGCGCGTTAGCCCGATATTCGGTTAGGCCAGGCGGTATGTCGTATTGCGGTTACCTCGACCACCTTCACGGGTAATGACTCCTTCTTGAAGGAGCTTCGTGAGGACGTACCGGACCTGCGGCTTCTGCAGCTCAGCAAAAGGCCCGGGAAGAGCACCCATGATGTCCTCGATACCGGCGGGGGGGCGTAGCGAGCGCAGAGCCAGGAGCACCGCCTCCTGACGGTTACTAGGAACCGTGGGTGACGATTGGCGCGGGTCTATCTCCGACTTCTGCTGCGGTGAACTAACATCGGCGATACGAGCACCATCCAGAGGCTCCCTGCTAATAATCGCGGTAAAACGAATGACCCCATCAATGAATTGGATGGGTTTCAGCCCTGCCTGACGCACCGCCTCCTGTGCCGTGTAGATGCCACTACCCTCACCTTCGATGACTCGGTATCCGTCGTCAGGGGTTGTTACATGCGTGCAGACGTCATACAGGCGGTCATTCACGCGGGAGCGTTCGCCATACTCTTGCAGACGCTGGAGAGTGATTCCGTACAGACCGCCGGGGTTCTCTACAGAGATTCGGTCAGGGAAAATCCTGACGCGCACCTCTTCGGTATCTGCTTTGGGGTTGAGGCTGCGGTGTACGAGTGCATTCGACAGAATCTCGCGAAGGGCAATATCGGGTACTTCCTGCCCGTTGATGAGGTGCCCATTGGACAGTTCGACAACCGGGTGTGCCAGGTTCCGTTTGACCCATGCCAGAGTCTCTTCGAGCATGGCGGGGATGGGGCCGTCCGCCTCAAATTTGTCGAGGTTGCGGGCTTTACCGCTCGGGTCGATGACGACTCCGGTGACTTTGAGCGAGGGCCTGAACTCCTGAGGGTAAGAACCCAAGGCGTACAAGCCCGCAAGGGAAAGGTTGTCGGTTCCGAGGGCAATAATTCCCTTGCGGCGGAGGACCTCTTCATCGGAGCTTCCGGCGAGGCGGCGTGATTTAGCACGGATGTCTCGCAGATAAGCAGTTTTGAGGCCTTCGTCTAGGTCGGCAATGGAGGTGTATTCTACCGGCTCCTCATCGAATCCGGTGCGTGTCCGCTGAGCCACCATCAGGTCGGTTTCATGGCGGCTCATTTCGTGGTCACCGTCGCCAGAACGCACGTACGCTTTACCGCCAATGTAGGCGGGGCGTTCATAGGGAGGCAGCGGAGGGATTGCGGCAACAAAGATTTTGGCGTCTTCGTAGAGGATGGTGCCGGATTCCATGGTGTTCGGCGGCTTGAGGCCCCTGCGGAGCTTGTTGCCGAGGGTTTTTTCTAGGTCTGCAGGGTCGTATACGCCTACAGGCGCAAAGTCATTATTCTCGTCGAGGCCGCAGATAATGATTCCGCCCATGGAACTATTGGAGAAACTACTCAGGGTTGCGTCTAGGCTTCCCGGGTAGCCTCCGTGGGCTTTTTTAACCTCAATAAACTGCGTATCACTGCCGTGAGTACGCAATAGTTTGATGGTTTCAGCAAGCCATTCGGGGGTCCATTCCACGTTGTTCATACAAAAAATTTTAGTCTAGACACAAATCAGACACAAAAATTTGAGTCTAGACATGAATTTTTATGTCTAGACTCAAATTTTTTTATGTGTAGACATAAAAGTTTATGTCTAAGTTATGTCTGCGGAGGCTAACCAAGCCGCTAGCGCTGGATAGCTAGCACCGGAGGGCCCGTGCTGGATAGCTAGTGCTAGGCACCTAGGACCGTTCGGCGAGCATCGCCTCAATCGTCTGCGCCACACCGTCCTCATGGAAGGGCGGGCAGGTGCGCCCCACCTTCGCAATGAGCGCCGGCTGACCCGACGCCATCGCAAAACCTTCACCCGCCCAGCAGAGCATCTCCGCGTCATTCGGCATGTCACCAAACGCCATCACCTCGTGCGCCTCAATGCCGTGGCGTGCCGCGAACTTCTCCAGAATCCGCCCCTTATTCACGGTCTTAGAGCCCATCTCGACGAGCGGCTCACCGACCACGCCGCGGGTCACCGACACCAGCGAACCGACCGCCTGATGCACGCGTGCCTGCAGAATATCCGGGTCCATGCCGGGCACACGAATCAGGTACTTAATGACCGGGGTTGAACCGATACGTTCGAGCGCTTCGGCAATTTTCGCCTCCACTACGCGGGCGCCCTCGAGCACCTCGCCGCCCTCGTGCGGCCCCTGGATAAAGACGGTATCCACGGTTTCGAGGGTGTAGGTGGCGTCGGGGAACATGGGCTCCAGCAGCTCGTGAGTACGGGCAATCACCACGGGATCAGCGCCGTTGACTTCTTCCACCTCGTTCGCGCCCAGGTGGTACACCACGGCACCGTTAGAGCAGATGGCGTAGGAGTCGAAGTCGGTCTGCTCGCGCAGGGGCGTGAGCCAGCGGCTCGGGCGGCCGGTGACGAAGACGATGTCGATCCCGGCGGCGCGGGCGGCCTCAAGGGCGCGTAAGGTACGCGGACGGAACCGGAAGTCGTGCCCGATGAGGGTGCCGTCCAGATCGCTGGCGATGAGTTTAATCATGCAGATATGCCTTCAGTGGTGGGGTGTATCGGTGCTGGTCAGTGTACGGTACTGGTCAGGGCGCGGGTCTGGTGAGACTGTGCCGGCGTGCCGCTATGCCGCCGGTTCCGCGTAGGTGACGGTCAGGAACGCGCGACCCAGACCGTGGCCGAGCAGGTTAAAGTTCACGACGGCGGGGCTGGCGTTCTCGTCAATGTCGAGCTTCTCCACATCCACGGCGGTGACGCAGAAGATGTAGCGGTGCGGGCCGTGACCAGCCGGAGGCGCAGCGCCCAGGAAGCCCGCCACACCGGCGTCGTTGCGGTGCGTCAGGGCGCCGGCAGGTGCATCCGCGCCGGTGTCAATGCTGGTCACCTCTGCGGGAATATTAGAGACAGTCCAGTGCCAGAAGCCGCTGGGGACCGGCGCATCCGGGTCGAAGCAGGTCAGAACGAAGGACTTGGTGCCCTCGGGGAATCCGCTCCAGGACAGCTGCGGGGAGCGATCCTGACCGCCTGCCACGCCGAAGAGGGCGGAGCGCATCCACTCGGGGGCGGTGCCGCCGTCCTGCACGTCGGTCGAGGTTAGGGTGAATTCGGGCAGTTCGGGCAGACCCGCGTAGGGTTCGCGGGGCAGGGGTGCGGGGCCAATGGAGCTCATGATTCTCCTCGTGATTTCTCGCGGTGGTTGTATTTTCACGGGGTAGGGGGCCGTGTATATGACGATGCCGGCGGATAGGGTGAGCTATCCGCCGGCCGCGCGCCATTTATTAGCCGTTCAGAACGGCGACGAGTTCCTCGCGGGTGGGCGGGTTGGCGCCCGCGCGGGATACGGTGATGCCCGCCGCGGTGGCGGAGAAGTGCATCAGGTCGGCGATGTCTTCGGCGGCCAGTGCGGCAACCTTGGCGCGAGCCTCGGGGCCGGCAATACCGCGGTCCAGCAGGCCCGCAATAAGAGCCGCCATGAGGGAGTCGCCGGCACCGACGGTGTCCGCAACATCAACGCGGTAGGCGGGCTGGGAAATACCCTCGGGGTATTTCTTGCTGTAGGCGATGGGGCCGTCCTCACCACGGGTAATGACCATCAGCTCGGCACCGAGGTCCAGCCAAGCGCGGGCGGTGTCTTCGAGGGAACGCTCGGGGTAGAGCCACTGCAGATCCTCGTCGGAGGCCTTGACCACGCTGGAGAGGGAGACGAACTTTTCGGCCCACTGTCGCGCCTGCTCCACGTCGTGGATGAGGGTGGGGCGGCAGTTGGGATCGTAGCTGAGCAGGGCGCTGTCGCGGGCGGCCTCGAAGGCGGCCGCAACAACGTGTGCGCCGGGCTCAAGCATGGCGGCGATAGAACCGGTGTGCACCGCGTCAGAGGTGCGGGCCAGTTCAGCCAGCTCCTCGGCGATAGCGTCCAGGGCCCACTCGATATCGAATTCGTATTCCGCCGCACCGTCGGCGCCAATGGTGGCCTGGGCGACGGAGGTTCGCTCCGCGGTGGGTTCGAAGGGCAGCTGCACCGAGGAGGCGTTTAGGTGCGCGTTGATGCTTTCACCGTAGGCGTCCGGGCCGTAGTGGCCGACAAAGTTGGTGGGGTGGCCGAGGCGGCATGCGCCAACGGCGACGTTCATGGGGGACCCGCCGGGGTAGGCGTGGGTTTCTCCGTCGTGCTGGTGGACGACGTCTACGAGTGCTTCACCGATTACAGTCAACATGGTTTCAATTCTACTCGGCCAGCCCGTTCGGGAGAGTGCGTTTTTGTGGGGATTTCAAGTGGTTTTGCTTTCCCTTCTGACGGGTTCTGTTGGCTTGCCGTGTGGGTTCACAAACTGCCTTCGGTCTCTTCTGACTTTTAGCCTCAATATCGCTGATTTTGAGGCTCTGGAAGGGTTTGTACGGGTTAGACTTAAACCGACGCCGGGTCTTACGCCCGGCCCGGTATTGACGCGACAGCATCGTCGCGCCTACCCTCCGACAACGAAGTTAGGAAGAAGGTCATACGTGACGACTGCAACCGCTACCTGGGTTAACCGTGAGGCTACCGCAGAGGAGCTGATCCCCCTCATCGGTAAGCTGCACCGCGAGAACGGCGTGGTGCTGAGCATTCACGGCCGCAGCCTGGTCAACAAGTCCGTCATTGAGCTGCTGAAGCTGCACGATTTCGTATCCCACATTGATGGTGCGCCCCTGAACCCCGCGCACTCCCTCGAGCTGGTTCGTGCTCTGACTGAGCTGAACCTGGGCGCTTGCTCGATTAACATCGCTGCCCTGCACAAGGCACACCGTGAGGCTGGCTCCCCCGAGCTGTCCATGTGGCTGCCCGAGCAGCTGGGTTCCTCCGTGAACCACCAGGGTGACCAGCCGAAGGAGCAGGACGTTGTGCTGTACGGCTTCGGTCGTATTGGCCGCCTGCTGGCCCGCATCCTGCTGGAGCGTTCCTCCTCGCCGCTGGGTTCTGGCCTGAACCTGCGCGCTGTGGTGGTGCGTAAGAACGGTGATAAGGACCTGGTCAAGCGTGCCTCCCTGCTGGAGCGCGACTCGGTTCACGGCCCCTTCAAGGGCGTTATTGAGGTGGATGAGGAGAACAGCACCATCATCGCTAACGGTGTTCCGGTTCGCTTCATTTACTCCTCGGACCCGACCACTGTCGACTACACCGAGTACGGCATTAAGGACGCTCTGCTGGTGGACAACACCGGCCGTTGGCGCGACGTTCCGGGCCTGGAGCAGCACCTGAACCGCCCCGGTATCTCTCGTGTTCTGCTGACCGCTCCCGGCAAGGGCGACATGAAGAACATCGTGTTCGGCGTGAACGACGACGTCATCACCGATGAGGACAAGATTCTCTCCGCCGCTTCCTGCACCACCAACGCGATTACTCCGGCGCTGAAGGTTCTGGATGACGCATACGGTGTTGAGCGCGGCCACGTTGAGACCGTTCACGCATTCACCAACGATCAGAACCTGATTGACAACTTCCACAAGGGTGACCGCCGCGGTCGCTCCGCTGTGCTGAACATGGTCATCACCGAGACCGGTGCTGCGAAGGCTGTTTCTAAGGCTCTGCCGCAGCTGGAAGGCAAGCTGACCGGTAACGCCATCCGCGTTCCCACCCCGGATGTCTCCATGGCAATCCTGAACGTGAAGCTGACCAAGCCCGCAGGTTCCGCTGAGGAGCTGAACGAGCTGTTCCGCCGCGAGTCCATCGACGGCGAGCTGCGCCGCCAGGTGGGCTACTCGGATTCCCCCGAGGCTGTTTCCACCGACTTCGTGGGTTCCCGCACCGCAGGTGTTGTGGACTCGCTGGCTACCGTGGTGACCGATGACTCCGCGATTGTCTACGTCTGGTACGACAACGAGTTCGGTTACTCCTGCCAGGTGATTCGCGTTCTGGAGCGTATGGGCGGCTACGACGTCCCCTCCTACCCCGCTAAGTAAGCTACCCCAGCTCATCTAGCACACATATAACAAACCCACCGGTATATATAGCCAATTGGCTATATTGCCGGTGGGTTTGTTTATGAGGTTATATACGCAAATAAGCGGTGCCGCACAGAGGCTCCAAAGAGATGCGTGAGCGGTAAATTACGCCTTACGGCAGTACACCACACCCTGATGCGCCCGCAGCGTGAAGCTCGAGAGCACCGGACGGTTTGCCGCATCCATCTCAGACATGCTTATGAAGGCATGCAGGCTTAAACCCTTACGCCCGACCGAAGACCTCGTTGAGGTGGGCAGTATAGTCAGCGAGATCCTGTTCGACCTGCGGATTTTTAATCACGTCATAGCAAACAAAGGTGGGCAATTGGGTAGTCCCCATGAACTCATGGGCCTTATGAAAGTGCATATAGAGGGCATCTACCCCGACTCCCTCGAAGAAGTCGCCCTCCCGGGTAAAAGCTTCGCGAGGCGCGTTCCACGTCAGCGACAGCATATGCCGCCGACCCTGAAGAAGACCGCCGGTGCCGTATCCTTCAGTGGGGCTAACCCTGTGGCGACCGTCACTAGTGTACAGGGTACCCGCGCCGGCGGTAAACACCTCGTCGATATATTTTTTCACGGTCCACGGCTCGTGCATCCACCAACCGGGCATCTGCCAGATGACCGCATCCATCCACTGGAATTTTTCTACTTCCTGCTGAATATCGTACCCGTCGTCAATCACAGTTTCTCGCACTTGATGACCGAGCGCCGATAACGTATCACGGGCTATTTGATGCAGGGTGTGGTTCAGGCGACCCGC
Organism: Rothia sp. HMSC072E10; assembly: GCF_001813965.1. NCBI lineage: Bacteria > Bacillati > Actinomycetota > Actinomycetes > Micrococcales > Micrococcaceae > Rothia > Rothia sp. HMSC072E10. The sequence continues at coordinate 51,357 of NZ_KV814489.1, read as the reverse complement.
CGAGTGGGCGAATGCTTTACCGCCGTCGATCAAAAGAATATTCACTGTAGTTCACTCCTTAAACTCAACACCACGAGAATGGTTGGCTGTATTCCAGCCGCTTGTTCAACAGTACAGGGCTGCTACGCTGTGAATCAGCCCGTTTCTTGACATGAAACGGACTTTATTCAGGTATGCTCTCCACCATGTGGAAACGAATAGGCGGTATTCCCGCCCCGGGTAGGGTACAGAGTACCACCGTATATACGCTGTAACAAGAGACCTTCAAATTACCGCCGGCGGTACACCACACCCTGATGCGCCCGCAGCGTGAAG
>NZ_KV814489.1:37256-50942 GCF_001813965.1 Rothia sp. HMSC072E10 | reverse complement strand
CACACCCTGATGCGCCCGCAGCGTGAAGCTCGAGGGCACCGGGCGGTTTGCCGCATCCACCAGATTAGAGGGAACCTTCACGGTCACATCCTTCGAGCCGGTGTTCAGAGCAGCCCAGCCGCGCGTAAAGGTGCGGGTCTGAACCGTTCCCTGAACCACGATGCCGCCCGCGGCATCCCCCAGATCAAAGGTGAGCTCGGGGGCGTGCGGAATCTCGTCGTAGGCGTCATGGTGGGTCGCACTAATGCCGGTGAAGGCTCCCCCACCAAAGACCCAGAAGCCGGCCAGGCCGTAGAGGAAGTTCTCGTCCGTGCCGGTCAGGGGCGACTTCCGGTCGCTCAGGGGGGTGCGCAGAATCGTCACCTTCTTCTGCGTGGAGGCACCACGCTTCAGGCCGGTGAGGTACACCCCGAGCGACACGTCGCCACCGGAACCGCGCGCAATATCGCGGCCCTGCATCACGGCGTAGGGCGAAGCCAGGTAATCGTTCGGGCCCCAGCCAAGCCACACCTCCTCGAAACCGCCGCCGTAGGCACTGTGGCGTTCCCACTTGCCCCAGCGCAGGCGCGACTCGGCAATATTGGGCACCAGAATCTTGCCGATGCCATTTAGTTCGGCGCCGGCAGAAGCCACCAGGCGGTCCAGGCCCTCACGAATCGTAGTCATGGACGGCACGCCCTGAATGGGCAGATTCAGGCCGTAGTAGTCGTTCTCCACGTCGTTATCGCCCATAACGCCGTCGAAGGGCGAGTCACGCATCTCGCGTACCACTGAATCTACCCAGTACCAGCGGTAGCCGGGGTTCCACACCTGCATCTGATAGTGCTTGGAATAGCCCTTCCACTCGATGCGGTCGCCGTTGAGGCGATGCGCAAAGAAATCCTTACCGGAATTCGCCAGCGAGACGGCCTGCGCGAAAGACAGACCCGAGGAGTAGATGGGACCCGGCTCGTAGGAGCGGGTGGAGGACAGGCACTTATAGGCCAGGACCACCATCTGCGGGGCGTGCTTCTTGAGGTAGCGGGCAGCCTCCAGCTCCCAGGGCTGCAGAATCGCCACGGAGTAATTCTTGACCGCAAAGTCGAGCTGCTGCTGGGTGATGGGTTTTCCGCCGTAGCGAACCCAGGCACCAAACTTTCCCGGGCCACCGAGTCGTTCGAACTTACTCGTCGCCATCGTACTCCGGGGAGAACTCGGGGTCGCGCGGAGGCATCTTACCCAGCTCGCGGTAGATCGTGTTGTAGCGGTCCATGACCAGTCGCAGCTGGAAGAAGCTGACGATGCGGTCGTAGGCGTTCACACAGTAGCGTTCGTAGATGCTGGGCTCCTCCATGAGGGTGCGCAGCGCCGCCGCGAAGCCGTGAATATCGCCGGGGATGGTCAAGATACCGCAGTTACCGATTTCGTGGCCGTCGGGGGCGACCAGCACATCGTCGATGAGCTGGGACATACCGCCCACGTCGGTGCTGACCAGCGGGATGGACGCAGCCATCGCCTCGAGCGCCACAATCGGCTGACCCTCATTGTAGCTGGGCATAAGCAGCAGGTCGAAGCGGTCGAGCATCGCACGCACGTTCACGGTGCCGTGGAAGGTGATGTACTCGCCCATGTTGAGCTCTTCGATGGTGCGCAGGCACAGCTCGTAGTACTCGGGCAGGTGGTCCTTGGGGCCGAGCACATCCAGGTGGAAGTTCACGAGGCCCTGGTCGCGCAGCACCGCGAGGGATCGAATCAGGTCGGTCAGGCCCTTAATGGGCACCACGCGGGCGATGAACACGAAGCGCCACACGTGGCCGCGGCCCTCGGCGAGGATGCGTGCACGGGCCGCCTGGCGGGCGTAGTAGGCTTCAGCCACGGACTCGATGAGCATGCCGTTGGGCAGGATGATCGCACGGTCCTTTTCGCCCTCGTTCATCTGGTCGATGGGCGCACCGATGCCGCGCGCCTCCTCCAGTGCCTTGGGGTACAGGTAGGTGGCCATATCGGCGCTCGGGTAGCAGAAGCGACCCATCTCCAGGAACCAGACGGACCAGGCTCGCTCGTCAAGGGTGATGGGGCCCAGGCCCGGGTGCTCACGCTCCTCAGCGAGGAAAGCGTAGTCGGTGGTAATCGGCTTCGCCATGTTGCGCTCGAGCTTGGTGTTGATGGTGTCGCGAATGTACAGGTTGTGCTCGGTCAGCAGGAAGCTGGTGCCGTGGTCACGGGCGGCAGCGGCAGCGATGAGAGCCGCGTAGCCGGTGGTGTGGGCGTGGTACACGCGGGCATGGGGCATCCGCTCGTGCAGCAGCGCAAAGAGGATGGAAACGAAGTCGCGTACCTTCCAGAAGAGCTCGCCGAAGGGAACCTCGCTGAAGAACCCGAGGTTGGCGATAACCTGCATGAACTCGCGGGTACCGAAGAGCCCAAAGAGGTTGTAGGTGCGGGTGGCGGGGTTGATGCCCTCGTCGTAGAGCTTCCAGAGGGGGTTGACGTCGCCGGCAATGAGCGCGTTGAAGCCCTGGATGAGTCGATCAGCCAGCTCTCGACGCTGCGGCATCTTCATGTGCAAGCTATCGGGGTCACATTCGGCGGCGAAGGCAGCACGGTTGACGTCGAGGCTCAGGTAAATCACCTTAACCCACTTGACGTTCTTGGGCATGCCGTAGAGATCCTCGTGCGGCGAGTTCTTATCCCACGCGATGTGGATAATGCCGAAGGAGAGGTCGGGGTTCTCAGAGACGATATCGTGCACCACCGCGGAGACGCCACCCTTGAGGTAGGGGTAGGTGGACTCCATGATGATGGCGACATCGACATCCGGGTACTCGGGATCGGTGTAGTGCTCTCCGGGCTCCGGAAGCTGCAGAGGAGCATAGTGGTTTCGGTACATCTGTTCAGTCATTGGTTGTGTCTTTCACGGGCCGTGCTACGTGGTGTGTTCTTGGCCGGGCCCGCAGAACGATGTCTGCGGACCCGGCGTGCGGGCAGGCGTTACCAGGCGAGTGCGCGGCGCCAGAAGAGAGAGTATTCGGGTGATTGCCAAGCCTGACGGTACACCCGGTAGCAGGCGTACGCAAGGACTGCCTCGCCCACAATGATGGGCAGGTATCCGGTCTCGTTCGGCAGGATTGCGAAGCAGATCATGAGCAGAATGAGGTGCGCCGCGGAGAGCACCTGCACGGTCTTGAACATGGTCATGTACTCAATCTGGTAGATGAGCAGGGCGACGGCCACGAAGAGGAACGCGACGACCAGACCCATCAGCGCCAGCGGGAAGGAATCCGGCATGAAGATGAACATCAGGATGCCGGTAATGATGCCGCTACCGATGTAGATGAGTAGCGAGTTGCGAATCGAACGGTCGGAGGCACGGGTGGCCTTATGAGCCTCTTCGCGAACGCGGTTGTAGGGCAGGCGCTCGAACACGGTCCACAGGTACTGAATTGCGTCGTTGACGCGATCGGCCTCTACCACGAAGAAGTAGTTGTAAGCGATCACGGCGGGAATCAGGCTCATGTAAATGGCCACGACGTTAATCTCACCGGAGGTGGCCAGGAAGAGCATGTACTTATCGGCCCAGATGATGGAGCCGGTCAGGAAGCCACGCAGAGCATCCTTTGCGACGTCCTTGAGCGGAATATGCGCAAAGCGGAAGAGGTGCACAAAGTTCTTACCCAGGCCAATCAGCAGGATAAGCGAGCCAACGAGCGGCGGCAGGAACCAGATGATGGGGAAGAAGTACAGGGCCAGGGTGTAGCCGAGCCAGGCGATGAACCAGATAACGCGGTTCTTCGCGAGGTTGGGGATGACCAGCAGCTGCGCGAAGGCAATGTTGAGCACGCCGAGTACGAAGAAGGCACCGACGGCAGTCGCGTTCCACTTCAGTACGAGGGCAACCGGAATTGCGAAAAGCAACACCAGCGGCATGGTCACGAAGAAGAGGTAAATCCAGTTGCGGCTGAACGCGGCCAGGTCGGTAATGTCCTGAAACTGGGGTTCATTCAGACGCTCGCGGGTAGCCTTCGCCTCGGCACGCTTGAGCTGATTCTCGAGCGTCTCAGCCTGGATGCGCAGGGTTTCGCGGGCATCCGCAATCTTCTTATGCTCCATCTGAATGGCTCGATAGAGCGGCAGACAGGCGGCCTGGCTAAGCCAGGGCACGGTGATGGATGCAGCCAGAATCACCTGAATCAGGGGCACGCCACCCAAGTTGTACCTGTTGATGGTGGGCGTGACGATGGGGAAGACAGTGGTCAGCAGCGCGACCGGGGAAACGTATAGCAGAAAGTTAATGAGGAGGCGCCACGCGCTAGCGCGCTGTTCCTCGCTACCGTGGTTGGTGGACAACGTTGAAGACTTTCAGTCGAAATAGAGAGTATGCGAGCCCGGCCCGCAAACGGGCCGGAGATTAACGTTGAGTGAGTGATGGTGTCGTGCGTTATGTCGTACAGAGATGGCACCCCTCGCGGCGGCCAGGTGGGCCATCGGATTCGTACCGTCAATGCATGCCGGATCAGCCTCATCCACCCGAGGGGGTTATTTGGCCGGGCAAGCATCCAAGACATCGCGTGTGTAGCCCCTCCCCTACGCCTAATTTAGCGCGGAGCTTGCGCACGCAACGATGCCGCCGTCATCAATATACTGTACGCGTCAAGCAAAATGTTGAACTTTTATTCAAGCTCGACTTGAATTTTAGGCGATTTGGAACACATTTTGCTCTCATGTTTATATGCCGTTAGGTGCATATGCAAGGCATCCCGGCCCCTCCAGCAGGAGGAAGCCGGGATGCTCAATGTACGGTTACCGTACCGCATTCACCGCTGTGCGACGGTACGGCGCGGCTACCGCCTCGCGTTTAGGATGCGCTAGCGAGGGTGCGCAGGGCCACGGAGACCACAGCCAGTCGCGGGTGACCGGTTGCATCCGGAGCTGCCTCAGCAATCTCGTCGAGGATGCGGTCGATGTTACCCACGCGGGTCGGGTGCTCCTCAATCCAGCTGGCCAGAGCCTGCTGTGCACCGTCCACGGTGGAGAAGTCACCCTTCGCACCCTCAGCCACGGACAGTGCCAGCTCTGCGGCGGTCTCGTAGAGGCCACCGCGCATTGCCTGGCGTGCCAGAATCTCCCAGCGGTCGCTACGGGGCAGCTCGGTGATGAGGCCGAGCAGCTCGTCCACCTTGAAGCGGTCGTAGGTGGCGAAGTAGACCGGTGCCAGCGAGGTTGCCTCGAAGTCGTGGTCGGCGGCCGAACGAATCACGTCCAGCAGGGCGTAGCCCTCGAAGCCGCGGATCCAGATGACAATGAGCTCCTCGGGCAGGCCCCATGCCTCGCCTGCGTCGCGCTTTGCACGGACGCGAGCGCGAGAGATGCCGGAGAGGTACTCGGGCAGGTTGCGACGCATCTCGACGACGGAACCGAAGTTCTCGAGCAGCTCGGAGATGGTTGCGCCGGCAACCACGCCACGCTCGGTGATGAACCAGCGGACCGCGCGATCCAGCACGCGCTGGTTGTCGCGCAGCACGGTGAACCATGCGTCCAGCGGGGTCTTCGGGGACAGCTCGCTGTGCAGCTTAGCGGCGGTGCCGAGCTCGAAGAGCTCGCGGGCCACAATGAAGGCGCGGGCGACGGAGTCGATACCGACGTTGAACTCCTCCATGATGCGGTACGCGAAGGTGATGCCACCGATGTTGACCAGCTCGTTGGCCACGCGGGTGCAGATGATTTCCTTACGCAGCGGGTGCGAGTCCAGGTGCTGGCCGAAGCGCTCGACGAGTGCTGCCGGGAAGTAGCTACGCAGCACGCCCTCCAGGTAGGGGTCGTCCGCGAAGTCGGTCTGCTCCAGGGCGTGGGTGAGGTAAATCTTCACGTACGCAGCCAGGACAGCCAGCTCGGGGCGGGTCAGGCGGTCACCGGTGGTCTCCAGGCGCTCGTCCAGCTCCTCGTCGGTGGGTAGGAACTCGACGGCGCGGTTCAGGCCGGCGTGCTCCTCCAGGTCGTGCATAAGGCGCTTGTACAGGTTGGTGCCCAGGAAGGAACCGTGGAACTCGCCCTGCAGCAGTACGTTCTGGTTGACGTTGGTCTCGAGGACCTTGCCGCCAACCTCGTCCTGCAGGGACTCGATGAAGGAGGCGCGCTCCTCGCTGGAGAGCTCACCGCGAGCCACGAGGCGGTCCACCAGAATCTTGATGTTGACCTCGCGGTCACTGGTCTCCACACCTGCAGAGTTGTCGATAGCGTCGGTGTTGAGGATGACGCCGTTACGTGCGGCCTCGATGCGGCCCAGCTGGGTGAAGCCGAGGTTACCGCCCTCGCCCACAATCTTGGCGCGCAGATCCTTGCCGTTGACGCGCAGGGCGTCGTTAGCCTTGTCGCCTACCTGTGCGTTGGTCTCGGTGGAGGCCTTCACGTAGGTACCGATACCGCCGTTGTAAATCAGGTCGACCGGTGCCTTGAGGATGGCGGAAATCAGCTCGGTCGGTGCGAGCTCGGTGACGGACTCGTCCAGGTCCAGAACCTCGCGCACCTCGGGGGTGATTTCGATGGACTTCAGGCCGCGGGAGTACACGCCACCACCGGCAGAAATCAGCTCGCGGTTGTAGTCCTGCCAGGAGGAACGGGGCAGGTTGTACAGGCGCTGACGCTCCTCGAAGGAGACGGCTGCGTCCGGGTTCGGGTCCAGGAAGATGTCGCGGTGGTCGAACGCTGCGACCAGGCGGGTTGCCTTGGAACGGAGCAGACCGTTACCGAACACGTCACCGGACATGTCGCCGATACCGACGGCGGTGAACTCTTCGGTCTGAGCGTCGTGGCCGAGCTCGGCGAAGTGACGCTTGACGGACTCCCAGGCACCGCGTGCGGTGATGCCCATTGCCTTGTGGTCGTAACCGACGGAGCCGCCGGATGCGAAGGCGTCGCCCAGCCAGAAGCCGCGCTCGAGGCTGATAGCGTTCGCGGTGTCGGAGAATGCGGCGGTACCCTTGTCCGCTGCGACCACCAGGTAGTAGTCGTTCTCGTCGCGTGCGATGACGCCCTCGGGGCGAACGACGGTCTCGGAGCCGTCGGTGCCAACCTCAAGGTTATCGGTGACATCCAGCAGGGAGCGGATGAAGACCTTGTAGGACTCGCGGCCCTCGGTGATCCAGGCGTCGCGATCCACAGCGGGGTCGGGCAGCTGCTTGGGGTAGAAACCGCCCTTTGCGCCGGTGGGGATGATGACAGCGTTCTTCACCATCTGAGCCTTGACCAGGCCCAGAACCTCGGTGCGGAAGTCGTCGCGGCGGTCGGACCAGCGCAGGCCGCCTCGTGCGACGTCGCCGAAGCGCAGGTGGACGCCCTCGACGCGCGGGGAGTATACGAAAATCTCGAACTTGGGGCGGGGCAGGGGTGCGAAGTCAATCTGCTGCGGTGCAACCTTGATGGCGAATGCCTCGCGGCCCAGGTAGGCGTTGGTGCGCAGGATGGCGCGAATAACCTTGCTCAGGGAGCGCAGGTAACGGTCGGCGTCCAGGGTGGGAATCTTGTTCAGTTCCTCAACCAGGGCCACCTCAATCTCTTCGCGGCGTGCGTTGCGCTGCTCGTCGTTCAGGCCGTTGTTCGGGTCGAAGCTGACGTTGAAGAACTCCACCAGGTGCTTGGTGATGCCGGGGTTAGCGAGCAGGGTGTTCGACATGAACGAGGGGGTGTAGCCCAGGCCCAGCTGAATCAGGTAGTGGTTCAGGGCGCGGAACAGGCGTACATCCTGCCAGGTGAGGCCCTCGGAGAGAATCAGGCGGTCCAGAGTATCGGACTCGCGCTCACCGAGCAGGTAGGCGTTCAGGGCGTCCTCGTAGAGGGATGCGACGGCGTTGGGGTCCACGCCCTCGGGGAACTCGACCCCGAAGTCGTAGAGGTAGCCGTACTCTTCGCCGTCCTCAGGCTTGAACTCGTAGGGCTTCTGATCCACAACGACCAGGCCCATGTTCTGCATCACCGGCAGGAGCTCGGTGAGAGTGTGAGGTGCGGACAGGTAGGTCTTCAGTCGGGTAGTGTTGGCTTCGCCGGCTTCAACCTTGATTGCGGCGGGCTTCTTGCCCGAGAGAGATTCAAGAATCACGATATCCTCGATTGCTTGTTCTACTGTGTAATCGGCTCGGTAAGCTGCGCTGCTTGCGTCGGCCCAGGCTGACGCGAGTCGGCGGCCTTCCGCACCGGGTTTCCATGCCTCAATGGCAGCTGCGGTGGATTCCACCCAGGAGCGAGTGACCTGCTGCATCTGCTTTTCGAGAGCTTGATGATCCGTGGTCGGCACATCGTTGGGGTTGGTGAGCCGAATACGGAAGAATAGGCGGGCCAGCGACGAGGAGGACAGGTACACCTCGTAGTCGATGGCACTCAAATCAAATTCCTGTCGGAACACCCGCTCGATGCGGTACCGCACGTCAGTGTTGTAGTGATCGCGGGGCAGGTACACCACGGCGGTAATGAACCGATTAAATCGATCCGCGCGCAGGAAGAGACGGGTCTTGCGGCGCTCCTCCAGGCCCATGATGCCGCTGAACGTCTCGGTCAGCTCGTTGACCGAGGCCTGCAGCAGCTCCAAGCGCGGGTAATCTTCCAGCGCCCCGAGCAGGGCCTTATCAGAGTAGGAACCGGGGTGGTAACCCAGGCGGCGGCGCACCATGGCGATTCGCTCACGCACCAGGGGAGTCTCGATGGCGGGTAGCGAGTAGGCCTGCCGGGTAAACAGGCCCAGAATCACGTACTCACCGATGACGCGGCCGCTCATATCGAAGCGGCGCACACCAATGTAGTCCAGGTAGTCGTTGCGGGCCACCGTGGAACGGGAGTTAGCCTTCGTGATGTACACGGGGCGGGGGAAGAGAGCTCGGTCCAGGGTGTCGCCGGAAAGCGGGATGCGGCTCTTGCCCTCGGTCGAACGCAGGATGCCGAGCGCCGAACCGGGGCGGTCCACCAGGGCGATAGCGCCGGAGGTGCCGTCAAGCACGCGCTCCTTAACGCCCATGAACACGAAGTTGCCTCGGGTGAGCCAGCGCAGGAAGTCCTGTGCCACCTCCACGCGGGAGGCGGGCTCCACACCGCGCGGGTTGGCGGCGTAGGATTCCTCGCCGTGGCCGAGAGTGGCGCCGCGCAGCTCGTACATGGCCTGGGAGATATCAAAGACCGTGGTGACCATGCCCTCCAGGTCGGTGTAGCAGGCGCGCACATCGGCGAGCATGCGACGCACATCGTGCTCCAGCAGGCGCAGGTCGTCTTCGTTCAGGTAGCGGGTCAGGCGAATCGCAATCCAGGATTCAATGGTGACCGTGGACCCCTCGGGAGCGCCCTCGGAAAGCTGCAGGGAGGGCATACCGACGGCGGCGGTGTCGCCGCTGGCCAGGTTGGCTCGGGTGCCGGTGCCGCGCAGGCTGATGAGCTTGCCATCCGTATTGCGTTCGGCAAGGAAGATGGGGTGGAAAATCGCGAGGAATCCACCGAAATGCGCCGAAAGGTAGGCGGTCAGGGAGCTTACGATATGGGGCATGTCGTCCGTGGCGACGTACAGCGTGGTGTTGTAGTCATCATTGCGCGCGGCAACGACGGGCGTCTTGGGGGCGCGGATTTCAGCTAGCGCACGATGGGTGCGAGCCAAATCCTCTAATTCTGCCGGGGTGAATTCTTCACGCTCATCGTCAGGACTGTTCAGAAAATACTGCTCGATCCATGCATCGGCGCCAGCGAAGCGTGCCATAGCCTTGTCAGTCGTTGACAATCTATCCTCCGAAGGTAGGTATCACTTCACTGTGACGGTGTCTGTGCAACTCCACGCGGGTCGCGCGGACGGCACCACCCAAATGGGTTATATCCAGCTTATACCCTTACGGTGAAGATGTCAGATATATTCGCCATATTCGCTCGACGGGCCCAAAATCTTATCGAAAAATACTCGCTCCGCACCTCTGCCCCCTCGCCCGACGGCTCGACGGGGCGGCTCGACGGGGTTACCCGTTGAATTTGTTCGGCCCCCGGTTCCCTTCCCCCGGCGCCGACTCGTAGAGTGAAACCATGAGTTTGCGTACTGAATCTTTCCTGGTGGGCCTCATCGGCGATGGCATCACCTCTTCCCTCACCCCGCCCATGCACGAGGCCGAGGCCGACGCGCACGGGGTGCGCTACCTGTACCGCCCCGTCGACCTGGACGCTCTGAACCTGGACGGCGCCTCCGCACCGGCGCTCCTGGATGCGGCGGCACTGCTCGGCTTTAACGCTTTCAACATCACGCACCCGTGCAAGCAGTCCGTCATGGAGCACCTGCACGAACTTTCGGATGCGGCGCGCGCCCTGGGCGCGGTCAATTGCGTGGTGATTCGCGAGGACGGCACGTTCTACGGGGACAACACGGACTATTCGGGATTCATTGCGGGGCTGAAGCGCGGCCTGCCGCAGGTGGCGGAGGACCCGGCGCGCCTGGAGCACGTGGTGCAGCTGGGTGCCGGCGGTGCCGGTAGCGCCACGGCGTACGCCCTGTGCCGCCTGGGGGTGCGCCGCTTGAGCCTCTTCGAGCGTGACGCGGCGAAGGCTCAGGGGCTGGCGGAGCAGCTGGGCGGGCTCTTCCCGCAGACTCAAATCGAGGTGCTGACCGACGATGAGCGCTTGATTGAAGCTCTACTGGAGGCTCAGGGTCTGGTGAATGCGACCCCGGTGGGCATGCACGTGCATCCGGGCATGCCGCTGAGCGAGTCGGCACTGGACGCCGGGGTGTTGCATGAGGGCCTGTGGGTCGCGGACGTCATCTACCTGCCGCAAGAGACGCAGCTGGTGTGCGCGGCGCGTGCCGCCGGGTGCGAGGTGCTGACGGGCGGCTACATGGCGGTGGGTCAGGCGGTGGATGCATTCCGCCTCTTCACCGGACTGGAACCGAACGCTGAGCGTATGGCGGCACATTTTGAGGCGCTGATTGCGGCTCAGCAGGGGGTAACTAACGCCTGAAACGCCAGAGCATAGAATACAGGTGGGGCTGGATAGCTAACTATCCAACCCCACCCGTATTTATTCTATATACAGAATATATTGCGTGGGCTATGCATCCAGCTCGGCCAGGGACTTCTTGTAGCCCTCGCGAGCGGTCAGCGCGCCCAGCGCCACGAGCACGCACATGGCGACCGTAAACACGGCGGGCAGCACCGCGTTATGCAGGTCGGCGCCGGCGAGGCTCGTCGCCACGGCGGGGGCAACGCCTCCAGAAATTGCGAAGCCAATCTGGGTTCCGAGCGCCAGGCCGGTCACACGCACGCGGGTCGGGAACATCTCCGCATAGAAGGCGGGCCACACGCCGTTCGCCATGGAGTAGAGCGCGCCGTGCATGAGCACGCCGTAGACAAAGATGCCCACCCAGTTACCCTCGGTAATCGCGCCGAGGTACGGGAACATCACCAGGGAAGAGGCCACCGCGCCGGTGATGAACACGGGCTTGCGACCAATCCTATCGGCCAGCATGGCGGCGAGCGGAATCGCAACCAGACCGAGAGTATTCGAGGCGACCGGCACCAGCAGCATGGTGCTTCGGTCGAGGCCGTAACCCTTGGTGGCGAAGGACAGCGCGAAAGTCGTGAAGACCATGTTCACGGTGTTAACCATGGCGCACACGGCAATGGTGAGCACGGCACGCTTGTGGTGCTTGAAGACCAGCACGAGCGGGGACTCGGTGAGCTTCTCGCGCTGCAGGTAGGCGGGCGGCTCAGAGAGGGTGCGGCGAATCAGCCATGCGGTCACCACCACGAAGGCGGAGAGCCAGAAGGGCACGCGCCAGCCCCAGGTGAGCAGGTGCTCATCCGGCAGGGCCGCGAAGGGGATGAACACGGCGGTCGCCAGCAGAGATCCGAACTGGGTGCCCTGCAGGGTCCAGCTGGTGGTGAAGGCGCGCTGGTGCTCGTGGGCGTGCTCCAAAGAAATGGAGATGGAGCTTGCCTGCTCGCCGGCGGCGGAAAGGCCCTGAAGCATACGGCAGGCCACCAGCAGGATGGGTGCAAGAATACCCGCCTGGCTATAGGTCGGCAGGCAGCCGATGGCAAAGGTCGCGCTACCCATCAGGAAGAGCGTGAGCATCAGGACGAATCGGCGGCCGTAACGGTCACCGAGGGGGCCGACGATCATAGCGCCGAAGGGACGCACGACGTAGGCGACACCCACAACGACCATGGACTTGAGAATGCCGATGGCGGCGGTGTCCTCGGAGAAGAAGATGCGGTTGAGCACGATTGCGGCAGCGGTGCCGTAGACGGCGAAGTCGTAGTATTCGAGGGCGGAGCCTATCCAGCTGGCGAGGGCAGCTCGTCGTGGTGATCGGGCGGGCGCGTCGGTGCGTCGGCTCATGCGCGGCTCCTTCGGTGGTACACCTGGCGGGTGGTGCGGGGTGGGCAACCCCTCGGTCATTAATGTGCCCTTCCAGTGTAGGAAGCACCCCATGCGTTTTCCATAGGGTTACCTAAGTTCCCAGAGTATGAAGAGAGTGTGAAGCTGGAATAGGGGTCAGATGCTCCTAGCCCCCGTATGATGTATCTATATGTAATTCCGTCATCAATGCTCCAAAGGGGTACCATGTCATCACCGCGCACCAGCATCATCATGCCGGTCTACAACACGGCTGATAGCGTCGTCGCCGCAATTGAATCCGTTCTGGCGCAGACCGACCCCGACTTTGAGCTGCTGGTGGTGATTGACGGCTCCCCGGATCACTCCTCCCGGGTAATTCGCGAGTTCCTGGAGGGTAACCCCGATCCCCGCATCCGCCTGTTCGACAACGAACAGAACGCCGGCGTTTCCGCGGCACGCAACCAGGGCCTGGACGAGGCTCGCGGCGAGTGGATTGCTTTCATCGACTCCGACGACACGTACCGTCCCGAGTTCCTGGAACGCCTGCACGCCGCGGCGGCGCGAACCGGCGCGGACGTGGCAACCTGCGGTCACACCATCCACCGGGCGGATGGCTCCCCCCTGGACCGCCCGCAGAACTCCCCCGGCACCTACACGGGCCGCGATATTGCGATTAACTACCTGCAGGACCGCTTCACGGGTTTCACACCCGACAAGATTTTCCGCGCCTCGCTCTTCTCGTCGGTGCGCTTCGCGACCGATATTCACCGCGCGGAGGACGCCCTCGCCGTCTTCCAGTGCCTCATGCAGGCCAAGACTCTCGAGGTGATTCCGGATTGCCTCTACGTGTACTACATGGGTGCCGAAGGCCTGACCTGGGGCCGCGTCACCCCGGTGGAGGAAAGTATTCGCCACACCCGCTACATGCGCCAGGCCGGTGCCGAGCTGCTCTCCACGAAGGAAGGACGCCGCGCCCTCAACACCTCCTCGGCCGTCACCTACCTCAACAACGCCCAGCAGGCGCTCATGAGCGATAGCGCCGACTCCGCCGCGGTAATTCGTGAATGTCGCCGCCAGATTAGGTGGGAATGGGTCGGCCAGGCCCTGCTTTCGAGCCCCGTGATGGGTGCGGCGAGCCTGCTGTTGAAGCTTTCTCCGGCCCTGTACCGCACCCTGTACGGCGTGTACGTTCGACGCGCCTACGGCATGTAAGTCCTCCGCAACTCTCTCAAGGTTTTATACACATGTCTTCCACCCCTCGCACGAGCATTATCATGCCGGTCTACAACACCGCCTCCACCGTGGTCGCGGCGATTGAGTCGGTGCTGGCGCAGACCGACCCCGACTTTGAGCTGCTGG
>NZ_KV814489.1:24009-37156 GCF_001813965.1 Rothia sp. HMSC072E10 | reverse complement strand
TGGCGCAGACCGACCCCGACTTTGAGCTGCTGGTCATGATTGACGGCTCCCCGGACGATTCGGCACAGCTGATTGCGGACTACCTGCAGCGGAACGCGGACGAACGCGTGCGCGTGTTCGACAACCCCGAGAACCGGGGCCCCTCCGCGGTGCGCAATCAGGGCCTGGATGCGGCGCGCGGCGTATGGGTGGCGTTCCTCGACTCCGACGACACGCTCTACCCCACCTTCCTGGAACGGCTGCACCACCACGCGGAGCGCACGGGCGCGCAGGTGGTCAATTGCGCTCACACCATGGTGGCAACCGACGGCACGACCACGCAGCGCCTGAAGGGTGCCCCCGGCACCCTGACCGGGCAGCAGGCGGCCTTCGCTCTACTCAAGGACGAGCTGTCCCCCTACCCGTGGGATAAGCTCATTGAGCGTTCCCTGCTGGAAGGCGTCTACTTCCCGGAGGATATTCGCCGCGCCGAGGATGAGTGCGTCATCCTGGACTGCTATCTGCGAGCGCAGAGCGTGACCGTCATCGACGAGCCGCTCTACGCCTACGCGGTGAACGCGGGAAGCCTGACCTGGAGCCGCATCACTCCCCTGGCCGAGACCCGCCGCCTGCTCGACTACTTCGTAAAATCCCTGCAACGTACGAGCACGTACCACCTGCCCGAAGGTCAGGAGGCGCTGACCGTCGCCCGGGTTCTTGCGTACCTGAATAACGCCCAGCAGGCGCTCATCGTGGGCGGTGAGGAAGCTCCGGCGACCCTCGCCGGGTGCCGTCGCGGTTTCTCGGTGCGCGATGCGCTACTCGTCCTCCGCCGACGCCCGGTCTTCGGTGCCGCTGGCCTGCTCCTGAAGACCAGCACGGCCCTGTACCGGGTTCTCTACGGCGTGTACGTCAAGCGGGTCTACAACATTTAGGTTTCATGCCCCGACTCCGGGGTTCTCTCTCATCACACTCACCCAGATTGGAGCAAATCTATGTCCTCTCTGCCTGCATCGGCGCAGGTGGCGTCCTCTCCCTCCGAGGATTCCCAGCCCGGCGGCCGACCGGCTCGCGGGTCCGCCGCGCACCGCCCCAAGCCCGGGCGAAAGGTGTACCTGGACTGCATTAACGTCCTCGCCATCATCGGCGTCGTCGCCCTGCACAACCGGTTCAACTACCGGGTGGATTACGATTCGCCGGGCTGGGTTCTCGAGAATATCCTCTCGGGTACCGCGGTTGCCGCCGTCCCCCTCTTTTTCATGGCCTCCGGCATCACCCTCCTCAACTTCACCGAGCGGGAGAGCGTCGGCACCTTTTACAAGAAGCGCTTCACGAAAATCCTGGTTCCCCTGCTGATTTGGGGGCAGATTTACCTCTTCGCGCGTAGCTGGTTCACCCATACTCCCCTGCCAAAGGGTGAGGAGATTCTGGCCGTGCTGTTGGCACCGAGCACCGTGGGCGTGACCCTCTGGTACCTGGAGGCGCTCATCGGCGTGTACCTGGTGCTCCCCATCTTCTCCTACGCCCTGCGTGGTGCCGGCGAGAAGAAGGTGCGCCTGGCGTGGCTCATGGCCGTGTTGGGGCTTTTCATGCCCATCGCGACCACCACGGTGCATAAGATTAACCCGCACATTATGCCTGAGTTCACCGCCCCCATCGTGGGGTACGTGGGCTTCTGCTTCCTGGGTTATGCGCTGGCGAATACGAGCTTTAGCCTGCCGTGGCGCCTCGTCATCTACGTGCTGGGTGTTGCCGGTTCCCTGACGCACATCCTGTACGGCCCCTACCTGACCCTGAACCACCACGGCCTTGAGAGTCTGGCGATGTCGTATCTGTCCATCCCGACGATTTTCTGGGCCTCGGCGGTCTTCGTGTTCTTCAAGTCTCTGCCGCTAAATCGTCTGCCCCAGGCGGCTCAGACGGGTCTGCGTAAGCTGTCGGCGCTGACCTTCGGCGTGTACCTGATTCACCTGCTGATTATTCAGGGCCTCGCAGCCTACGGCTGGCCGCTGGTGGATTACCGGCTGGAGGCTCCCTACGCTCTGATGGTGTGGGCTTCCTCGCTGATTCTGGTGTGGCTGCTGCGGTGGATTCCGCCGGTCCGCAAGTGGCTGGTGCCCTAGCCGGCTATCCACTCCGCAACGAAAACGGGAGGGGCACGTACATGACGTACGTGCCCCTCCCATAAGTTTTAAAGCTACTCGGCGCGAGTCTCCTCCGCGCGGGAGGCCATGGACACACCCACCATGTGCACCACGAAACCGCAGACCGGGCCGACCGCCAAAGCCACCACGGCGCGCGGCACCAGCGGTGCGGGCAGCAGAAACGCCAGGCCCAGGGTTACCACCGCGGCAACCACCCAGCCGGCCAGGTAGATGCGGTGCTGGTTCACCGCAAGCGCCATATTGCCCGAGAGGGTCATGAGCGCCAGCAGTGCGGAGGCAAACACCAGCGCACCCAGGGAGAGGCCGGAGGCGGCCGCCTCGTACGCGGACTCGGTTCCTGCGGCAGGCGGGTAAATCAGGCGGAAGAGCAGCGGACCCACCAGGTACGCCGCCAACGCGCCCACAGCGCCCACAGCCACCACCGCGGCGGCGGGCTTAATGAACGCCGCCACGGGGCGGTGACGTTGCTTCAGGAAGGCAGAAACCGCCACGCCCTGGAAGGCCTGCAGGGGAATCATAATCGGCGAACGGGTAATGGAAATCGCCAGGATCAGGGTGCCCAGAACCACCGGTTCGCTCTCCGCGGCGCCGCTGGCCTTCAGTACGTTCGGGAAGCCCATCATCAGCATCGCTGCGGCGGCAGAGGACAGGAACGACCAAAGGATATTGACCGTCAAACGGCCCGCCGGCACATCCGCGCGGGCAACCCACAGGCGGCGGCCCGAGAACGTCACGAGCGCCAGGATGAGCCACAGACCCATCGGAATGACCGTTGCCACCTCAAGACCCGCCAGGGAAGGAATAAGCAGGGCCACCGCAAGCATGAAGAGGAGGCGCCCGGCAGATTCCAGGCCACCGACCGTCGCGAAAAGGTACCAGCGGTCCTCACCGGCGGCCACACCGCTGATGGTCGCCTGCAGGGCGTAGAGGAACACGCCCACGGCCATGACGGTCACGCCCACCGCCGCCGAGTGCGGAATCTGCTGACCCGCCCACAGCGGGGAGCTCACCAGCACCAGCGCACCGGCGACAGCGCCGAGCGCGGCCGCAACCGTCACCACGCGGGCACCCTGCGGTGCGGGCGTCCCGTCGGATACGGGGTGGGCGGATGCCACCCCGTCAGCTGCAGCGTAAGTGCGCGCCGTACCCACCGCGCGGGTAATCTCCGGCTGGAGGCCGGTAATAACACCCGTCACCGTGAAAAGCGCCGACCAGAAGAGCAGGAACTCCGTCAGCTCCGACCCGGTCAGGGCGCGCTGAGCAATCATGGTCACGACCAGCGTGGACGCTGCCGCCAGCACCGACGATCCCAGCAGCGCCAGGGACTGGTAGCGGTTGACCGTGCCCGAAGGCTGGGCTTCCGCAGTGTCCTGGGTTTCCGCAGTGTCCCGGGTATCCGCGGGTTCTTGAGGCAGAATCTCTCGAGAGTTCCGCTCCCGTGCCTCGCCTGCATCAGGATTCTGTACCGGCTCGCTCACCGCGTCCTCCTCGCTCCTAGCTGTCACTCAACCAATCATTCCATACGCAGATGCGCCGCACATCCACCGTAGGATGTACGACGCATCGCACACGTATAGGGTTTACTTCACCACGTGCTCGGCAAGGTTCTTCACGCCCTGCCACTTCTTCGCCAGGGCCGCCTTCGGCAGTAGGGTCAGCGCGTGAGCGCGCGAGGAGAAGCGAATACGAGCCACGCGGGCGGCCTTCTTCCAGCCCAGGGCGCTCATCTCTTCGACCATGGTGTTGTAGTAGCGGCGCTCCTCCTCGAAGCGGGTGCCCTCCAGGGCACGCCAGGACGAGTCGGAACCACCGTGACGGCGGTACATGAACGCGACCTGCGGGTCGTAGTACAGGGAGCCGCCGCGCATCGTGATGTCCAGAATCAGCGCCATGTCCTGGATGACGTTCAGGCCCTCACGGAAGCCGGTGCCCACGATGGCGTCCGCACGCCAACCCAGGGACGGGAAGTAGAACCACGCGCCACGCAGCAGCGAGACGGCCAGCTCTTCGCCCTTCAGCACGGCCTCACCCTTGGGGCGGTAGAACGCCTTGGTCTGCTCCACCAGGGTGTTCGACAGGCCGTTGTGCTCGTCGATGACGACCACGCCGGGCTGGAAGATGGAAGCCTCGGGGTGCTTAGCCGCCGCATCCACGAGCCACTGCACGTAGTTGGGGAGCATGACGTCGTCGGCACCCATGACGGTGACCAGTTCGTTCTCCACAAAGGTCAGGCACTTGCGGTAGTTTGCGTTCGCACCCAGGTTGGTTTCGTTGCGCATGTAGGTGATGCGCTCGTCCTTCAGGGACTCGAACCAGCCGGGAATCGAGTCGTCCGGGTAGCCGTCATCCACCACGATCAGGCGCCAGTCCGGGTTGGTCTGACCGACCACGGACAGCACGGCCTGCTTCATCATGGCAACGTCGCCGTAGTACGGGAACAAAATATCAACGGTCATGGGGTATTACTCCAACTCACAAAGGGGTGAAAAGTCTCGACGGTAAAGCTTTAAGAGTCCTGCTGGTCGCGCTTCCTCGCACCGGAGGCGCCCTCCGGCTGCTCCTGAAGCGCCTTTAGGATGGCGACTTCCTCGGCCAGGATGCGGGTCTTCTCCGACAGGCGTGACAGCTCCAGGGTCAGGTGAATACTCACGCCCATCAGCAACAGAATCGACAGGAGGAACAGCAGATTCACCGGCAGGGCCACGCCCACGAAGTCCGCCACACCGTTGAGGAGATTCGGGAAGGCGCCCAGCACGATGATGATGGCACCGATAATCAGCCACAGAGCGGCGTACCGTTCCTTCATGCGCTGATGACGCACCTGAACCACCACGAAGGTGCAGACCAGGATGGCAAGAATCAAGAAGAAAACACTGGCGCTCACGGCTACTTCTCCTCCCGGCGGCGGCTCACCGAAATGCCGTAGGAGAACAGCGAGCGAACCAGATAGACAGCAGACTTCAGCGGACCGGAGGAGGGCGTACCCCCCTGACGTTCACGCATGTGCACCGGCACCTGACGCACCCGCAGGCCATTGCTAATCGCCATGGCGGTGATATCGATCGTATCGCCCAGGTATTCGGCGGGCAGGTTACGGCAGTAAAAGTCGATACCGCGACGGTTAGCGATCTTAAAGCCGCTCGTCACGTCCGTGAACGGGGTACCCGCCGAGCGGGTGAACAGGAAAGACAGCAGGCTCATCGCCCACTTGCGCGGGCCGGACACCTCGTAGTCATCAGAGCCCTCACCGAAGCGGGACCCAATCACAATATCGTAATCCTGCACCGCATCAATCAGCGAGGGGATGCTCTCGGGGTGGTGCTGGCCGTCCGAGTCCACCTGCATGGCGTAGTCGTAGCCCGTGCGCTGCGCGTACTTGTAGCCGGTGCGCATAGCGGCACCCACACCCATGTTGTAGGGCAGGTCAATCACAAAAGCGCCCGCCTCACGAGCCACAGCGGAGGTGTTGTCGGTGGAGCCGTCATTGACCACCACCAGGTCCACGTAGGGCACCGTCTCCTGCAGCTCGGCGATGGTGCCGGGCAGTGCTTCTTCCTCGTTCCAGGCGGGCATAATCACCAGCGTGCGAGGGGTATGAGGCGATGTGGGAGATCCCATAGGGCTGCTACCCCTCCTAACGAATGTGTCATACCGTGCGTGCGAAAGCCGGCATGTCCAGTGGACATACCGGCTTTCATCATATCAGTGCTTCAGCGGCATTAGGATTCGTCACAGAATCAAGACCGCGATGCGGCCCCTCCCCGGGCGCATACATCCCGGGCGGAGTTGCTGTCTGCGTCTAGTTGTCGCAGGCGCTAATACGGTACAGAGTCATCGGGCCGGAGGAGTACACCGGGGTCAGAACATCCGTATCGATAGCGGCCACCAAGCCGTCGTAGTTCTTCTGCTCGCTGGGGCCGAAGTTGCCCTGGTTTTCCAGGTGCACGTACCAGTGGGCCTTGTACTCGTTCACCTCGCGGCAGACCTCCGGGTTCGTGCGGGCATCCTTCAAATCGTTGATGATTGCCGCGTACTTCGGAGAAATCTTGAACTCGAAGTGGTAGCTGGTCAGGTGGCGGTCGGCCAGCGCGTAAATGTAGGCGCTGCCGTCCCAGGGGTTGTTCACGATGGTGTCGCCCTTGGGCACAATCTTCGGGATCTCGTTAATGACGTTCATCTCGTCCTGGTTCAAGACATCGGAGGTCGGGGTCACCTGGTACCGCTGAGCGACCATCAGGGTCGCGTCGTGCATCGCGGGGGTTCGCGAGGACAGGCCGGCGACCACCAGCACCAGCACCGCGGTGACACCCATGCCGGCCGTCGCCACGTTCAGGCGTGCCGTGCGCGGAACGCGACGAACCACCCAGGAGAGCGCACCCTCCAGGGCGCCACCCAGGCCGATACCGGCCAGAAGCACCGAGGGGAACACCACAAGGGCCGCCAGGCGGAAGTGGTCCGTGTACCAGGGGCCCACCATCAGCAGGCGGAAGTCGCCGCGCGGCACCGAAGCCGCGATAATCCACATGTAGCCAACGAGCATCCAGCTGCCAATCAGCCACAGGTTGCGGCGCTTGTACAGCAGGTACCCCACGCCCCACAAGGCCAGGAAACCCATCAGGTAGGCGGGAGCGAAATTACCGCCCAGCGGGTTCGCGTTCTCCAGGCCCAGGAACAGGAACTGGTAGACCGCCTCGCCCTCGCTCATGACGGCGGTCCACAGGTCGCTGGCGTCCTCGCTCGGGCGCAGCACGGACCAGGCGGTCACGCATCCGGCAATCAGCGCAACCAGAACGCCGGTACCCACCAGGCGTTCACGCACGGAGGCGTCGTGGACGCGCCACATCTGAACCACACCGCCGAGGAGCATGGGCACGGCGAATACCGCCGCAGAAACCACCGCGTTCGGGTGCACCAGGGCCAGGCCGCCCAGGCCCACCAGAATCGTCAGGGACAGGGAGAGAACGACGGAGTACTCGCGATGCACCATGACCTGAATCATGTGCGATAGCAGCGCCACAAAGGCGGGGAGCAGGGCATAGCCCAAAAGGTTCGGGAAGAGCACACCCCAGAACAGCAGCAGACCGGGGAAGGCAAAGAAACCGCAGGTCAACGCCGGAATAGCGAGCGCCTGCAGGCGACGTAGATGCGGGATGCTCAGGCACATCGCAACCAGGGAGCAGGGCCAGATGACGCCCGCCACCAGCAGCACCATGACGATGGTTGCGGTCGCGATGCTCGTGCCGGTCGTGTTGTAAATCAGGTACACGAAATCATGCCAACCGGCGGGGTAGAAGTACGGTTCCTGGTTCGTTCCGGAAACCGCACCCATGGTCAGGCTCGAGGCGTCGCCGTGCTCCTGGATCCAGCGAATCGCGTTCAGGTGGAAGGAATTATCCAGGGTCTGAGAGAAGGCCTCCGGGCCGAAGACCATATGCTGGGTCGCGTGCAGGGTCAAGAAACCGCCCAGCAGGGCGCCCACCACGGGCCAGGAAAGCGGCACCGTGTTACCCGGCCAGCTCACCGAGGATTCGTCGGAACCCGCTACGGCCGAGGGCCAGCGGCGGCTCACCAACCACATCAGGCCCGCCGCCGCAGCCACCAGCACGGCCGCGACCACGACGAAGGAAATCAGGCTCCACGCGATGCCGGTCTTACCCAGCACAATCGCCGAGACAGCCACCAGGGCAAAAGTCAGGAGCGGGGAGAGGAAGATGCGCAGACGCGTGGGGATGCGCAACGCCCAGCCCATCGCGTATCCGGGAACGAATGCCACCACGACCGCGAAAAGCAGCAGCGGAATAGTTGCCAACCAGCTCATAAACCCTCATCTCACCACAGTGAACGCCCTGAAACCCCTCGTGCGGGGGCCCGGTGCGCTTTCGTGTACCAAGCAAGGATACCTTAGAGGCCTCTACACCCCCGAGAAACCCCCAGAAGACCCCCGCAAAACCCGTCTAAGGCCCCGCGGAGGCGACCCTCGAGGTGAAGCAGGGGGCTCTCCCGCGCAAACCCCGCCGGGTGCCTCCGCATCCCCTGCACACCCCCGAATATGACGTAATATTTCGCCCCTCCCGTCATGAAAGGTAGGCCTAAGAAACATAGGGCAATAAATAAGGTATTCGCTACACCAAAGCTTTACCCTGAACATATCTCCCCTACTCACGGGAACCGCCCGCACACACAACCCGGGCCGAACCCACGCAGCCGCAGAAGAAAGGGTCGATCATGACCGAAACCATTGCAGCACAGGCGACCCTCGCCGACACCACCGAGCAGTTCAAGCTCGCCTTCGGCCACCAGCCCGCCGGCGTCGCCATCATCACCGCAACCGACGAAAACGGCGAACCCGCGGGATTCACCGCCTCCTCCCTGACCTCCGTCGCCGCCGAACCGCCCATCATCGCCTTCTCCCTCAAGGCCAACAGCGGCTCCGCGGCAAAGATTGCTGCGGCTTCCTCCTTCCTCGTACACATGCTCGACGCTGAGAATGTCACCCTCGCCAAGAACTTCGCGACCCACGACTACCCCCGCTTCGCCGACCCGGCCGCGTGGGAATTCGTCCACACCGGTGAGCCCCTCGTCCACGGCGTGCGCCGCGTGCTGCGCGCAACCCCCCTCAGCCGCGTTGAGGCGGGCCCCGCGCTCGTCTTCACCGCCCAGGTTGAGGAGTTTATCCGCAACGATTGCGAGGGCACCCCGCTCGTCTACCACTCGCGCAACTTTCACGCGCTCGGCGATCACTCCAACGTCAACAACTACGTCATCTAGTCCGGCCGCTCAGGCCATTCACGGGGCGGTATTCGGCGGCAACCACGCGACGAATACCGCCCCGCGGCGTACCCTGAACGTAGCCACCCCGGGCACAAACGCACAGCAGAAAGGTTCCTCATGACCGCACAGACCACTCAGCCGGCGTCCCTCCCCTGGCTCGAAAAGCTTGTCTCTATCCCCACCGTCTCCGGCAGCTCCAACCTGGAACTCATCGAGCTTCTCGAAGCCGAATTCGGCCGCTACGGCTACAGCGGCGTGCACACCTACAACGAGGACGGCACCCGCGCTAACCTCTTCATCACCGTCCCCGCAGCGGACGGCACCACTCGCGGCGGGCTCGTCCTCTCTGGCCACACCGACGTCGTGCCCGTCGCCGGTCAGGACTGGGCCAGCGACCCGTTCACCCTGCGCGTGGAGGGTACTCGCGCCTACGGCCGCGGCGTCTGCGATATGAAGGGCTTTATCGCCGTCGCGCTCTGGCTGCTGCCGCGCGTTGCCGAGGCGAAGCTGCGCGTGCCCCTGCACTTCGCCTTCTCCTACGACGAGGAGATCGGCTGCGTCGGCGCTCCCTCCCTCATCGAGGAATTCGTGGCCCGCGATCTCGCCCCCGAGTATGCCATCGTCGGTGAGCCCTCCAGCATGCGCATTATCGACGCACACAAGGGCGCGCACCGCGGCCGCGTCACCATCACCGGCGTACCGAAGCACGGTTCCCTCGCAACCCACGGTGTGAATGCGGTCGCCGCCGCCGGCGAGTTCATCACCTTCTTCACCGACATGGCCGATGAGTGGGAGGAGGAAGGCCCCTTCGACGAGGCGTTCATCATTCCCCACTCCACCGGCAGCGTGAACCTGGCAAACGGCGGCCTACAGTACAACATCGTCGCCGAGCAGGCCGTGCTCGAGTACGATGTGCGCACCCTGCCGCGGGTGACCACCGAGTCCTTCGTCGAGCGCATCGACCGCGAGATTTCCGAGGTGATTCTGCCCGACCTGCAGGCGCGCGCCGCACGCGCCGAGAAGCTGACCGGCGCGGAGCCCGGTAGCCTCACCTCCCGCGTGGGCGTGAAGCACGAACTGCTAGCCGCCGTGCCGGGCCTGGGCACCGAAGACGATGCGCCCATCGTGCGCCTCGCCCACGAGTGGCTCGGCACCAACCATGCGCCGCAGAAGGTCACCTACGGCACCGAGGCGGGCCAGTTCCAGCGCGCCGGTGTGGAGAGCATCATCTGCGGCCCCGGCGATATTGCGCAGGCTCACTCCCCCAACGAGTGGATTGAGCTGGAGCAGCTACGCGAATGTGAGCGTTTCTTCGAGGCCATCCTCGGCTGGGCGAGCGCGAAGTAGCGGCGTAGCGGTGCTGTTCTCCCGACCTAAATCAGCCGTGTAAACCCGCAGAAAACTGCCCGGACACCCTGTGAGGGTGTCCGGGCAGTTTTCCGTGTTGAAGGCGGTTCCGAAACGCGGGCTTCAACCACAGGTCCAAGGCGTGGACCGCGCTCCACATGTCCTCTAAATCACCACGGTTATTTTTAAGCCAAAACCCCGTAAAACGGCTTATGCATAAGGGTGAAATAACACAAAAGTATTGCCACGCGGGAACCTTCGGGGTTCCATAGATGCCAAAGGTTAGACGCGCCGTTATCGGGCCACAGCCCGCGCGAAACCGATTCACTCTCGTACCACTCTCGCACCCCGCAATATAACACCCTCCGGACGAACAACTGACTCATCATCTGAAGTTCATGACCTGAAGGACATCCCGTGTACACCATCAGCCCCTACCTTGCCGAGTTCCTCGGCACGCTCATCATGTGCACCATCGGCTGCGGCGTCATCGCCAACGTCGAACTTCGCCGATCCAAAGGCCACGGCGACAACTTCTTCACCATCGCCTTCGGTTGGGGCTTCCCTTCGGTTGGGGCTTCGCCGTCACTTTCGGCGTCTACGCCTCCCACGCCTACTCCGGCGGCCACCTGAACCCCGCCCGTGACTTCGGTCCGCGCCTCATGCACGCCCTGCTGCCCATCCACGATAAGGGCACCTCACGCTGGTTCTACGCGTGGGTTCCGATCTGCGGCCCGATTGCCGGCGGTTTCATGGGTGGCGCATTCTTCAAGCTCTACTACGAGGGTCAGGTCAGCCCGTGGCTGTTCGTTTCCACCGCCCTGGCGGTTGTGGTTCTGCTCTTCGCATGGTGGGCAAATAGCCACCTGTACCGCGCACCCAGCGCCGAGGTTATCCCCGAGTTTGAGGACACCCACGCTACCGCGGCGGCACGCGTGGCAACCTACACCCCGACCGGTCCCATGCCGGTCCTACTCCCCGAAGAGGTGAAGGCAAACCGTAGCACCCGCGTCGTGAACCGGGTGACCGAGGACGAGTAGTCTTCCCGCCCGAGAACTTCCCTGTATAGGGTTTCATCGAGCCGGGTTTATCTGAATAGATATATCCGGCGAGGTTTCATCTAAAAACAGCGAACCCCTCATTTTCATAACCTGCACAATATCGGTCAGGTTATGAAAATGAGGGGTTCGTTGCGTCTACCTCACGGAAGGAGGTTCGTTCAGGGGTGCCGAAAAGAAATACAGTCTAGAAAGGTCCTAGCTTAGGCTTCAGCGTCGACATCGTTCACCTCCAGCTGCCCAAAGAGAACCTCCATAGGACGCGACCGCACAGTCTGCACGAAGCCATCCTGCGAGTTCCAAGCCTCAGGAGATAGCCGCTTCACATTCACCTCATAGCCAAGCTTCTGCTCAGCATCATCGATAGCCTCATATAGCTTCTGACGCGAAGGGGAACCAACAACCAGTACATCAATATCGTTCGGCACGTGCCCGGCCACCCCAGAACGACGGCTAGCCCACGAGCCATAAATAGCGGCACCCTCAATATTGGAAACACCCTGCAAAGTATCCCGGAGCACCGGAACAGGACCATAAGTTACCAGAATCAACTGACGCATCGCCTGGCCCACCGGATTATCAACCTTAGCTTGCACCATGCGGGCCTTGCCAACATTCTGGACAGTCACCAGACCAGATTGATTTAGACGATTCACTTCTCGGGAAACAGTCGGCAATGATGCACGTGTCGCATCAGCAATCTGTGACACCGTGTATTGCTGCTCAGGGTGAGAGAACAGCAATGCCATCACTTCACCCTGCAGGTCACTACGCAAGATGGGAAGGAGGCTAGGAGCAGATGTTTTCATAACATGAATTATATCAATCATGTTATGAAAACGTCTGGCAATCCGGGAGGATGCTACGCCGCGGCGGATGCCATCTCCAGTACCCTCTCGTGCTTAGCCGCGCGGTGCTTCTGAATTGCGCGCACCGTCCAGATGCAGACCGCACCAAGGACCGCACCGGTGGTGTTGTTCACGATATCGTCCACGTCGAAGGTGCGGTAGGTGAAGCCTGCCAGGCCCCAGTTACCGGTCAGCTGGCTCAGCTCAATGAAGGTCGACAGCGCGAAGCCGCTCAGAGCCGTGGCGCGTAGTCCCCAGCGCAGGCAGCCCGCGGTGAAGAAGCCCAGCGGAATGAACATCGCGATGTTGAAGAAGAGCTGTGCGTACACGGTCGTCGCGAAGCGGCGCAGACCCATGCCTTCGGTCAGGTTCCAGGCCTGCTGCCAGCTCCAGCCAACGTAGAAGCGCGGGTAGTACAGCTCGGGGTTTGTGACGCTATTTGCGCTACCGATTGGGGTGAGCGTCAGCGAAAGAATCGAGGATAGGAACAGCGCGAACAGGGCCGTTATCACGTACTGTTTTGCGTGATGCGCTCGTCCCGTCTTCTTGGCGCGCAGGCGCATCGCCACAAACCCGATGAGGGTCAGAGCGATTGTGAGCACCGCAATTTCAAGGGCGAAGGTGCCTATCATGTGCTTATTCAGTAGTTCCTGCATGCCGTGTGTCCCTAGCGTCGTGAGATTGAAATATATGCACTCCACCCGCATATATATCTGTTCATTCATATATTTTAGGTGGTATATAGCGGGCTTCTGTTCGTGCCCGTCGCATATCGTTCACCACCAGTGTAAAAGACGGCTCTATGGGTCACCCTTAGTAAAACTGTGAAAAAGCTGTGCGGTAGCCGTTCACTGTTAAACCGTCTAACGACTCAGCGCATCAGTACAGAACATCCGGAGGGAACACCGGCGCGATATAGCGCCCAAAAATCAGGCTAAACAGCCAGGCGCCCACAATCGCGGCCACCACGGCACCCAAA
>NZ_KV814489.1:0-23909 GCF_001813965.1 Rothia sp. HMSC072E10 | reverse complement strand
CCTGCACCAGCCACAGCATCAGGAACTTGACGGTCTTCCCCTCGGAGCGAGCCGTCAATGCCTCCACCATGGCGGTCGAGAAGGTCGTAAAACCACCCAGCATGCCGGTCGTAATCACCGTGCACCAGAACGCCACCTGATCCGTAGCGTTGTAGTGCACGCCCAGCGCACGCGGATTCGACACCGGCATAATCAGCAGGCCGTACAGGAATGAACCCACCAGGTTAATGACGAACACCGGGCTAATAATCGAGGACTCCGTGCGCAGGCGAGGAGACATCGCCTTATCCAGGAAGAAGCGGGTCATCGCTCCCAGACCGCCGCAGAGAAAAATCATCAGGGAGAAAAACATTAGCGGCCCTCCTCGTGTTCGGTCCCCGGCTCCTCGCTGGGTGAGACGTGCACCAGCCTCGTGGCCAGCATGCGGCCCACGAGCATGCCGGAGGCCGCGGCCGCCAGGCCACCCACCAGCAGCACCAGAATCGCCAGTACCATGTACCCGCCGTGCACCGTATACGGCAGAAAAATCGTCTGCGCCATGACCGCGGCAATAGACGAATAGGTCGTGTAGCCACCCATCATTCCGGCACCAAAGAGCAGGCGGAAGGAGTGAATTCGATCCTCACCATTGCGCGCCGCGTACGCGTTCCATAGAACCGTCAGCAAACCCATGGTGAACGAGCCCAGAAGATTCGCCACCAGTACGCCACCTGGGGTGTGCACGCGGCACAGTGCACCCAGGCCGCCGCCCAAAAAGACAAGAAAAGGGGCAGGTACACGGTTTAGAACGGCCCCTATCCTCTGCCGGATACTCGCGCGGTTCCTCATCACCGTGTACCTACCCCTTTCGAGTCGTATTAGTCTTCAGTGTGCGCCGTGGTGCGCAAACGCATACTAATACTTTAGCGGCTACTCGAGCTTGTCACCTGAGTTTGTTGTCCGAGCCTGCACCGGCAGACTCTCGCTCGTGCTGAATCTTCTCACTCAGTGCGGCGCCCTCAACGTCCATATTCGGGGTGAGGCGGTCCAGCCACTTCGGCATCCACCACGCCTTATCGCCAAGCAGAGCCATAATCGCCGGGGTCAGCGTCATGCGCACGATGAACGCATCCACCAGCACACCGAACGCCAGGCCGAAGCCCATCGGGCGAATCATGGTCGATTCAGCGAAGATGAAGCCGCCAAACACCGAAATCATGATGATCGCGGCAGCCACCACCACGCGCACCGCGTGGTTATAGCCACTCACAATGGCGGTCGCCGCGTCCTTACCGTGCACGTATGCTTCACGCATGCCGGTCACCAGGAACATCTGGTAATCCATGGCAAGGCCGAAGAGAATACCGATGAGCAGGGTCGGCAGGAAGGACAGCACCGGGCCCGGGTGGTCCACCCCGAAGAGGGAACTCATGAAGCCCAGCTGGTAAATCGACACCACGGCACCGAAGCTTGCCAGCACCGAGAAGAGGAAGCCCATCGAGGCAACCAGCGGAACCAGAATCGAGCGGAACACCAGGATCAGCACCAGGAAGGACAGGCCCATCACCACACCCAGGTACAGGGGTAGCTTCTGGGCGAGCACCTCGGAGACGTCAATATTGCCGCTGGTCTGGCCCGCAACACCGAGAGACACCTCGGAGCCCTGCACCGGCACGGTCACGGCGCGCAGCTTGTGGACGAGCTCTTCGGTCTCCACGGAGCTTGCACTGTGGGCAGGAATCACCTGGAAAATCATGAGGGTACGATCATCGGT
Organism: Rothia sp. HMSC072E10; assembly: GCF_001813965.1. Taxonomy (NCBI): domain Bacteria; kingdom Bacillati; phylum Actinomycetota; class Actinomycetes; order Micrococcales; family Micrococcaceae; genus Rothia; species Rothia sp. HMSC072E10. Next base: position 22,156 of record NZ_KV814489.1, on the reverse strand, counting down.
CATGCCGCCGGGAACCACAGCCTGCACGTTCGCGCCACCGCGCTCCTTCACCGCAGACGCGATATCAATCTGCGCCTGCTGAGCCTGCTCCTCGCTCATGTTCGCGGGGGTGTGCGCGACCGCAACCAGCGGGGCGCTCATACCCTCACCGAACTTGTCCTTGACCAGCGCGTACGACTTGTACGCGGCGCTATCGGAGGGGTAGTTCGAGGCATCCGGCAGGCCCAGGCGCATCTGAGACATGGGGGCGGCAACCGCCAGCAGCGCCACAGTACCGACCACCAGGGTCAGCAGCGGACGAGCCAACACGAGGCGCAGCCAGCCATTGGGCTTCTCGATGCGTTCGGCATCCTGCGCGCGGCGTTCCGCAATCTTCTGCGGGGTATCGATGGAAGCCCACAGCTTCTTCGGCATAATCTTGGTGCCCGCCACGGACAGCACCGCAGGGGTAAGAGTCACCGCAATCAGGGCGGCAACGACCACGCAGAACGCGGCGGCGTTACCCATCACGCCCAGGAAGGGAATACCGGTCACGTTCAGCGCCACCAGCGCAATAATCACGGTGCTCGCCGCAAAAATCACGGCGTTGCCGCTCGTACCGTTCGCCAGGGCAATCGCCTGGTTCTTCGGCATGCCCTCCAGCAGGTTCGTGCGGTAGCGGTTCAGGATAAACAGGGAATAGTCGATGCCGACCGCCAGGCCGAGCATCAGGCCCAGGGTGTAGGCGGTGGAGCTCATCTGAACGAGGGAGGAGAAGGAGAGCGTGCCGAGCACACCCACCACCACGCCCACCAGAGACATCAGAATCGGCAGGCCGGCAGCCACGAGGGTGCCGAGCATGACCATGAGCACGATGAAGGCGATGGCCATACCCGCAACCTCACCGGTGTGCGAGCCACTGCCGAGCGCAGATTCGCTCAGGTTCGCGTCGAAGTGGACGGTCGCCCCGTGCAGGTCCGCTGACTCGATATCGGACATGACCTTCTGCAGGTCGGCGGAAGGCACCTCGTAAATCTTCTTCTTAAACGAGACGGTCGCAATCGCCGTGGACTGATCCTCAGAGATCATCCGGTAGCCGGAGGCGAAGTCGTACAGCTTCTGCTGGCGCTCCAGCTGCTCACGCTGGGCGGGCAGCTCGCTCTCGGTCTTCTGCAACTGAGTGCGCTGTTCGTCCAGCTTCTTCTGGCCCTCGGCCAGTTCCTCCTTCTTGGAGGCGATTTCCGAGCGACCCGCATCGACCTGCTTCTGGCTTTCAGTCAGTGTTTCACGCTGCTGGTTGAGGGCGTTCTGCTGCGCGGTCAGCTGCGCCTGCTGAGCGTTCAGCTGTTCCATCATCTCGGCGGGTGAGCCCGCTGCCTCAGCCTGAGCGTAGCCGTTCTTCAGCTGCGCCTGGGCATCGTCCAGCTGCTTCTGTGCGGAGGCTAGCTGCTCCTGCCCCGAGGTAATCTGCGCCTGCGAGTCGTCGAGCTTCTTCTCGTTCTCGGCAATCTGCTTGGTGCCCTCTTCAATCTGGGATGCGGCGGCACTCAGCTGCTTTTTACCGTCCTCAATTTGGGCGGGGGCGGCGTCAATCTTGGCGTGCGCCTCGTCGAGCTGGGTTTTTGCCTCGGCAAGCTTGGAGGTGGTGGTGAACGGGTCGGTGACCGCATCCACGGAAGAAACCTCGCCGGTGAGCTTGTTCAGCGCGGTGGAGAACGCCTGCTTCTGTTCCTCGGTGAGGGCGGTGCCGTCGCCCGTAGTGAGGATGATCTGCCCGGAGCCGCGGTTGGCACTCGGGAAGCGCTGGGCGAGCTCGTCGGAGAGCTGCTGGGTCTGCGTTCCGGGCATGGTGAAGGTGTTACTGAGCTTGCCGTGGAACGCGGTGTAGGCGCCGGCTACACCCGCGATGACAAGCGCCCAAGTGAGGATAACGGCCCACGCTCGGCGGGCGGCAGCTTCACCGATGCGGTAGAGCCATGTAGCCATGATAAATTCCTTGAGGTGGGGTAGAAGGATCGGTGAATAAGCGGGTCGCGGCGTGCGACTTCCAGGTCTTGCGAATGCATCGTCAGGAAGGTCAGCTGTAGAGACAAAACAGACGCGTACTCCCGCTCCAGATGCCCCCGTTAGGTGCCGTGTGGCCACCTGTCGGAAGACCCCGGAACGGGAGTATCCGTCTACTAGTGTTTTACGTTTTTAGGCTGCAAATTCGCCCTGGACCAGGCGACCCAGGTAGTCGAGGGCCTCGAGAACGCACTGGCGCATCGCTTCGATAGCGAGCGTTTCAGGGTGGGTGCCTTCGGGTGCTTCTGCCGCGGCCTTGGCCGTCACTTCTTCAGCGCGGGTGAGGTAGTAGTACACGCCCTCACCGATGGTTTCGGAGAGGTTCGAGGCGAACACGGCGACGCGCAGGTAGGGCAGGTCGGGGTAGGCCTCGAGGTACTTCTCCAGGAAGATGTCGTAGGTGCGCTCAAGGATGACGTGGGAGTACTCCTCGAACTTTGCGGGGCTGTCCATCTCGAGCGCGTAGAGCAGCTGGGCGAAGGGAGCGATGTACTCCTCCAGGGTGCTGCTCATGAAAACGTTGTGGGCGATGGAGAGCATCTCGGTCTCCATGCTGGGGTTCTGTCCGGAGACGGTGAAGTCGCTCTCTTCAAAGATGCGGTTGAAGTACTGGTTCAGGCGGGTAACCAACACGTCGTCGACGGACGCGAAATGGTTAAAGATGGTGCGGCGGGAGACGCCGGCGCGTTCGGCGAGCGCTTCGGCGTTCAGCGCGCCGTAGCCGCCTTCAAGAATGAGGGATTCTGCAGCTTCGACAATTGCGATGCGATTCTCCGCCTTGCGGGCAGAGCGCTTATCTGCAATGTTTGCGGGGGATTCAACGAGTTTTGCCATAGTTTCACAATACGTGCAATTTGCACTGCCAGCAAATAATAAGCGGGTTAGATTCACCACATATCTGCACTGGATGAAATAACTCTCAGGTGTAGCTTGAAACTTTACACGGCAATGTTCATTCGGGATTTACCGCCCCGACCCCGCCGCACCCTACGATTCGGCGGATTCCAGCGGCAATCGCACCGTAAAGACGGTGTGTCCGGGCTGGCTCTGCACCTGAATTGAGCCACCATGCGCCTGCACGATAGCCTGCACGATAGCCAGCCCCAGGCCGGTCGTACCGTCCGAGCCGGAGCGCGCCTTATCCGCACGCGTAAAGCGGTCAAAAATTTTCGGCAGGAAGTCCGGGGCAATACCCGGGCCGTTATCAACCACCGAAATCACCGCCTCACGGCGGGTGTGGTCCACAGAAAGCCCCGCAATCACACGCGTCCCCTCATCCGTGTGCTTGCGCGCGTTCGAGAGCAGATTCAGGATGACGCGCTGCATCTGCGAGCGGTCCGCAACCACCTCGACGGGCTCGTGGGGCACATCCAGGTGCCACACGTGGGTGCGGGCGGCCGCCTGCATATCCGAGGTACATTCGACGAGCAATTCAGTCAGGTCCACGGTTTCCAGCTTGGGTTCGCGCCCCTCATCCAGGCGCGCGAGGGTCAGCAAGTCCTCCACGAGGCGAGACATGCGCTCGGTCTGCGAGTCGATGCGGGCGAGCGAGGACTGCCCGGAGTCGCTGAGCGGTTCGGTCCAGCGCAGCATGTCGGAGTATCCCTTAATGGCCGCCAGCGGCGTGCGGAGCTCGTGCGAGGCGTCCGCAATGAAGGCACGAATCTGATGTTCGGTTCTCTCGCGCACCTCCAGCGCCGAGTTCACGTTATCCAACAGCTGGTTGAGGGCGTAGCCCACCGCGCCAACCTCGGTGCGAGGGTCAGAATCGCGGGGCTCCACGCGCACGGCCGATGAAATCGTGTGTTCCTCAAGATCCAGGTGCGCCACATCCGTCGCCACCGCGGAGACGCGCTCGAGCGGCTTCATGGTGCGGCGAATAATGTAGGATCCGGCTACGCCCGCACCCACCATCACGGCGATTGACCCGATGGACACGACGATCACAAAGATGGTGAGGGTCTGCTGCACGTTATGGAGGGGGATGCCAACCACCTGCGCGTCGGAATCGCTGCTTGCCTTCGGGGTAATCCGAATGAGGTAGGTGCCCGCCTCCAGCTTGACCTCACGCTCTTCGCTCTTAGTGGAGTTCAGGGCCAGGGTTCCAAGGGTTACCTGGCGTTGGCGGAGAGGCTCTGAATGGTACCGTCACTGCCCAGCTTGCTGGCGATCTCGACCGACCCCTCGGAGTCCACACAGGTGATGAGGGTTCCCGAGGCCTGACCGGGCGCGAAAATGGACTTATCCTTCTTCAGGTCGTCGCAGTCCACTTCTTCCTGCTTACCATTGCGCGAGGTGGGCTGCACCACGCGGTGGCTGGTTTCCTTGAGGTTGCTTTCAGCCTGCTGATAGAGGGAGTTCTGCAGGGTGACGTAGGTGGACAGACCAATGATGAGGCAGGCCACGCCGAGCGCCATCACCAGGATCGCGATGAGGCGCGAACGCAGGTGCGGCACGTACCCCATTTCCTCGGGGGAGGCGTCGGGGTTCTTCATGCTCCGCCAAGCCGCGCGGAAGCGAATGTAGAGGTGTTTCATCGAGGCTATGCGCCCTAGACCGGTGCGGCCATCACGGGTGTCACCGGTGCGGAGGCGACGGGTGGGCTCGGCATCGGGGGAGCCGGAATCACCGGGCGTGTAGGCGCTCATAAACACCTTTCTTTCTACATTCTAAATACGGAATACAACCACTGTGGCGCGGCATTTCCGGGAATACTCGCATACTCCGGAACAACCGCGCCACCTGAGCAGATAGTGCGGAACGGATAGCACCTACCCGTTCCGAGACGTTGAAAAACGACGTTGAATTACAGTGTCGGACGCAGCACGTAACCGGCACCGCGCACCGTGTGAATCATCGGTTCGCGGCCGACGTCAATCTTCTTACGCAGGTACGAAATGTACAGCTCGACAATATTGGCCTGGCCGCCAAAATCGTAGTTCCAGACGTTATCCAGAATCTGGCTCTTGGAGACCACGCGCTTCGCGTTTTCCATGAGGTAGCGCAGCAGGTCGAACTGGGTTGCGGTGAGGTTAATCTGCTCACCGCCGCGGGTGACCTCGCGGGTGTCCTGGTTCAGCACCAGGTCGCCCACCACCAGCTCGGCGTCATCGATGGCGGCCACGCCGGAACGCTGCACCAGGCGATGCAGTCGAATCATGACCTCCTCCATGGAGAAGGGCTTGGTCACGTAGTCATCGGCGCCGGCGGCCAGGCCCTCGATACGGTTATCCACCGAATCCTTAGCGGTCAGGAACAGGCAGGGCACCTCGGGGTAGAACTTGCGGATGCGGTTGAGCAGCTCCAAACCGTCGAAGCCGGGCATCATGATATCCAGCACCAGCACATCGGGTCGCCAGTCGCGGGCAATGTTCAGCGCGGAGGGGCCGTCGCCGGCGGATTGCACTTCCCAGCCAATCATCTTCAGAGCCATGCTGACGAGTTCTTTCAGCATCTCCTCGTCATCGACGACGAGGGCCCGGATGGGGCTACCATCCGGGTGCTCCAGGGCGGGAAGGTTCTTTGCGATTTCGGTTGCTTTACTGCTCATAGGTCTAGGGTACCGCGAGGAATCTCACTCGGGCGTGCCGAACGAATATTTTCGCGGCAAACATATGGAACGCATGTGCCGATCACAGCTGATACACAGATTGCAGGGATTTCTCTTCGGGCCAGTCCGTACCCCCTTCAGTCGGCCGGTCTCTTCTGTAAAATTTGTACTAGATTAGGTGACGCTCAATCGCTTTTTGCGGTGCCGCCACCAGCTCTTTTTCCGGGCGTTACGCACCGATAACCGACCACCGCACGACCGTCGCATCACCGCAGAGGAGGGCGCATGCGCATCAGCCGCATTTACAACAACAATGTCGCCCTCACCGTGAATCACCTCGGTCAGGAGGCCGTGGTAATTGGCCGTGGCATCGCCTTTGGCAAGCGCAAGGGGCAGATGATTGATCCTGCCGCGGTCGAACAGACCTTTGTGCCCGAGCAGGGCATGTCGGGCGAGCGCCTCAGCCTGACCCTTTCCGAGATCCCCGCCGAGATTCTGTCCATCGCCACGGGTCTGGAATCACGCGTGCGTGCTGACGGGGTGCTGGAGCTCTCGAATTCTTTCATCATTCCCCTGGCTGATCACCTGCACTACGCGGTGATGCGTGCCCGCGAGGGGGTGCGCGTGGACTACCCGCTCGCTCCCGAGGTGACGCTCCTGTACCCGCGCGAGGTGGAGTACGGCCGTTCGGTGATTGCCGCGGTGCGCGAGCGCCTGCAGGTTCAGATGGATCCCGGCGAGGCCATTCCGCTGGCGTTGCACCTGGTCAACGCGCAATTTGCGACGGCGGATATGTCGCAGGCCTTCCGCATGACGGAGGTGTTCGCGCAGGTTTTCGAGATTATTGAGGCCAGCTACGAGCGCACACTTGACCCGGATTCCGTGAGCGCGACCCGCTTTATCACGCACCTGCGCTACCTCTTCGTGCGCGCTAGTCGAGAGGGTGAGCCCCAGGAAATTGATGGTGTCTCGCAGCCGAGCCTTTTGGCCGCTCTGCGTGCGGATGCGCCCCGCGCCTTCGCCTGCGCGCAGAAGGTTCTGCTGGTGTTGCAGATGCAGCTGAATCACTCGCTGACTCGGGACGAGCTGACCTATCTGACGATTCATATTGCCCGCCTGGCTCGCGAAATGTGGGGTATCAAGGAGTAGCGGTCGGCACCGGCCGGGGTGTGGCCGTTAAAGGCGGTTTATTGTATTCGTGAATATTCAGGATTACGAGGATACATGTTGGCAGGTGCCTTCATCGCGCTTTAGCGCGTCGAGTAATTTTTAAAAGTGGCGATTTCAATCGGGGCGCCCCAGAAATACCATTCCGTGGACAGACCACAGAAAAATGTTGGGTTTTTCTAAATCCCACACGTTTTACTATTACAGCCTCCCCTGCGAGGTATTTTCCTTGTAAATATTTTTCCGCTTTCTTGGATTTCCGATATTTTATGTCAAACGTGCGACAGATTCATCCAGCAACTCACCTTTAAAACATCAATATTTCTATTTTGGGGGCGGAATAGCGCTTCTTCTCACTATCCTCCGAGCACTTCAAGCTTTTCTTCTCGAGATTTTCGAACGCCCTAAAAATAAGCGTTTTGGAGCCCGGAAACCCATATTCCAACACCGACAAAAACGTCACGGAAACCTAAAGTGCGCATCCTTGAAAAAACCCCATAAAACAAAAACCGAAAATGCTACCATACGAGGGTTACAGGGCCCTGAACGGGGTTCATAACACACACCCAATACGCATACGAGAGGACCATTATGGTCACCATCATTGTGGCGGCACACGGCGAGTCGGCTCCGGCTCTGCTGAAGACCGCCGGCATGATCCTCGGTAACTTCGAAAACGTCCACCCGGTCACCTTCCTGCCGGGCCAGGGCCCCGAAGATCTCGTCGAAGAGTACACCCGCATCGTTGAGGCGTCCGAGGCAGAAGAAACCCTGCTGCTCGTTGACCTCTTCGGTGGCAGCCCCTACAACGCCGGTGCGCAGTTCGCGGCCACCCGCGAGGGCGTGGATGTCGTCTCCGGCGTCAACGTACCGATGCTCATCGAGGTTATTTCCGCCGCCGGACGCAAGAGCGCAACCCTCAAGTCCCTGGTCACTAAGGCGCACAAGGCCGGCACCAAGGGTATTCGCTCCTTCCAGGATGCGAACCAGCCTGCGGCCGCCAAGCCCGCCGAGGCGAAGCCCGCAGAGACCAAGGCGGTCGAGGTTCCGGCTGCTCAGCAGGTTCCCGGCGGCACCATGGACGCCGTCTTCACCCGCATCGATTCCCGCCTGATTCACGGCCAGGTGGCGGGCACCTGGGTTCCGTTCATCGCGCCGCAGACCTTCATCGCGGCCTCCGATAACGCGGCCCACGATAAGCTACGCAAGTCCCTGCTGCTGCAGGTCGCACCGACTAGTGTGAAGACCAACGTCCTGGACATCGCCAAGGCTGGCCGCGTATACAACAACCCCAAGTACACCGGCATGAAGACCATGTTCGTCGTGGAATCCCCCGTCGACGTGGTGCGACTGCTCGACGAAGGCGTCAAGATCAACGAAGTGAACGTTGGTGGCGTCACCTTCAAGACCGGCATGGTACAGCTCTCCGACGCCGTGTACGCCTCCGAGGAGCACCTCGAGGCATACCGCGAGCTTCTCAAGCGCGGTGTGAAGCTGACCGTGCAACAGCTACCCAACCACTCCCCGGTTGACCTGGCAAAGATCCTCAAGCAGAAAGGCCTGGACGCATGACCGCCCTCACGTTTATTCTCGTTGTTCTCGTGGCGTTCATCGCGGGTGTCGCATCCGTGGTGGACGAACGCCAGTTCCACCGCCCCCTGGTCGCTTGTACCCTGATGGGTTTCGCACTGGGTGACCTCACTACCGGCATCATACTCGGTGGTTTCCTGGAGCTCATCGCACTGGGCTGGATGAACGTCGGTGCGGCTATGGCTCCCGACTCGGCTCTGGCCTCCACCATCTCCGCCCTTGTCGTGATTCAGGGCCACCAGAACATCGACACCGGTATCGCCATCGCCGTGCCGCTGGCCGCAGCCGGACAGGTTCTGACCATCTTCGTTCGTACCATTACGGTGTTCTTCCAGCACCAGGCCGATAATTTCGCCAAGACGGCTAACTTCCGCGGTATCGAGCTGATGCACCTCAGCGGTATGGCCCTGCAGGGTCTGCGCGTGGCCATCCCGACCGCCATTGTGGCGCTAATCAGCTCCGACGAGCTGACCCGCCTGCTGAACATGATTCCCGCCGAGGTGACCGTTGGCCTGCGCATCGCCGGCGGCATGATCACCGTGGTCGGTTTCGCAATGGTCATCAACATGATGCGTTCGAAGGCCCTCATGCCCTTCTTCTTCCTCGGCTTCATCGCCGCCGCCGCTATCCCGGCAACCCAGTCGATTGTGCCGCTACCCGGCGGAAGCTCAAAGGACGTCCTCGTGGCGCTGTCCACCCCGGCACAGTTCAACCTGGTTGCTATCGGCCTGGTCGGCGCCTGCCTGGGCCTGCTGTACACGCAGCTGAACCCGCTCTTCCATAAGAGTGAGGCACCCGCCGTAGCACCGGCCGCCGCCAATGACCTCGACAACGAGCTCGAATAAGGAGCATCACCATGACTGAAAACAAGAACGTCGAGCTCGTTGAAGTTCCCGAGCTCACCCAGCGCGATAAGGTCGACACCTACATCCGCTCCACTTTCCTGCTCGGTTCGTTCAACTTCGAACGCATGCAGTCCATCGGTTTCGCGGTTTCCATGATTCCGGCCATTAAGCGCTTCTACACCAAGAAAGAAGACCAGGCGGAGGCGCTGACCCGCCACCTGGAGTTCTTCAACACCCAGCCGTGGGTTGCATCCTCGATTATGGGTGTGACCGCTGCGATGGAGCGTGAGAAGGCAGCCGGTAAGGACATCGACGAAGCCGCCATCACCAACGTTAAGGTGGGCCTGATGGGCCCACTGGCCGGTGTGGGCGACCCGATTTTCTGGGGTACCGCACGTATTGTGCTGGCGGCTCTGGGCGCATCCCTGGCGGTGACCGGCAATATTCTGGGCCCGCTGCTGTTCTTCTTCGGCATGACCGCAATTCGTTGGGCAACCCGCTGGTACGGCTTCAAGTACGGCTACGAGAAGGGCACCCAGATTGTGACCGAGGCGGGCGGCAACACCCTGCAGAAGATTACTCAGGGCGCCTCCGTGATGGGCCTGTTCGTGATGGGTGCTCTGGTGTACCGCTGGACGAGCGTGAACATTCCGTTGCCGCTGACTAGCTACACAAACCAGGCGGGCGAGACGGTAAATGTGACCGTCCAGTCCGTGCTGAACGATCTGCTGCCGGGCCTGGCCTCGCTGGGTCTGTGCTTCCTGTGCATGTGGCTTCTGAAGAAGAAGATTAACGCCATCTGGTTGATTTTCGCCCTCTTCGGCGTGGGCATCCTCGGTTCCTACCTGGGATTCCTGGCCCTCTAAAAATCTGAGGGATGACCCCTTTCACCCTTCTATGAGAGCGTGAGATTCAGGGGCTATATCTCAAGTGGCGGGGGTGCGGTCGGTACACTTAAAAGTACCGGCCGCACCCCGTTTTTTATGGGTTGCGGCGCGCAGTTCGCGGCAACGTAGCCCTTCCGTGAAGGAGTTTTTATGACCAAGTTGATGGCTTTCGATTTGGACGGCACGATCCTGTTTAACCGAGCCGTGGAGCCTGCCAATGAGCGGGCGATTGCCCGCTGGCAGGCGGAGGGTAACCTGGCGGTCTCGTGCACGGGCAAGAGCATTTTTGCTACTCAGCTGGCGTTGAACCCGACCGCCATCCGCTTCGACTATCACGTGCTGTACACGGGTGCGGTGATTACCGACCGGGAGTACCGGGTGATCTACCATCAGCCTCTTCCGGTGAGTGTTGTGCAGGCGTGCTACGAGCATTTCAGCACCGTGGACGGCGTGGCCCTGTTCGCGACCACTCTGGATAACGATTACAGCCTGTGCGACCGGGTGGGCTCCTCGACGAATATTCTGCCGGAGTTCACTCCCCTGGCGGCTAATGACCTGCAGAACCACGAGTACGTGGGTGTGCCCCTGTGGATTCCGGATGCGCAGGTCCGCGAGGCGGCGTACACCTGGATTCTGGAGCGTTTTGGCAACTCGGTGGACTGCCACAAGAACCAGGATTTCCTGGATATCGTGCCGCCCGCCTGCACGAAGGGCACCGGTCTGCAGCATCTGGTGGAGTACCTGCAGTCGGAGCATCCGGGTAGCTCCTATGAGGTGCACACGATTGGTGACTCGTGGAACGATATCGACATGCACCGCTACGCTGACCGTTCGGCGTCGTTCAGCTACTCCCCCGACGAAGTCAAGGCCGTCACCACCGATTGCGTGGATAAGGCGTACGAGTTCATTGAGGCTTCGCTCTAGAGGGTTCTGTAGCCACGATTCTCAGGCGGCGTCTGGGTGGGTGCTGCGTCTATCCTGCTGCTTTCTCTTGCGTGTGCTCGCCGCCCACTCCCCCGTTTCACGTGAAACACCCGCTTTCCCGATACTCCCCATGTACCCCGTGAGGTTTCTATGTGCCCGTCCGCTTCTCAGCCCGGTAAGAACCAGTCCGGCAAGAATCAGTCCCGGAAGAGCCAGCAGGCCGAGCCTGCTCAGTCCTACGACCCCTCCAGCTTTACCGATACCTTCCGCGCCATGGCGCGTGAATCACTCGTGAAGAACCAGAAGAACCGCCCGGACTCCCCCATCGTTTCCATTTCCCCGGTGCTAATTGTTTTGGGTGCCATTGCGGCGGCGCTCTATGGACTCTGGCAGAGCTGGGCATGCATCATCCCGTTACTGCTGATTCTGGTGCTCATGTGGGTGCGCTACACGATGCAACGGCAGGCTCTCAGGGATTTCGCGGAGCTGGAGGCGGCACGCACCGCGTGGAAGAAGACCCGCGACCGCCAGTACCTGGAACTCATGGCGGCGCAGTCCGAGCGCATCCTGAACGAAAATAAGGCGCTGACCGAGCAGGCGCGCGCCCACGTGCAGGAGTACGCCGAGTACGCGGCGCAGAGGCTCGACGCGCGGGCCTAGCCGCCAATACTACCCGCCCTAGGATATGAAGAACCCCCTCGAACCAAAGGTTTGAGGGGGTTCTTCACGTTAGCTATTGGGCGGCCTCGCGACCGAAAACGGTCTAGCGGCTTTCCTCTGCGACCTGGGTATCCGATGCTTCGGGAGCCTCGGCAGGCTCATCGGCGGCGGCGGTAACGCGCCGCACCACGGGTGCCGAACGCTCCGAGAAACCGCGGCGCAGCGTGCCGGCGGCCGCGCGAGCGTCCATCGCGTAGAGCTGTTCGCGGTTGGTCAACACCACCAGGGTCATAGCGTTCAGGCACACACCAAGGATGCACAAAATCCACCCGATGAGCATGAACCGACCACCCGAGAGCACCGCACCCGAGAGTAGCAGCGCGATGGAGACCAGGTACGCCGGGGAAAGCAGAAACTTTGTGTTCATAACCCCCACCTAGCGAACGTTCGAGCGGGGCTTCGGGGCACGGCCAGCCGCGCGGGAACGAGAAGGCAGCACACCCAGGCGACCAGCGGGGGCCTGCACGACCGGCTGAGACTCCGTGGGTTCCTCTTCGCGAGGCTCGTCCTGAGCCGTTTCGGGCTGAGCCGGCTCCGCCTCCTGCTCGTGAGCCTCCGAGGGCTGTTCGGCGGCGTGGGCGTCTTCTTCCTCACGGCGCCCGCGCTCTTCACGGCGGTGCTCGGCGCGCTCACGGATGCGGGTTTCAACGGAGGACTCCAGTCCGTCCAGGTTCGTCACGAGCGCCGGAACGGGGTCACCCTTTGCCTTACCCACCGAGAGCAGCACGGCCAGAACGTTCAGGCACAGGGCGGCAATCAGCAGAATCCATCCCAGCCACAGAACCCAGGGGGTTGAGGAGCCGATCAAGAGCGCGCCACAAAAAATCGCGCCAAGGGAGGTCAGGTACGCGGGCGAGAGAGTCTTGAAGTCCATGTCTACTTTCAATGCATTGTGAGTTTGAGAGAGCTACAGCGTGTTCAACGCTTCCTGTCCCATTTTAGGTGATGGTTGAGCGTTAGTCTTCCTTATTCCCTACTCCAGGGCATATATACCCCGGAGCGGGAATCGGTAGACCTACCAACCGGCCGTCGTCCTTCTCCAGAGAGGCTAGGAGCTCTCCCCCGCGGGGGGCAGAGGCGAGGCGGGCGCGTTCTTCACGACCGGGATGTTCTGGGTGCTCGGGGCGTCCTGATACTGCTTCCACAGGTTGTAGCGTTCCAGGGCCACGGCACCGGCCGTCATTGCGGGCAGAATGAACATGCCGGAGGAGCGGATACTTTCTGCCTGCGCCAGGATGTCCAGCTTACGCACCACGCGGGTCACGTCGTGGGAGTCGTAGCGGTCCTGAGCAGAAATAACCTCGTTCTGCGCGGCGACGAGGGCGGCGTCGCGCAGGCGCACGAAGTCGTTCCTCTTGCCCTTAACCTTCTCCATGTGCTGCTTGTATTCTTCGGGCAGTGCCTCGCTGATTTCGTCGCGGCGGGTAATGGCGGAGCACATTTCCTTCACGCGGGCGTAGGTCTCAGGGTCGGTGGTTGCCTTCGCTTCTGCCTGCAGCGCCTCGAGGGCCGCGATCTGCGCGATCTTGAGCAGTTCGGGTACGGCAGTTTCTTCTTCATGGTTGGCCCGCACGCCAAGGACCTTTACGAGCATGGGCAGGGTCAGGCCGGGTAGCACGAGGGTGAAGAAGAGTACGGAGAGCATCATGACGATGGCGTCCTGGCGGACCTGTTCGGTGCCGTTGACCACGGGGATGGACAGGGCAAGAATCAGGGTCACGAGGCCTCGCATGCCGGACCAGGTCATGACGATAACTTCGGCGAAGCTTTCGGGGGCACCCTCGTGGATGGGGTTCTTGCGTCCTGCCAGCCAGACGATGGTGAACCAGATGAGGCGTACCAGTATGGCGACCAGTGCGACCAGGGCACCGTCAGCGAAGAGGCCTGCGGTACGGGAGGGGTCGGCGGTGGCGATGATGCTACTTGCCTGCAGGCCGATGAGGCCGAAGGCGACACCGGTCATGAGCAGCTCAATAATCTGCCAGAAGGAGGTGGAGGAGAGGCGTTCTTCCGCTTCGAGTGCCGCCATGTATTTGGTGCTGGTGAACTGGATAGCGCCGATGACCACGGCAATAACGCCGGAGGCGTGCGCGCTTTCAGCAGCGAGGTAGGCGCCGAAGGGGATCACGAGGGTCACGGCGTTGCTGGTGACCACGTCGTGGGCGCGCTGGCGAACGTAGCCGCCGAGCCAGCCGAAGATGTAACCAATAATGACCGCGAGGATCGAGCCGAGCACGAAGTCTTTGGCGACCGAGAGCGGCTCGATGTGGTGGCCGCTGGTCATGGAGTGGATTGCGGCGTGGAAGAGGACGATTGCGATAGCGTCGTTGAAGCTACCTTCGGTCTGCAGGGTGCCGATGAGGCGGCGGGGAATACCGACGGGCTCAGCGACTGCTTCCACGGCGACGGGGTCGGGCGGGGAGACGGCGGCACCGACGGCAAGGGCGACGGTGATGGTCATGCCGGGGACCCACCACATGGTTGCGCCGGCAATCGCCAGGGCGGAGACGGTGGTGAGCAGAACCGAGTAGAGCAGTACCGATTTCCAGCGGCGGCGTAGGGTTCCCCAGGAGAATTTAACGCCGATGGCCCACAGCAGTGGCGGAAGGAAGATCGGCAGGATGATGTCGCTGTCGATGGTAATGTCCGGTCGGTTGGGGATGAAGAGCGCGGCGGCGCCGAGCAGGGTCATCATGACCGGCCAAGGGAGGTTGAGTCGATCACCAATGCTGACCATGAACACGGTCGCGAGCAGGATGATGACGATAACGGAGAGGTAAAGCATTGGTCCGGTATTTTTCCTTTCGCACGGCTAGGTTTAGTCGGCTACGTCTTTCTACTCTACCGGAGGGGCTCATTCCGCTTTTCGGATATGGGGGTTCTGCAGCGTTTATTGTGGTGTTGTTTACCTCTAAGCCTAATGCTTTATGTGGAATATAGAGTTTTCCCCTGAATATCCTCACTTTTCAGCAGGTTATTCAGGGGAAAATTCTATTTTTGGAATATATTGCTTGGGGTAGCTACCTCTAGCGGATTACTTAGAGCCGCATCCACCAGCACCGCAGCCGCAACCGCCAGCGGGAGTTTCCGCCACGACCGGTTCGGGCTCGTCGTGGCCACCGCAGCAGCCACCCTTTTCTTCCTTTGGTTCGTCGTGGCCGCCACAGCAGCCACCCTTTTCTTCCTTCGGTTCGTCGTGGCCACCGCAGCAGCCACCCTTTTCTTCCTTTGGTTCGTCATGGCCGCCGCAGCAACCGCCACCACCGTGGGAGTGACCGTGAACCTCAGCCGGAGCTTCAGCGGAGGAACCGCATCCGCCCGAGCCGCAACCGCAGCCGCCGGAGGAAGGTGCCGGCTCCTCGTGACCGCCGCAACCGCCCGAGCCGCATCCGCAACCGCCGCCCACGGAGCCGCAGGCGGAGCCGCGCGCCTCGCGGTGACCCATCAGGTCAACACCGAGGTCGGAGAGGTAACGTAGGTAGCCTGCAAGGGCATCGCGTCCACCGGTGCCAGAGATGACAATGCCGCCGTGGCGCAGAGACTTCAGAATCTCGTTGACCATGGGCCACTGCTCAATATCGTCGGTAATGGTAATGGCGCTGACCACGTGCATGGCCAGGGAAGTCAGCGAGCGCAGGGACTGGTCGTAACCCTCGGGCAGGTGAATCACCTTGGAGGGGGCGGCCAGGCGCAGAATCGACAGCACACGCATGAGCATCATGGGCACAGCGTTCTTCGGCAGCAGTACGGTCACGCCAATAGCGGGGGAAGCGGCAATGCGCTCAATGGTCTCGGCCAGCTCCTCAGAATCAATGTCGCGGGAGATGTCGAGAACGTCGTAGGAGTCCACGGCAATGGAGCGGGTGCCTAGAGCGTCGGCAAGTTCCTCGTTCTCGGTGTGGACAGCAATCATGTTGCGGAATTCGTTGCGGCGCAGAATGGAGGCCGCTTCAATCAGGGCGAAGTCCTGACCCTCCCCGTCCACCAGGAGGGTGTGGATCTCATCGCGGGTCAGGGGCTGTTCGGAGCCCGCCCGCTCGATTAGTTCAGAAAATGCATTGCTCATACCGGCTATTAAACACCCGCGCGCCAGGGGTGCGCTCGCGAGGTTCGCCTGCATTGGCGGTTTTTAGGGGCTCCGGGAGCATTTTTATGCCCAGAGCGTGGCATGTCTTGCGTCATTCAACTTCTTAGGAGCACCTAATATCGAAGTCGCTTTTAAAACGCGAAACGTTTATTTCTGAGCCGTGAGAATCACCAATTATTACACCGTTTCTCTCGCGTAATTTACGTGTTTTCTGTTTTCCAGCCGGTGCATGATGTCAATGACGGAGCGCCAAACACCCTAAAATAGAGACGTGGTACTTTCCCGTGAAAAGATTCTAGATACCGCCTACGAGGTCTTGGCGACCTACGGTCTGGCGGACCTTTCGATGCGCCGCCTCGCTCAAGAGCTTCACGTGGCTCCCGGTGCCCTGTACTACCACGTGAAGAATAAGCAGCAGCTACTCATTCTGCTGGCGGACTATATCCTGGCCCGTGCCCCGAAGTCGATGTGCGAGGAGGCGGAGCCGACGGTAGAGGCCGTGCATGCCTCCATGATTCAGCGAGGCGACATGCTCTTCTCGCTGCTGTACCCCATCCGTGAGTGCCCCGAGGTGGTGCGCCTGAGCCTGGCTCTGCACCCGCGGGAGCTGAAGCCGGTGGTGGCGATGGCTCACGAATTTCAGTCGCTGGGCATGGGCCATGCTGAGGCATTGCGCCGCGCCCGCCTGCTGACCCACACCGCGCTCAGCCTGGTGGAGGAATACCAGACGCTGCCGCTCATTTCTCCGCAGGAGGCGGTGGCAAGCGGCGATATTCCGCTCATCGAAAATGCTTTTAACCGATACCGCCGGGATCTGCAGTCGGCCATCGACACGATGATGGTTGTTCAGCCCCCGTACACTCAGGAGGACTAACCTCCGTACTCGACCCACTCAGCCTTCTATCCGCAGGCCCCGCACCGCTACGGCGCGGGGCCTTTGTGCCACCTAGCGCCCGAGCGTTCATCGCCCAAACCGCCCGCGACTCGAGCCGAAACGCCCCTCTGCCGTAGTCTAGAGGGGATACCTCTGCGCCGAGTTGCGTGTTCCGGACGTATTCGTCGCGGGGAGGTACGCACAGATTCCGTATGCCCCGCGGGGCGTAAGCGAGGTGTCCCCATGTCCATGACCGCTACTGCCCAGTGGGCGGCCTTCCCCAGCCACACCGCGGAGATTGCCCGCGTCCGCGAGGAGTTCATTACCGCCTACGGCTACGAGCCGGACGGCGTGTGGTCTGCACCGGGCCGTCTGAACCTGCTGGGCGAGTACATTGACTTTCTGGGGGGCTCGTGCCTGCCTATGCCTCTGCCCTACCGCACGTATATTGCGGGTGCTCTGCGCCGCGATGGCGTGCTACGTGCTTCCTCACTGCAGATGCCGGGGGACGAGCGCACGGTTGTGGTGCGCGATATCCAGCCGGGCCATTTGAAGGGTTGGTTCACGTACGTGGCGGGCGTGGCCTGGGCGATGAATCAGGAGGGCGGGCGCGACATCATGCTCCCCGACGCGTTCGGCGCGGATCTTCTCATCAACTCTCGCGTTCCGGTGGGCGGTGGCCTGTCTTCCTCGGCCGCGCTGGAGTGCTCGACGGCGCTCGCACTGCTTGAGCTTTCGTGCCCCCTGCGCCCGGACTGCTCGGAAACGGATGCAGCCCCGGCCGATAATGACACGCTGCGGGCCCGCCTGGCTCAGGTGTGCATCACGGCCGAGAATAAGGTGGCGGGTGCGCAGACGGGCGGCCTGGATCAGACGGCGTCGCTGCGTTCTTTCCCGGAGCAGGCGCTTGTGGTGGATTTCCGAGACTTTTCGATTGAGCCGGTGCGGGTGGATATTGCCCAGCACGGTCTGAGCTTTTTGGTGATTGATACGAATACCCCGCACGAGCTGACGGACGGCGGATTTGCGGCTCGCCGCGCGGCCTCCGAGGCATGTGCGGAGGCCCTGGGCCTGCGTTTCCTGCGCGATGCCCTGCCGGAGGACCTCTCCTGTAAGGGTATGGATGCGCGTACCGCGAAGGCGTGGCGCGCCGACCTGGTGGACTCTTCGGTAAACCGCGCGCTGGATGCCCTGGAGGACTCGGGGCGTCCCTGTTCGTTCCCGCGCGGCTGGGTGCGTCACGCTTTCCACGATATGACGCTGGTGGGTCGCGTGAGCTACCTGCTGCAGCACGCAGACGATCTGGGGTTGGCGGCTTTTAAGGAGGCCGGCCGCATCTTTACGGAGTCGTTTGTGTCGATGCGCGATGAGCTGTGCGTTTCCCGCCCGGAGATTGACGAGGCGGTGCGCGTGTGCCTGGAGCACGGGGCGCTGGGCGCGCGTATTGTGGGTGGCGGCTTCGGGGGTGCTGTCATGGCACTTATCCCGACCGAACGCCTGGAGGAGGCGGCCCAGGCGGTGGCGACGAGCTACGCCGTGCACGGCTACGCGGCCCCGCGTTTTTTGCCGATGACGGCGGGCTTTGCGGCTTCGCACGACTGGTCGGCGGCGACTGATATGACCGATATTCCCGTGAACTAGATGCTCGCAGAGTACCCTCGCCACGGTTTCCCGCGCCTCGATTTGAGGGGGGAGCTTGCGATGCGCGCGGGGCGGTGAACCCCGCTCTTTCGGGCGTTAGCCCGTCGCGTGCGGCACACACAACGGTTTTGAACACCACTCTTATCTGAAAGTTTCCTGCGAGTTTTATCTCACCGCCCCGCTCCCCCACCCCGCAGTAACCCCTGGATAAGCCACGATTGTTTGAGAGGCAATCAAAAAATGGCCTCCCTCGCTAAAACCTACCTCTTGACGCTTTCCTACATGGGTAAACTTATCGAGAAGGCCAGTCTGTAAGCCATAAAGTTTCACCGCGGCGAGCGCCGGGCGATTTAGGCAACAGGTTCTTTCGCACATCATATTCCGGTTCTCCGTTGGATCCGGAATATACCTCATATGAGAGCGCGCGATTGCGCAGAGAGGAGACCCGCATGGGCCTCGACAACATCAAGAACACCGTTGAGCAGAACCTCGACAAGGTCAAGGAGGCCGTTGAGCACGGTCTGGACAAGGCTAAGGAAGCCATCAACGACAAGGCCGGCAAGGACATTGTCAGCGACGAGCACGTTGCCAAGGTTGAGGATGCCGTCAACGGCAAGATCGACGAAGTTTCTCAGAAGCTCGGCGACAAGTAAGCCTCTTTTCCGCGCTTTGCGGTTATTTCGGGATGCGGCTTGAAGCATCCCACGGTTCTCCAGGGTTTTGAGCTCCGCATCAGCGTGGTTCAAAGGCCCTGGAGAATCCTTCTGTGCGGATGCGGCTGAACGCCCCGCGTCCGGCGGGCGGCCTTTAGACGGGCCGCTCCCTTTAGGTTTTCACTCAACCACCAACGGTGGGGTTCCCACCTCGTTTCGGGTGCTTCCCATCGATGCTGCACCCGAAGCATCACTCAGCAGCGGCATGCTCATTGCCGTGTATCGCTCTCCTTCTCATCTCTCACTCTCGCAAGCGCCCGCGATATCTCGCGCCTGTGCACGCCCCGCGTTCCTGCCCCTGCGGCTTGGAGCACGGGGCGTGCGCCGTTAACGCCCCGTCTTCCCATTCGCTGGCAGAAGTTCCCCTTTAGAAAATCCGCAAGCTCAATTCCGCTCACCGGGATATGCTTTAAACGGTAAGTATTAGCGCGCCCGGGCCGGGCTCTCCCGCGTGATTCACACGATCCGTCCGGCGCATCCAACACACGGAGGAACTATGCTCGAACGTCAGCAGTCCAGCCAGGAGCAGGCCCGCGAGGTTATGAAGAACGGCGGTGTCGTCATTTACTGGCGCCCCGGCTGCCCCTACTGCGAGGCTCTGGACGCCAAGCTGGGCGACCTCGGCAACTACGCCACCTGGGTCAACATCTGGGAGGATCCGCAGGCTGAGGAACACGTCAAGGCGCTCAACGAGGGCAACGCCGTCGTTCCTACGGTTGACACCGGCGACACCCACTTCGTGGTGGCCGACCTGGTGAGCCGCAACAAGGTAAAGAAGCTGATCGAGAACACCCTCGACTCCGGTAGCGAGGCCTAAAATGGGTCGCCCTCCGCTGAATCGTGATACGACCGTCTGCATTTCGCTGTCGGGCCGCCCGTCGAATCACGGCATCAAGTTCCACAACTACCTGTACGAGAAGCACGGGCTGGATTACCTGTACAAGGCGATGACCACCACCGATATTGAGGGGGCTATCGCCGGTGTGCGTGCACTGGGTATTCGCGGCTGTTCGGTGTCTATGCCTTTCAAGCAGGCTGTTATCCCGCTGATGGACGATATGGATCACTCGGCTGCGGTGATTGGTGCGGTGAACACGATTGTGAATACCGAGGGCTTCCTGAAGGCGTACAACACTGATGTGATCGCGGTGGCCTCTCTGCTGCGCTCGCACCATGTGGATCCGTCTCTGCCGTTCCTGCTGCGCGGTTCGGGCGGCATGGCGGCTGCGGTGGCTGGCGCCTTCTTCGACGCTGGTTTTGCGCAGGGCATGATTATCGCGCGTAACGAGGAGACCGGCCGGGCGCTGGCTGAGCGTTACGAGTACGCGTGGGCGCCGGAGGTTGGCAACCTGCGCGCACCGATTCTGGTGAACGTGACCCCGATTGGCATGGCCGGCGGCGAGGAGAGCGAGGAGCTGTCCTACCCCGAAGAGGCTATCGCCGAGGCTCAGGTGGTCTTTGACGTGGTGGCGATGCCCGTTGAGACCCCGTTGATTCGCGCGGCTCGTGCGGCCGGCAAGGAAGTTATTCACGGTGGTGAAGTGATTGCCCTGCAGGCTGCTGAACAGTTCCGCCTGTACACCGGCGTGGAGCTCACTCCCGAGGAAGTTGAGGAGGCGGAGGCTCAGGCGAACTAGCCTCGCACCCGCCGCTTCTTCGCCCCGTAAGGGGCGCGACGCGTTGGAGGGCCCGGAAGGATTTATCCTTCCAGGCCCTCTTGGCTTTATCCGGCGCTTTGCGCCGGAATTTTTTGTAATTACACACAGCCTGGTACTTAAGGTTTTCCACAACTGTGGAGAAATCTGGGGAAAACTCTTACACCGGTGTAATTCATACCGTGTGATTCGGTCGTTTTGGCCTGTATCCACAGGTTTTAAACATGTACTCACACTCTTGGAATTACACGAATGTAGTTATGCACAGTGTGGAAAACCTCTGTGGATAACCCTTCTCTACGGCGAATTTCCGCGGGTTTCAGGCTCAATAGCGGCCCTTGAACCACCGCTGCAGGCCCTGTTGCGGCGGTTCCGAAGGATCTGGCTTCTTCACGAACGGAATAATCAGCAGGGTCGCGAGCGCGCCACCGACAAAGCCGCCAAAGTGTCCCGCGTGAGAAATATTCGGGTGGAAGAGGCTCTGCACAACGTCAATACCCATGAGCAGAATAAAGAGGCGTGCAGTATCCTTCTGCTTCCGAAGAAGCAGAAGGACGAAGAACGCGCCGTAGAGGCCGTACACACCGCCTGATGCGCCCACGACACCACGGTAGTAGGTGAAGAGGTACACACTGCAGCCGGCACCCACGGTAGCCGCCATATATACAAAGAGGAACTTCCACCGCCCCATCATGCGTTCGAGGGACACACCGAAGATGAAGAGGTAAATCATGTTCCACACCAGGTGCATCGGGTCAGTTTGCGAGTGCACAAACCCGTGCGTGATGAGGCGGTAGTACTCGCCGTGGTGAACACGGGGACCAGACATCATGCCGAGATTGTGTACCCAGCGGAACGGAATGATCAGCTGCAGGCCGTACACCACGACATTAATCAGGATGAGCGTGTACGTAATATGCCAGTGACGGGCGATGAAGGAACGCTTCGGTCTCGATGCACCCCCGTTGAGCTCGCTGTAGCAGTCGGGGCAGACTACACCCGCATCCTGTGCCGTCTGGCATTCGCCGCAGATGGTGCGGTTGCAGCGCCCGCACCGGGTATAGCTGACACGGTCGGGGTGGTTGACGCAGACCGTGGGGCTCTGCCCGTAGCCTGCGTAGTTGGGAAAGTTCTCCACTGCCTCTCCAAAGATTTTTGTGCCGGATTTTCCGAAGATTTTTCACGTATTTTCAGGCTCAGTACCTGCCGTTTTGCCACTGCTGCGGACTCTGTTGCGGCGGATTCGAGGACTCGGGCTTATCCACAAGCGGGACAAACAGCAGTGTCAACAGCACACCACCGATAAAACCACCCGCGTGGCATGCGTGGGAGATATTCGACGGGGTCAGAATGCTATAGATGATGTTCGGGGCAGTAATCATGACGAACACTCGTGCGGTGTCCTTCTGCTTCATGATGATTAGCAGGGTCAAGAACGAGCCCATGAGACCGAATAGACC
>NZ_KV814488.1:133646-191529 GCF_001813965.1 Rothia sp. HMSC072E10 | reverse complement strand
AACCCGAATACGGGTGAAGTAGAACACAAATAAGACCTTGAAAGGGTCTCAAACACCCCTCCACACACCAAATACCCTAGTCAAAGCATTTTAAAGGTGCCAAAAAATCTTCAAAAAATTTTCGAAAAACCTTAAAAATCTGCGAATTCCCCTCTCTGGACCCCGAAAACAGGGCAGGAACATCCCAAAACCCTCGCGAACAAAGACAAACCCAGAGGCAGAGGGCAACAGGAAGATAAAACCCCTCCTAACGGAGGGGCTCTAGAGATACCTCTCGAGAAGTATAGAGAAAAGGGAGGGGCACTCCCCCACCGATTACTCAGTAGAGAAGAACCCCTCCCCCTCTATGTATAGAGAAAATCAGAAGAGACTAGACCAGCTCAACCGCGCCCTGGTTCTTCTTACCACGGCGAACCATCGCAAAACGACCGTGCAGCAGGTCATCCTTGGAGATGGTGGCGTCCTCACCCTGAACCTTCACGCCGTTCACCGAAGCGCCGCCCTCCTTCAGAATGCGACGAGCCTCAGAGTTAGACTTCGCAAAGCCCAGCTCGGTCAGCACCGAAATCAGGTCCAGGCGGTCCTCGGTCAGCTTCGCCGAAGGAAGCTCCGCAACCACAGATTCCAGGGTTACCTCGTCCAGAGCAGCGAAATCACCCTTGCCGAACAGAGCCTCCGAAGCAGCCACGGCCTGATCGGTAGCCTCGGTGCCGTGCACCAGCGAAGTCACCAGGTACGCCAGAGTCTTCTGAGCCTCACGCTTAAACGGTTCCTTCTCAACCTTCTCGGCAAACTCAGCAATCTCAGCGCGAGTCAGGAAGGTGAACACCTTCAGACGATCCACAACATCCGCATCCGCGGTGTTCAGCCAGAACTGGTAGAACGCGTACGGCGAGCACATCTGCGGGTTCAGCCAAATAGCGTTACCCTCGCTCTTACCGAACTTGGTGCCGTCAGAGTTAGTAATCAGCGGGGTACCAATAGCGTGAACGCTCTTACCCTCGACCTTACGGATCAGCTCGGTACCGCTGGTCAGGTTGCCCCACTGATCAGAACCACCGGTCTGCAGAGTGCAGCCGAAACGACGGTTCAGCTCCAGGAAGTCCAGGCCCTGCAGAATCTGGTACGAGAACTCGGTGTACGAAATGCCCTCGTCTGAGTTCAGGCGCTTCGCCACAATCTCCTTCTTCACCATAGTGCCCACGCGGAAGTGCTTACCAACATCGCGCAGCAGCTGCAGAGCAGACATCTGACCGCTCCAGTCCAGGTTATTCACCATCCGAGCAGCGTTCTCACCCTCGAAAGACAGGAAACGCTCAATCTGTGCACGCAGGGACTTCACCCACTCAGCAACAACCTCAGGAGAGTTCAGCACACGCTCAGACGTCTGACGCGGATCACCAATCAGACCGGTGAAACCACCCACCAGGCCCAGCGGCTTGTGACCTGCCAGCTGCAGACGACGCATCACCAGCAGCTGCACCAGGTGGCCCAGGTGCAGCGAAGCCGCGGTCGGATCATAACCCGTGTAGAAAGTCAGGGTCTCCTCACTCAGCGCCTTCTCCAGGGCAGCCTCATCGGTGCTCACGTGCACCAGGCCGCGCCACTTCAGCTCCTGCCAAATATTCTCGAAGGTATCGTCATTATGCTGCGCGTTGAGGATCTCGGCAGACATGCTTCTCCCATTCACAAGGTAACGACGCACGAGGCGTCCGAACAAAATATGTACTAAGCCTAACACCGCACCGGCACAAACGCTCAGAACAAGCGCCCGGCGGCGGGTGCATGGATGCGGCTACAGGCCCGCGGGCATGCGCGAGCCCACCAGATACAGGCGCTGGGTGGGACGGGTCATCGACACGTACACGTCACCCACCGCGCCGTCCGCATCATCAATCAGCTGCTGCGGTTCAACAATCACCACAACGTCGAACTCCAGGCCCTTCGCCTCCCACGGGGTCAGCACCAGCACCTGGTTTTCCAGGGCCGTCTGCGCGGTACCCGTGCGGTCGGCGTGCGCACGAGCCACCGCTCGAGCCGTCTCAAGGTACAGGCTCGACGGGCAAATCACGCCAATCAGCGCGCCGCCGGACTGGGCAACCTCATCGCTCACCACGGACACGGTCTGCTCCACCACGGCATCGGGGGCAACCTCGCGAATCAGCGGAGGCCACTGACCCTCACGAACCGCGCGAGGAGCCGACACCTCGTAGCCGGCAGCCCGAGCCACCGAAGCCGCCGCCTGCGCAATCTGCGCCGGAGTGCGGTAGTTAATCGTCAGCTCGTCCAGGGTGAAACGCTCCCCCACGAACGGTTCCAGGGCCTGCGCCCACGACGAAGCCGCCGCCGGCGACGAAGCCTGCGCAATATCGCCCACAATCGTGAAGGACTTCATGGGGCAGCGTCGCATCAACAGACGCCACTGCATCGGCGAGAGCTCCTGCGCCTCATCCACCACCACATGACCGTACGCCCAGGTGCGATCGGACGAAGCCGCGGCCGCCGCGGTCATCCGCTCGCCACGCACCTCGTTCATCATCGCAATCTGCTCGGGGGTAATCACGCCATCGGCGCCAATATCCTCCAGGGACTGATGTACGTTCTCCAAAGCCTTCGTCGCGTTCTCAAGGTTCGCGCGATGCTCGGCCGCCGCACGCGCCGCCGCAGCGGCACCCGTCACCTTCAAGAAATCGCCCAGCAGCTCCGCGGCCTCATCCAGCAGGGGGACATCGGCCTCGGTAAAGGGAGCATCCGCAGGACGAGCCAGAAGCTCTCGCTCCGCCTTCGACAGACTACGGGTAGCCGACTCCAGGTAGTGCGGCTTCGAATACAGCGAGCGCAACAGGGTCTCGGGCGAGAGCGGCATCCATGCCAGGTTTAGGGCGCGACGCACGTCCATGGAGGCGCGCACATCATCCTGCAGATACGGACGCTCCACCACACGACCCGCCGCACGGTTCAGCTGATCATCCAGCTTCGCGGTCAGCTCCTTCAACAGAATTTTCACGAAGGTTTCGCGGGCCTCGTTGTGCGGCTTACCGGTCGAGCGAGCGCGGGAACGAGCCGAACGCACCATCTCGGGGGTCAGCTCGACGTCCGTTCCCTCAACGTTCAGAAGCTGCGCCCGTGCGGGAACCTTCTGACGGTCCGCCACGGCGCGCTTGATGACCTTGACCATACGCAAATCGCCCTTAAGGGCGGCCACCGCGCGGTCTTCCTCGGGCACGGCGCGCAGGCCCGGGTACAGGGTCGCCAGCGAAGCCATCACCACGCCGGTTTCGCCCAGCGAAGGCAACACACGCTCGATGTACCACATGAAAGAATTCGAGGGGCCCACCACGAGCACACCCGCCTTCGACAGGCGCTCACGATTTGTGTACAGCAGATAGGCCGCGCGGTGCAGAGCCACCGCGGTCTTACCGGTACCGGGACCACCCTGGACCACGCGCACGCCCGGCAGCTCCGAGCGGATGATTGCATCCTGCTCGGCCTGAATGGTCGCCACGATATCGCCCATGCGGCCGGTACGCTTCTTATTCAGCGCAGCCAGCAGCGCGCCCTCGCCGTGCAGGGCGTCCGAGTCCTCCAGCATGGCCTCGTCGAAGACCTCGTCCTCAATGTTCACAACGGTGCGGCCCTCCAGCATCAGATGACGACGGCGACGCACGCCCATCGGCTGAAACGCGGTGGCCTGGTAGAAGGTACCCGCCTCGGGGGCACGCCAGTCCATGAGAAGGCGACGCTGGTTATCGTCGGTAATGCCGATGCGGCCGATGTAGCGCACCGCGTCCGCACCCTCGCGGTCCATGTCCAGACGGCCGAAGGCCAAGCGAGAATCCACGGCGTTCAGCTGAGCCAGGCGATCCTCGTAATAGGTTGCGAAGGAATCACGCTCCGAACGGTTCTGGTGCCCGCCCACCGCCTGGTTCTTGCGCACATCCGCCAGCTTCTGACCGGTCTCTTCGCGTAGCTCGTCCAGACGAGCGTATACGCGGGACACGTACTCGCGCTCAGCAGCCATCTGCTCTGCAAATAGCTGCTCAGCCTTCGACGATTCCTCGGGCCGGTGGGACAGGGATTCAGATGACACGCAAGCTCCTTAAACATAGTGCGTCTCAGTGCGGCACCGTGAGCGGCACCTAAAAATACGGGTCACTATTCTACAGGATGGGCTCTCGAGCCCAGAAATATGACGGCTTCCGGCAGCGCCGGTCAGACGGCGAGGTGCCCCTCCCGAAAGCATCGGAAGGGGCACCTCTGGTTCTGCCCTACGGCAGGAAGAAATAATGCGGAATCCGCTATCGGGCCGCTACTCGGAGACCAGGCTCAGGGTCTCAACGCGGTAACCGGCCAGCGCATCGCGGCCGCCCAGGCCGTCCAGCTCCAGCAGGGCAGCCACGCCGGCAACCTTAAGCTTGGCGCGCTCCACGAGCTTCACCGCGGCCTCCAGGGTACCGCCGGTTGCCAGAATATCGTCAAGAATCAGCACTCGGGTACCCGGCGCGAAGTCGCTGCAGTGAATCTCGACGGCCGCGGTACCGTACTCGAGCGCGTACTCCTCACGGTAGGTTTCGCGGGGAAGCTTGCCGGCCTTGCGAATCGTCATGATGCCCTTGCCCGTAGCGTAAGCCAGGGCCGATGCCAGCAGGAAGCCGCGGGCCTCCACACCGGCGACCACATCAAACTCGCCCTCGAAGCGGTGGGCCAGCTCATCGATGCAGGCCTTGAATACCTCGGGATTGGCGAAGAGAGTCGTCACATCGTAGAAGAGGATGCCCTCGTGCGGGTAATCCTGAATCGTGGCGCAGGCTGCGGGGATGCGCTGTTCGATGGGGGTAGCCTCAGAAGCGGGAACGCTCATGCTCTCTCTTTCGTGGGGTGGCGTCGGGCCCGAACGGCCCGGAATCGTCTGCGGCGGCACAGGCCGCCTAGAGAATTCTACTCTGTTCCAGCGCTTTTTTCCTCTATACACCCGCCGGTCACCCACATTAGCCCGCATCAACGCGAGGTTAATGCGCAAAGCCCCGGCCGCTTCCTCATGTGAGGGGGCCGGGGCTTTGAAGCGCGGGAAGCATCGGGGGTTAGGGCCCCGCGTTCTAGGACTCTACGCTCTCAGTATGCTCTTAGGAGTCCGCCAGCTTCGAACGCAGGTCCCGCTTCAGAATCTTTCCGGTCGGGCCCAGCGGCATCGCATCCACCGCAATGTAGCGGCGCGGGTACTTGTAGGCCGCAAGGCGGGTTCGGGCCAGGGCGTTGAGCTCCGCCTGCACCACGCCCCAGTCGGCTCCGGCCCGCGGCACCACAACGGCGACGATCTCCTCGCCCACTCGCTCATCCGGCACACCCAGCACCGCCACGGACTGCACCAAATCATGGGTGTACAGCACGTCCTCAATCTCGCGCGGGTACACCGAGTAGCCGTTGCGCAACACCATGTCCTTGATGCGGTCCATGATAAAGATATTGCCGTCGGCATCCACACGAGCCACGTCCCCGGTCGCAAACCACTCACCGTCGAACACTCCGGCGGTTGCCTCGGGGTTATTCCAGTAACCGAGCATCACGTTCTCGCCGCGCACCCACAGTTGGCCGCTCTCCCCCGTCGGGCGCTCAACACCCGCCGAGTCGCGCACCCGAACCTGCACACCCGGCAGGACGCGGCCCACCGAACCCAGCACCATGCCGAAGGCCACCTGGTTGAAGGAGACCACGGGCGAGGTCTCGCTCAGACCGTAGCCCTCGTACACGGTACAATCGGCCAGCTCCTTCCAAGCCTCGTGCACCGGAGCGGGCAGAGCCGAACCACCCGAAATGCCGAAGCGCACCGTACCGCGCAGCCGGGCGCAACGCTCCGGCTGCTCAGCCATGAGGGCCGCAAGAGAGATGTACATGCTCGGCACGGCCGCCAGCACCGACACCCGGGCCGCCTCAATCAGGCTCAACGCGTGGTCGGGCGTAAAGCGCGGAAGCAAAGCCACCGTTGCGCAGGCCGCAAAAGCCGCGTTCATCGACACCGTCTGGCCGAAGGCATGGAATAGAGGGAGGCCGCCAAAGATGACGTCCTCGGCGGTGAAACCAAAAACCTTCACACAGCTGCGGGCGTTCGAGAGGATATTCGCGTGGCTGAGGGTGGCTCCCTTCGGGCGGCCGGTCGTGCCCGAGGTGTACAGGATAACCGCGGGATCCTGCTCTTTCACCACGGCGGGTGCCAGCGGAACGTCCACACCGTCAAAGGGGGCCAGGGGCGAGGCGGAGGGCTCAAAAATTTCGCACCGCACCGAACCGTTCTTCACCGGCACCGTCGAGGCGGCCTCCTGCGCCAGGCGAGTGCCGGCAAAGGCGAAGAGAACCTTTGCTCCGCTGTCTTCAAGGTGGTACTCCAGCTCCGCACCCGACAGCAGGGGGTTGAGCGGCACGCAAATCGCACCGCGCGCGGCAATACCGTAGTAGAGGGCGGGCATCAGCGGCACGTTCGGCATGGACAGGGCCACTCGGTCGCCCGCCTCCACGCCCAGGGTTCCCAGGTATCGCTGCACCTCTGCCGCGGCGGAGGCCAGTTCGCCGTAGCTGATGTTCAGTAGCGAGGAGGACTCTGCGGAGTCCCCCGCGGCGGGCAGTGCGAGCGCGACCTTGCGTGGGGAGGCCGCGGCCGCCTCCGCCAGAATTGAGGCGGTATTATTCCGGGCCGAGGGCTCGGCCTGCGAGGGGTGACGGGGCGCAGAGCTGGGTGTCGAAGTCATCGTTGAGTTCTCCTGCGGTATTGTTCGAATCGTCTTCGTCTGTAGGCGAGAGGCCCTCGTGCGGGCGGCTCCCGCTGCCCGGGGTCGCTTGCCGCGGCGTGGGCACACAACGGGGGTGCGTCCGGGACCGCCGATTCGTTCATCGGAAGGTCCGGGACACACCCCTCGCACGCTACTGGGCTGCCGACCAGTCCAGGAAGCTTTCAGCCAGCCCGGCCCCGCCATTGGGGTCGCGGGTAATCACCATCACGGTGTCGTCTCCAGCAATCGTGCCCAGGATGGCGTCCATGCCACTCTGGTCAATCGAGGAAGCCAGGAACTGGGCCGCCCCCGGAGGGGTACGCAGCACCGTGATATTCGCCGAACCCTCGGCGGTAATCAGCAGCTCCTTGAACAGGGAAATCATGCGGGCGTCCGGCGCGGTGCCGCCACCGCGACGAGCCGGATAGTTCGGAACAGCGTAAATCAGACCGGCGCCCTCATCGCGGATGCGCTCGGCTCCAATTTCAACGAGATCGCGGGAAAGGGTGGCCTGAGTAACCTTCATACCGTCATCGGTCAGGTACTGCGCCAGTTCAGCCTGGGAACGTACACGTCGGGTCTGCAGCAGCTCAACGATGCGGGCCTGACGCGCGATCTTGGTCGAGGGGAAAGGCATGTTATCTCTTCTTCCTACGGTGCCAATCACGAGTGTGGACCTTCCCGTCCGTCGGTGGAACGGGTAGCGTCCTCTCTACCCAAGATAATACATATGCACATAAATATGCGTCATAAATATGGATTATTCTCATATTTATAGGGAAATCCGCCCCGGAATCTCACGATATGTACGTTCCGGCCGCCGTATCTCCGCGTGCAAATACGCACCCGGACGTATAACCTCGCGTGCTATGCATAGGCGCCGCCCCCCTCTTTGGGGAGCATCTTCCGGGAGCACAGCGAAAGCCCGCCTACCGCACCGACTACGCTCATCACGTACCGGCGCGGGAGGCGGGCCCCCACAAAATCGTTATGGAAGGACTGATCGGTTAGTCCTCGTTATCCACCAGACCGTCCAGGTCCTCGTATTCCACGTTACGGGAACGGCGGTTCAGCCACACGGCGAACACCATACCGCCCAGCAACACCAGGATCGCACCGATGATGCTTGCGATGCCGGCCACGCGATGACCGGTCACCTGGCCCTCGGTTACGGGCTTCAGGGTGCCCTTCTCTGCGGTGTAAACAACCTCGAGCTGACCGTTGTTTTCAACCAGTAGGCCGTCCACCTCACGCGGGAAATCGGCCGGAACGTCACCGGTCTGCGAACCGCGGAACTCCACCGTAGCGCTGGAATTGACCTTGTACTTATCCTTCAGATTCGACACGTACGTCTTGCCGTTGAGCGCATCATCGGCGGGGAGGTTGCCCTTATAGCGCGCCACGTTCTCCTTGGTAATCAGGTCGGGAGTCAAATCCTGGTAAGTGCCCTGCACAACCCAGCTGTGGCCGGCGTAGTCGGCATTCGCGTTCACCCAGGCGAAGGAACGCACGCCCACGACCGCCAGAATAATGGCCACGACCACCGCGACGACGGCCGAGAGCACCGACAGCCAGTTCACGCCGGGGCGCTCCTCCAGCTCATCCTCGCTCATCGCAAAAAGGGAGGCGTTTTCCTCGTCATCCTCGTCGTCATCGTACTCTTCGTAGTCGTCGTACTCGTCGTACTCTTCATACTCTAGTTCTTCGGGCTCCTCGTAGCGGAAATCCTCGGAATGATTAGTCGCAGAATCCTCGTTCTGCGGACGGCGATCGTGCGAGCTTTCTCGGTTAGACATTATCTCTCCCTCAAATCGTCTACCTTCTAGGGTACCCATTACCGCGGAGCATCACCAATAAAAGAACAGACTTGCGCTTTATTCTTTATCTGACGAGGCCAAACGCGCATATTCAGATACAAATTCGGCGGATGCGCCGCCGAACGCGCAGGTGTTCACGCAAACGGGGTGGGAGCCGAAGCCCCCACCCCGTCAGCGTCACTTGGTCTCGACTAGACGCGAGCCTCCGCGCCCAGCTGCTCGACGGCGGCCGCCACGGCTGCCTCTCGAGCGGCGGAAGCCTCGTCCGCGGTCAGAGTGCGATCCGGTGCGCGGAAACGCAGCGCGAACGCCAGGGACTTCTTCGACTCATCGATGCCGGTACCGCGGTAATCGTCGAACACGCGGATATCCTCCAGCAGCTCGCCGGCGCCCTCACGCAGCACGCGCTCCACCTCAGAAGCGGGCAGATCGCGGTCCACCAGCAGAGCTACGTCCTGGGTTGCCGCCGGGTAGGTCAGCACCGGAACGGCCTGGTGTACCTCGACGCGGTGCGCGAACAGGGCGGAGAAGTCCAGCTCAAAGGCGCAGGTGCGCTCCGGCAGGTTCAGCTCCTGCAGCAGCTTCGGGTGCAGCTCACCGGCGAAACCGATGCGCTCGCCGTTCGCATCCAGGACCTCGGCCACGCGCCCCGGGTGGAACGCGGTATGAACGCCGTTAAGCACGGTAATCGGCGCGGATACGGCATCCGCAATCAGACGCACGGCGTCCAAGGCATCGCGCCAATCGTAAGCACGAGGAGCCGCACCGGGCATCACCTCGTGCTCGGTGCCGGCGAACAGGCCGGCAATAAACGAGGGCTGCTTCGGGATGCCAGCGTTCAGGTCCGCCAGAACCTCATCCGAGGGGCGAACGCCCAGCGGCGGGATAGAGTCCGACCCCAGCTTCTCACCCGGGATGAACACGTGGCCGGATTCGAAGATAGCCAGGTTCTTGAAGCCGCGGGAAAGGTTGCGCTTGAGCACCTCGACCAGGCCGGGCAGCAGCGAGCGGCGCATCCAGCCCTCAGCCGAAGAAATCGGGTTCTCCAGGCGAATTGAGGGCACCTCGGTCACGGGGTTCTCGGGGGTGCTGACCCACGGAGCCGACCACAGGTTGTTCGCCTCAGCCGACACGAAGGGGTAGGCGAAGACCTCGGTCAGACCGGCTGCGGCCAGCGCGTTCAAGGCGCGGCGCTTGCCCGCCTGCTCCGGGGTGTAGCCGCGACCCGCGGGAGCCACCGGCAGGGTCGAGGGGATGTTCTCGTAACCGTCGATACGGGCGATTTCCTCGGTCAGGTCTTCCTTCGCACGCAGGTCGGGGCGCCAGGAAGGAACGGCCACCAGGTAGCCGGACTCGGTGCGCTCCACCGAGCAACCAATCTCGCGCAGGCTGGACTCAATCTGCTCCGGGGAGTAGTCCACACCGATGCGGCCGGCGGTGTACTCGGCGGGCAGCTCGATGACGACCGGCTCGTAACCGAGGGACACGTCGGTAACGCCCGGCTCAGCCTGGGCGCCGGCCAGCTCGACCAGTAGCTCCACGGCACGCTGGGCGGCAGCTGCCTGAATCTGCGGGTCCACGCCGCGCTCGAAACGCTTGGAGGCCTCGGAAATCAGCTTGTGGCGGCGGGCGGTGCGAGCCACCGACACCTCGTCAAAGCGTGCGGCCTCAATCAGGATGCGGGTGGTCGAGTCGGTCACCTCGGTCGAGGCTCCTCCCATCACACCGGCCAGGCCGATTACGCCCGAATCATCGGCAATCACGATGTCCTCGGGGTGCAGGGTACGCTCCACGCCGTCCAGGGTCACCAGCTTCTCACCGGCCACCGCGCGGCGCACCACAATCTCACCCTGAACCTTGTCAGCATCGTAGAAGTGCAGCGGCTGACCGGTCTCCAGCATCACGTAGTTCGAAATATCCACCGGCAGCGACAGCGAGCGCACACCCGCCAGACGCAGACGCGAAGACATCCAGGTCGGAACCGGGGTCTCGGCCTTCACGCCGGATACCTCGCGCATCACGAAGCGCACGCAACCCGGATTACCGTGAATCGGGGCATCGTCGCGCAGGACCACCGGGTGACCGGCGTCGTTCGCCTCCGGGGCGCGCTCGCCGTACGCCAGCACAAAATCCTCGAAGGGGGTTCCGGTTGCGTGGGACCACTCGCGGGCGATACCACGCAGAGAGAAGGCGTAACCGCGGTCCGGGGTCACGTTCACCTCAGCCGCCTGATCGTACAGGCCCAGCAACTCCATCGCGTCGGTGCCAAGCTCCGGATCCAGGCCCAGGGTCGAGAGCACCAGAATGCCGCCGTGATCTTCACCAATACCCAGCTCGCGGGTCGAGGCAATCATGCCGGCCGACTTGTGGCCGTAGGTCTTGCGGGCGGTAATCGCGAAACCACCGGGCAGAACAGCGCCGGGCAGGGTCACAACAACCTTGTCGCCGGGCTTGAAATTGTGGGCACCACAAATAATGCCCTGAACACCGGAAGGCTCGATGCCCTTACCGGTCAGAGTCTGCTCCTGACCCTCCGGAACCACGCGCACCTGGCACCAGTTCACGGTCTTGCCGTTCGAGTGGGTCTCCGGCTCCATAGAGAGAACCTGGCCCACCACAATCGGGCCCGACATCTCGTCGGTGGGGCGGTGAACGTCTTCTTCTTCCAGGCCAACCTTCACCAGGGTTGCCATCAAATCTTCAGCCGAAGCATCCTCGGCTACAGGCACGAACTCGCGCAGCCATGACAGGGGTACACGCATAATTTAGATCTCCATCCCGAACTGCTCAGAGAAACGGATGTCGCCCTCGACCATGTCGTGCATGTCGGCGACGTTGTTACGGAACATGAGGGTACGCTCAATACCCATACCGAACGCGAAGCCCGAGTACTCCTCGGGATCGATGCCGGCGGCACGCAGCACGTTCGGGTTCACCATGCCGCAGCCACCCCACTCGATCCACTGGGGGCCGCCCTTGGCGTTGGGGTGCCACAGGTCCAGCTCGGCGGAGGGTTCGGTGAAGGGGAAGAAGTTCGGGCGCAGGCGAATCTTAGCCTCTTCGCCGAACATGGCGCGTGCCATGTACTCCAGAGTGCCCTTCAGATCGGCCATGGTCAGGCCCTTATCCACGGCCAGGCCCTCAATCTGGTGGAAGACCGGGGTGTGGGTCGCGTCCAGCTCATCGGTGCGGTACACCTGGCCGGGGCACACAATGTACAGGGGCAGCTCACGCGAGAGCATCGAGCGCATCTGCACCGGGGAGGTGTGGGTGCGCAGTAGCAGGTGAGCGTTCTTCGGCTCAACGTAGAAGGTGTCCTGCATTTCGCGCGCCGGGTGGTCCGGCTTAATGTTCAGGGCGTCGAAGTTGTACCACTCGGACTCCAGCTCGGGGCCGTCGGCAACCTCCCAGCCCATGCCGACGAAGATGTCGGTCAGACGCTCCTGCATCAGGGCGATGGGGTGGCGACCGCCCAGGGAGCGGCGAGCGGATGCGGCCGACATGTCCACGGCCTCCTCGGCCAGGATGCGGGCCTCACGCTCGGTCTCCAGCTCCTTAGTGCGAGCCTCAATAACCTCGGTCAGTGCGGCACGGGCCTGGCCCAGCAGCTTGCCCACGGGGCCCTTGTGCTGGTTCTGGAGGTCGCGCATCTGGCGGTTGGCAACGCTCATGACGCCCTTCTCGCCGAAGAAGCTCAGGCGCACCTCCTTGAGGCTGTCAAAGTCTTTTGCCTTCTCGCGAATCTCCCGCTGGGCGCGCTCTCGCTCGGCCTCAAATGCCTCACGAACGGCGTCCAGACCCTTTTCGGGGTTGTTCTCCAGGACCTGCGCGATGTTGGCGAGGACCTGCGCCGGGCCCTTCGGGCCCTCGTGTTCCTGCACGGAATCGGTCATTGTCACTCTTCTCTGCGTACCACCGGCACGTTGGGGCCGGTCGGCTGGTTTGTCACTATGGGGCGGCACCGCGGGGGACCGCGAGAGCTCACTAATTGCCCCGGGCACGGCGGGCGCCGAGCGTGTGAGGGGCGGAGCATCCCGGCAGGGTCTGCGGGCGCATATCCTACCCATTTTAGACCAGAGAACCACGCGAAAGCATCAGAGCGCCCGGATAGTCCATCCGGGCGCTCTGATGCTTTGATTAGGTGTGGAGTCGTCAGGTGCGCGCGCCCCGCGGCGGCATATTTGCCGAACGGGTCCCCACGGAGGCGAGGATTAGGCCAGCGCTTCCTTGACCTCGGGGTCGAAGGAGGAGCGAATCCACAGCACGTTGGCGATAAACCACGCGGCGTACAGCGGCACGAAGCCGTAGCGCTGAGCGTCAATCACGTTGCCAATCAGCGAGAGGACCGCGACGAAGGCGCCGAGAATCGCGAAGATGAGGCCGACGGTCAGGCCCTGGCGCTTACCCTTCTGAATCGTGAAGTACACCCACGAGTACACGATGGCCGAGCCGATGAGCAATCCCAGGCCGCCCGCAACGCCAAACTCCGGCAGGCCCTTCAGCGGGGACAGGTTATCCGGTGCGAACGAAGAAATGATGCCGTGGACAAAGCAGAGCAACGCGGAGACAATCATAATCTCCTGCAGGCGCAGAATCTTAGGGTGCTTGGTCGGCGAGTGGAACAGGATTCCACCCGGCTTGGAGCCACCTTCCTGAATGTAGATGGCCTGGGTGTCTGAAGGTACCGCGTCGGAGCGGTACGCATTCGGGTCGTACGGAGGTTGAGCAGTCATCATTGTCTCCCAATTTGTATGTGATTTCTCCCTCAATACTACCCGGTCGGTAAGAAGTTTCCAAAGAAAATGCTCGTGTCGAACTCATATATGACGATGTGCCGGTGAACCTCCCATCGGGGCGTTCACCGGCACATCGGGCGGTATTGGAGCATCGGGCAGATGCCCAGCTACATCGAGCGCGCCTAGTTAAAGAGGCCCGAGCAGATGTAGTCGTTCTCATCCTTCACCCCGGGCGGCACCGCGAAGAGAGCGTTACCGGTATGGCGCAGGTACTCGCTCATCGCGTCAGAGGCGGTCATCGTGCTCAGCATCGGGATGAAGTGCGTGCGCGGATCGCACACGTAGGCGATGAAGAACAGGCCCGCGTCCAGGCGGCCCAGCTCGTCGGCACCATCGGTGTAGTTGAAGCCGCGGCGCAGAATCTGCACTCCCTGGTTCTGATCCGGGTGCATCAGACGCATATGAGAATCCGCCGGGATCAGGGGGCCGGAGCGACCCATCGCCGAAAAGTCGGGCTTCGTGAATTCCTCACCGCCGGAGAGCGGGGCACCGGTCGTCTTCGTACGACCCACGATTTCCTCCTGCTCGCGCAGGCGGGTGCGGTCCCACGTCTCAATGTTCATGCGGATGCGGCGGGTGGCCAGGGAGCTGCCTCCCTCCCTCCACGCCGGGCTGTTCGCCGAATTCTGCGAGGAGGTCCACACGTGCTTCTTCAACAGGTCGGGGTCTTCAACCTTCAGGTTGTTCGTGCCGTCCTTGAAGCCGAAGAGGTTACGGGCCGTCGCCTGCGTGGTGGTCGTGGAGGCGGTACGCCCGAAGCCCAGCTGCTGCCAGGCCACCACGGCGCGGCCACCGGCGATACGAATCAGGTTGCGAATCGCGTGGAAGGCCACCTGCGGGTCGTCGGCGCAGGCCTGGATGCACAGGTCGCCGTCGCTGCGCTTCGCCTCCAGCGCGTCTCCGGTCATGTGCGGGATGCGCACGAGCGCCTCGGGCAGCTTGCTGGCGAAACCGAAGCGGTCCTTGCCGTTCTCGTCGACAAAGAAGCTACGTCCCAGGCCGAAAGTAATGGTCAGGTGCGCGGCGGAGAGGTCCATGGCCTCGCCGGTGTCCTTGGGCGGTGCCTCGTAGGAGCGGTCCTCCCCCACGAGCTCGCCGGTCTGCATCCTTGCGGAGGCCTTCGTCCACTCCTGGAAGAGGGAACGAATCTCTTCGCGGTCGGTGGTCTTCAGGTTCAGCGCCACGAAGTACATGCGGTCCTGCACCTCGGTGGAGATGCCGCTCTGGTGCTCACCGTAGAAGGGGTGAGAGTCGTTCGAGGTACCCGAGGCAGAGCTCGATGCCGAAGCCTGGCTGCTGGAGTTTGACGAGCATCCGGCGAGCGCACCCAACGCGCCCAGGGCTCCTGCACCGGCGAGCGCCGCGCCCAGCGCACCGCGGCGGGTGGTACCGGCGGCGCGGGTAGCCTCGCGGTGAGTCTCCGGGGTGGTCTCGGCGGCCGAAGAATTGTGGTCAGTAGGCATGGGAAGCCTTTCTTCTGTGCTGAATATGGTGTGATGAATCTGCGGAGGGCTCGGGGCCCGGGAAGGCCCCAGCCGGGCGGGGGCTCAATGCCCCCCACCCAGCTGCCGGTAGCGCATCCGCCCACGCGGCGGCTACCGTACGATGCGTTACTTCGCGGCGGAACCGGTGACGACCTCGGTCATCTTCGAAACCGGCTCGGACAGAGCCTCCACGGCATCGGAGAGCTCGCGGATCTGGTCCTTAGTCAGCTCGGTGTAGAGGGCGTAACCGTCACCCTTCTTGTACTTGTTGAGCAGGTTCTGCACGGTGTCGAACTTCTTCTCGATGTCCTGGGCGAGCTTGGGGTCCTTCTGCTTCAGAATCGGCAGAACGCCCTCGTAGGCCACGCGGGCGCCGTCAACATTGCCCTGGAAATCGGAGAGGTCGGTGTGCGACCAGGTCTCTTCCTCACCGCTGATCTTGGTGTTGAAGATTTCGTCCAGCAGTTCCTTCGCGCCGTTAGAAATCTGGAATGCCTCCAGCTTGAAGTTGGGAGAGTGCACCTCGTCGTAGAGCTTCTGGGTGTCTTCCACCAGTTTCTTGGCGACCTCCGCGCGCTGCTCCTTGGTCAGCGGAGTGTATGCCTTACCGCCGTTGTTCTCGGCGGTCGGCTGCCACAGATCCTTCTCGATCTTGTGCCAGCCGGTCCATTCCTTGCCCTCTTCCACGTCTGCCTCGCGGGCATCCAGGGCCGGGTCAAGCTCGCCGCCGCCGAAGGATTCTGCCACGGGCTCGATGCGTTCGTAGTGTAGGCGAGCCGAGGAGTACAGGGCCTTCGCCTCGTCGTCCTTACCGGCGGTGTACAGCTCGGCGAACTGCTCGGTCTTGGTCTTCAGCGATTCCACCTGGTCCTTGACGTAGGCGGTGTACTGGGTGACCGCGGTGTCGCGCAGGGCCTGCTCGTCGGCCGAGATAGCAGCTGCGTTCTCGTTCTTGGTCACGGTGAAGTCGCCGCGGATGCCGTCGCCCACCATACCGGGCTTGCAGGCGGTCTTGTAGCTACCCTCGGGCAGTTCCACGGTCAGGTCACGGCTGAGGTTCGGGCCAATGTTCTCCACCTCGGAGACGATGCGCAGGCCGTCGGCACCAAGCACGTAGAACTCGTTGACCTTGGTACCCTCGTTCTTGACCTTGAAGGTCACGGTGCCGGCCTTGGCGGTGGTAGCCGAGAGCTTGCAGGCATCGTCGCTTGCGGTGACGTTAATGGTGCCGTCGGAGGATGCGGCACCCGAGGCGGAGGACGCCACGTTCTGGTTGTTGGGGGTGCAGCCGGTCAGGGCGAGCGCACCAACCGAGAGCAGTGCACCTGCGGAGGCGAGAGTCTTACGCATGGTTTCTCCTTATGTTGTATGTGTATGTGTACGTGTTCGCGGCGGTTCTTTGTCGCACGTTGAGGGGTGTCCGAAAGAATCATCCGGTGGGTTATTCGGGTAGGTCCGGAGCCGGCCGGCTCCGAGAGCCCTATGCCGCCGTCTTTTCGGCTTCGGTTTTCGCCGCCTGCTTCTTAGCCGAGGACTTCAGGCCCGGGCGCTGCGCGCGGATGAACAGCGGCATCACGATGCCCACGTACAGGACCCAGGCGCCGGCCTCAATCCAGGTGGTGGTCGAGGACAGGTTGAACACGGCCTTGAGCAGGGTGCCCACGAAACCGCTCGGGTCGATGTATCGGTAAGATTCGAACGCGGTGCTGTTCAGGCCCGGCAGGATACCGGCCTCCTGCAGGTCGTGAAGACCGTAGGAGAGCACGCCGGCCGCCACGATGACCAGGAACGCGCCGGTGATGGTGAAGAAGCGGGAGAGGTTGATGCGCATCATGCCGCGCATCATGGCCCACGCCATGAGGATGGCGACCAGGA
Source organism: Rothia sp. HMSC072E10 (assembly GCF_001813965.1). Lineage (NCBI taxonomy): Bacteria > Bacillati > Actinomycetota > Actinomycetes > Micrococcales > Micrococcaceae > Rothia > Rothia sp. HMSC072E10. The sequence continues at coordinate 174,796 of NZ_KV814488.1, read as the reverse complement.
TGCCGACGAGGGCGCCGAGCATGGGGGTCGCGTTCGCCTCCTGACCGGCGGTGCGGGTGGCCGACCAAATGAACAGGGTGGTTTCGAGACCCTCACGGCCCACGGAGAGCGCGGCGAGCAGGACGACCGCCCAGGCGCTGGTCTGCGCGGCATCCAGCTTATCCTTGAGCTCGGCAGAGAGCATACGGGCGTTTTCTGCCATCCAGAAAATCATCCAGGTGACGAAGCCGACCGAGATGATGGAAAGGGAACCGCCGATGGCTTCCTGCGCCTCGAAGGTGAGGGTTTCGGGGCCGAAGGTGAGTAGCGCGCCGAAGCCGAGGGAGACGATAACCGCGACCGCCACGCCAAGCCACATCGGTGTGAGCAGGTGGGTTCGCTTTGTCTTGCGGATGTAGGCCAGGAGGATTCCGACCACCAGGGCCGCTTCGAGACCCTCGCGTAGGCCTATCAGAAAGTTTCCGAGGAAGGCTCCCCAAAAATTCATGTCAGTATCACCAAATCAACATATTTTTTTATCCTAATTGACCCCTTAAGACTACGGGGAAACCGGCTCGTTTGACGACACTACCGCGCGTTCTGTCTGTGCGGCTCGAAGGCCTATCGAGCCTTTATTCGCTCAGAATCTCCCCGATAGACACAGATTGTCAGCATATCTTTACGACATTTGAATACCTGGCTAATAAAAAAGGCAGGTTGGGCTTAGTTACAGGTTATGTTTCACGCATAAAAATACACGCGGGGTGGGGGTCCGTATCGGACCCCCACCCCGCGTGGACTTTTAAAAAAAGCTGAGAAAAAACTATTCGGACGAAAATATTACGCCGCGTGAATGCCGTTACGTTCCGTCAAGGTGCCGCAACGGCTACCGGAGTGTCCTCGGCACGCGAGGTGCGCGCCTTTAGCTTTCGTCGCCCGACCCAGACCGACCCGACCCAGACCGACCGAGCTGACGCAGGAGCGCCTCCACAATCGGGAAGTCGGCGGGAATCCACGGCAGCGCCAGAATCTCGGCAGCCTCCGTGGCCTCGAGGATTCCCTCCCCCGCCGGGGGAAGCGGCATCCACCGCAGGGCGCTGTGATCTTCCAAAGTATCCGGAGTACCCGAAAGAATCTCCGCAAAGAACACGCGCATCGCCAGACGCTCGCTCAGACGCCAACCCTGCGGATACGCGCCGGGCACCTCAGCACCCAAACGCGCCTGCACACCCAGCTCCTCCTTCAGCTCACGCACCAGCGCCTGCTCGCAGCTCTCCCCCGGCTCGACCTTACCGCCCGGGAACTCCCACATGCCGGCAACAGTCTGCGGCTCAGAACGCTGAGCCACCAGCATACGGGTCGGAGCCACCAAAGAATCAACCACGGCGGCGCCAACCACCTGAACCTCAAACGAGGGCGACACTTCACTCATCTTTCTCTACCTTCTTCTACGCTTTAGAATCCTTCAGCGGATGCGCATCCTCAGCAGCGTGCTCCGCTACTTCCTTCTCGGCATCCTCAGTATCCTCAGGCTCAGGAGCTTCCTCCACGCCTTCCTGCCACTCTTCTTCCTCATCATTCATATTCGAGGCTTCTGCCACCTCACGGCGAATATTAGTGCCGTCATTCAGCAGAATCAGAAGGCGGTTACCGTTCTTGAACTCCATGAGGAAGACATCCTCAAGCTCGACCTCAGCGGCACGCAACTGTAGGTACACCCAATCCTCGGTCTTGTGCGCATCCGCGATATCGCGAGTGACCAAGCTACCCTTCACAATCAGAGCAAAGTTCGGCACACCGTCACCCTTACGGATCACGCTCAGCGCACCGTTCGGTTCAATCTGAGCGAACTCAATGTCTTCCAGGTCGTAAATACCCTGCGCACGAAGGTCAGCAATCAGGCGCATCGGATCAAGAACCACATCTGCCTGCTGGAAGCTCTTAATATCGATATCACCATCCGTAATGACCGGCACGCGCTGCTCACGCACCGCCATATGCAGAAAACGAATCTTCGTGGTCGCCACGTTCAGCAGCTGAATCATGCACAGCGTAAACACCATGTAGATGACAAAGTAGAACAGGCTAATCTGCTCGCTGTACAACACGCCACCGAACACACCACCGATGACAAAGTTACCGATGGTATCAATCGGGGTCTGGTGCCCCGCCTGAGAACGGTGAGTCAGACGCAGGTACACCAAAAGAATGATCAGGCCAACGAAAATCTTTAGCAAACGATAAACGATCATCTCAACGGTCATAACAAAAATCTCCTAGAACTAAGCCCGGAAAATATCCGGCTCCAAATAAATGATGCGTGCCGCAGGAACAGCCTCGCGAATACGAACCTCAGCCGCGTCAATCTCATCAGCCACCGCACGACCAGTGTCAGCATCATGAATGCGAATCTTTGCCGCCACCAGAATCTCCTCAGGACCCAGGTGCACAGTCTTAATGTGGATAATGCGCTCGCTGTCGCCATCCTCAATCGCCGCGCGAATCTTCGCCAAATCCTCCGGAGAAGCAGCCTCACCCAAAATCAGGGACTTCATCTCCACCGCAAGGAACACAGCAATAAAGACCAGCAGAATACCGATAGCCAGGGTGCCGAAAGCATCCCACAGGCCATTACCGGTCAGTAGGGTCATTCCCACACCAATCAGGGCCAGCAGCAGACCGACCAGTGCGCCCGCATCCTCAAGCAGAAGCACCGGAAGCTCCGGGTTCTTCGAGGTGCGCAGGAAACGCAGCCAGCCCTGCTTACCCTTCAGGCCGCTGGATTCCTTGACAGCCACGCGGAAGGAATTACCCTCCAGCAGAATCGAGCCCACCAACACGGCCACCGGAACCCACTGCCACTCGGTAATACCGTGCGGGTCGTGAAGCTTCTCGAAACCCTCATACAGGGCGAATAGACCGCCCAATGCAAAGATGATAATCGAGACGATGAACGCGTAAATGTAACGGTTACGGCCGTAACCGAACGGGTGCTCCTCGTCGGCCTGCTTGCGGGAGGCGCGGCCACCCAAAAGAAGCAGAACCTGGTTACCGGAGTCAGCCACCGAGTGGATGCCCTCGGCCAACATCGAGGAGGAACGGGTCAGGGCAAAAGCCAAGAACTTCAGGACGGCGATACCGAGGTTCGCCCCCAGGGCGGCAATAATCGCCCCGGCTCCCGAGTGGCCGGAATGACTGGATTGAGACATATTTACCTTTCTGCAGGCCGCGCTAACCCGAAAAGCACGGAACCATCGGGGGCGACACTATTCAAAAGTCTGTAAAAGGCCCGCGGCGGGCACGGCTAAACCTCGGCCCGATACAGCCACGACGAACACAGCTCGCCGGGAGAGTACACCACGGGATGATGGGCTTACGGTATTAGCCCAAAGCGTTCGAGCGCTGCGCCATCGCTGAAGCATACAGGCACACAGCAGCAGCCGTACCCACATTCAGGGACTCCGCCGAGCCGTACACCGGCACAGCCACTCGCATCGTAGCGGCAGCCTTCTCTTCAGCGTTCAAGCCCTGCGCCTCATTACCGAAAAGCCACATCGTCGGCTTAGAAAGATCAAAATTACCCTTCACGCCGGACGGGGCGCTCGTCTCCACACCCGCGCGACGGGCCGCGGTGTACTCACTCAGCTCCTGCAGGTTCACCACGCCGTAGCCGTCAGCAGCCAACACAGCAGTACCCTGAGACTTCACATCCTCCGCGAAATCCTCCAGCTGCACGCCCTGAATAATCGGCACATGGAACAGCGAACCCGCGGTGGAACGCACCGTCTTCGGGTTGTACAAATCCACCGAACCCTTAGTCGTAATCACCAGGTCAGCACCGGCCGCATCCGCCACACGCAGGATCGTGCCCGCATTACCCGGATCCTGAACACGAGAGAGCACAGCAATCAGCTTGGGGTTCAACGCGCCCTCACCCCAGAGCAGCGAGAACGACGCATCCACCATGAAAGAAACCGCAATAATACCCTGCGGGCTCACCGAATCAGCCATCGCCTCCAGCACCTCATCGGTCACCACACGCATAAAGACGCGGCGACCCTCCTCGGGGGTGGGGGTGCCGTACACCTGCTCCAGTAGCTCAGCGATATCCTCATGACGGTCAAAAGCCGCCTCCGTAACGTAGACAGCATCCAGAATCGGCTTCTTCAGATGCGCCTTCAACGCCTCACGCACAGCCTGCGGGCCTTCCACCAGGAATTGGCCCTTCTTCGTGCGGGCAGCGCGGGTACGCAGCTTCGCAATATCGCGCACACGATCTGCCTGCGGATTGGACATCACAACGGGGGTACTAATACGTTCAAAAAAGTTCACTCTTAAAGGGTACAGGCAAAGGCACACCCAAAAACGCAGAACAGTCACCAGCGCCCCCCAGATACGCAGAAAGCGGCCGCCCACACTCAAAAGTGCAGACGGCCGCTCACGACGCTTAAGCATCCTACCCCGAACCTAGATCTTCGAGGCAAGAACACAACCTAGGCTCATTAAGCCTTGGGAGCCGAGGTGTCCTCGGGCAGGTTGTTCTTAGCAATCTCAACCAGTGCGTTGAAGGCAGCGGGCTCGTTAACAGCCAGCTCAGCCAGCATACGGCGGTCAACCTCAACACCAGCAGCCTTCAGACCCTGGATGAAGCGGTTGTAGGTCAGGCCCTGTGCGCGGGAAGCAGCGTTGATACGCTGAATCCACAGGCGACGGAAGTCACCCTTCTTCTTACGACGGTGGTCGTAGCTGTAAACCAGCGAGTGAGTGACCTGCTCCTTAGCCTTACGGTACAGGCGAGAACGCTGACCGCGGTAGCCGGATGCACGATCGAGAATAGTACGGCGCTTCTTGTGCGCGTTAACCGCGCGCTTCACACGTGCCACGTGTGTCTCCTTCGTCTTATGTCCTGAACAGCTCACATATCACGCTGAACAGGAGCGAGTCTTTAATCAGTGCGCACCACTATCGGTGCGCCAGGTGCAGAGAGTAAGCGTTGCTTACTTACCCAGCATCTTCTTGACAACCTTTGCCTGGCCGCCGGTAACGATCTGGTCAGAAGCCAGACGACGGGTCAGACGAGAGGACTTGTGCTCCAGGTAGTGGCGACGGTTCGCCTGCTGGCGCTTAACCTTGCCGCTACCGGTGAGCTTGAAGCGCTTCTTAGCACCAGAGTGGGTCTTCTGCTTCGGCATAGCTGCCGTTCTCCTTACATTCATCCCCCGCCACAGTGGCGGGGTAGCTTAGTGGGGCTGCGTACGCGAACGCATCAGCCCCAAGGACCAAAGGTGAGGCACCCCTCGCGAGGTGCCTCGGAACCGGCACCGGGTGAACCCGCAACACCCACCGAGCGGTGGAGGCGCGTGCCCATCCTAAAGTGACGACCCGGTTCCCTACTCGGCGGAAGCCTGTGCCTTCAGCTCGGCAGGCATAGCGTCTGCCAGAGAATTAGTTACGGGCTTCGCCTTGGTCGTGTCAATACGCTCGCGACCCTTGCGACCGCCGGCGCCCTGCTCACGGCGAGCCTCTGCCTTACCGCGAAGCGGAGCCAGAACCATCACCATGTTGCGGCCATCCTGACGGGGGCGAGACTCAACGGTGCTCACCTCAGCCAGCTCAGCCGCCAGACGCTCCAGCAGACGCACACCCATCTCGGGGCGCTGCTGCTCACGACCACGGAACTGAATCATTGCCTTGACCTTGTCACCACCGGAGAGGAAACGACGAGCGTGTCCAACCTTGGTTTCGTAGTCGTGGGTATCAATCTTCAGGCGGAAACGGATCTCCTTCAGAACGGCGTTTGCCTGCTTCTTGCGGGATTCACGAGCCTTGATTGCGGCTTCGTACTTGTACTTGCCGTAATCCATGAGCTTGCACACGGGCGGCTTCGCGTTCGGGGCAACCTCGACCAGGTCGAGTTCGGCGTCCTCAGCCAGGCGCAGAGCGTCCTTCAGAGGGACAACGCCTACCTGCTCGCCACCGGGACCGACGAGTCGGACCTCGGGAACGCGGATACGATCGTTAATGCGTGGTTCGCTAATGACTAGCTCCTGTGCTCTGTGGGTTTCCCCGTGAATACTATCCGTTGCGGGCGCTAAAAAGCCCCCGCAGTTACACAAGCGGAGGCACAAACCAGCGTACGCCGAAATCGGCGGACGAACCCGTTCACCTCAAATCCCAGGGGCAAACCTGAGACGGCCAATCGGGTGGGAGGCGCGCTCCACTTGCAAACTGTCTACAACCATACCTCAGAACCGCCCGACGGCGCAAGGGATATACCCCACATCATGTTGGGTTGCGAGTCCCCGCGCTCGGCCGAATCGACGGGCGTCGCCCCGGGCGCTGCGGAGAGCCACAGGACCGCAGGGTGAACGCATTTACCGAATTAAACGAAATGTGAGATTCTAGGGTTATGAGCACTGAAAACAATAACTTCCGCTTTACCGCGGGAGAAGAAACCCCCGTCCACGGCCACACCGAGCTCACCGAGGAGCAGGTCGAGGCCGTTAATGAGCAGCTGCGCGATATTGCAGACGTTCCCGCCATCGAAATCATTAGCTCCGCGGCCATCCACATGATGAGCGCCGCAGCCGTCAAGTGCGGCCTGGCCTCCGACGAGAACGCAGACGATCTCAAGGACCTCGATGAAGCACGCAAGCTCATCACCGCCCTGGCAGGCCTGGTCACCGCTGCCGCCCCCGAAATCGGTTCCCAGCACGCAGCACCCCTGCGCGATGGCCTGCGCACCCTGCAGTTGGCATTCCGTGAGGCTTCCCCCTTCCCGGACGAGCCCGGCAAGGGCCCCGGCGAGAAGCTGACCGGCCCGGTGTACTAAACCGATCTCTCGAACCGGCCGGCCTACCATGTCGCCCCCAATCTATTCACGGTAAAGCCCCGTCTCCCTCGGCTGAAGGAGGCGGGGCTTTACCGTATATATTCTGCGCAATATATTCTGCGCGGACTGGTGGGATCCGACAGCCTTATCAGAAAGGAGAGATTCAGCGGGAGCCAGCGACCTCGAGTGCCTGCTCAAAGCTAAAGTTCCCCACGTACAGCGCCTTGCCCAGCACCACGCCCTCCAATCCGTAAGGCACCATGGCGCGCAGCTTCTCAAGGTCAGCCAGCGACGCCACGCCACCGGACGCCACCACCCGACAGACGGTCTGGGCCAGCACCTCATCGAGCAGTTCCGCGCCGGGACCAGCCAGCGAGCCATCCTTACTCACGTCGGTGACAATGTAGCGACGCACGCCCACGCTTTCTAGCCAGGCCAGCGCCTCCGCCACCTCGGGGCCCGACCAGTCGGTTCCGCGAGCCACCGTCACCCAACCCCGCTCGGGGTCGTAACGGGCGTCGAGCCCCAGGGCTAGAAGATCAGAATCCGCGTAACGAGCCAGGATACTTTCAAGCCAGACAGAATCCGCCAGCGCCGCGCTGGTCACGTTCACGCGGTCCGGGTTGAGGCTCAGGGCGCGCTCCAGGCTCTCAGCACTACGCACACCGCCACTGACCTGAATACGAACCGGAGCGGAGCCGCGGGCATTCTCGGCACGGACGGCGGCGGCAACCTCCGCCAGAACATCCGTATTCGTACCGCGGCCAAAGGCTAGGTCAAGATCAACCAGATGAATCCAGCGGGCGCCAGCCTTCACCCAGGTGAGCGCCGCCTTGACCGGATCGAGACGCTGCTCGCCACCGGACAGGGTGCCGCCCACAGGGCGCACCGCGTAGCCCTCGGAAATATCGACGGCCGGCAGAAGTTCAAGGATGGGTTTAGCCATTATGATTCCTCCCCACCGGTAGCGGATTCACCCGCGGCAAGCGACAGCCGGCCGGTCACCGCGAGGGACCCAACCCAGCGGCGCATAAATTCCGCACCCAGCTCACCGGATACGACCGGGCAGAACTGCACAGCGGTCAGCGGGCCGTTCTCCACCGCGGCAATATAGGGAGGTTCGGTTGCCGTCCAGCTCACCGCGGGAGGAGCGATATAGTCAATGCTCTGGTCAAAGGCCCACTCAAAAACACCGTGCTCGGACTTGAAACGGGCCTCGCCCTCAATATCTTTGAGCAGTCGACTGCCGGTCGAGGGGGACACCGCGGAGGAGCCGGGCACCAGGCCCCGGGTGGAAAGCTCCACGCTCTCGCCGGGCCACTCCCCCATACCCTGAACCTGCACGCTGCCCAGCTGTGGGTGGTTCACCGCGACGGATTCAAAAAGGCAGCTCAGGGCGGCACCGGCCGCGAGCACCGGACGGCCACCGGCCACGCGGCGCCCAATCACGCGCTCAGCGTCCTTGGCTTTTAGCTCGTCGAACGCCTCAAGGGAACCGGCAGGACCGGCAACCACCATGCCGTCAGCCTCGCGGAGCTGATGCGGGTCAGCGGTGACGATGACCTCCGCACCCGAATCCCGAAGAAGCTTTACCATGGCGCCGTGAGTTCCGGGATCTCCCAGAACGGCGACCACGGGGCGCGGCGAGGAGACCGCGTCCTGATGGGGCTGAGAGGGTGTTGACATCGCGTGCTCCTTGAGTAGTGCGGTAGGCGGTTCGTAGCCGATTCATAATCCGCTGACGGGTGAGCCGAAGCTCTCGCCTCGACAGCTTTGCCTAGTGGCGCGGCTTGGGAACCTCGAGGCGCTGACCGGCGTCGACAGCGGTGCTCGTCAGCGAGTTCATCTCCATAATACGCACCACGGTATCACGGACATCACCGCCGGGGTTCACCGACTGGGCGATGTCCCACAGTGTCTCGCCGTGCTTAACGGTCACAGTGGCTTGGGTAGCCGATGCGTTCTCAACACGGGGGCCGAAGGAAGGGCCGAGGAAGGTAATGGCGCCCAGCACCACGAGCGCGGCCAGGGTCAGCAGGGGCAGCCCCTTGAAATTGCGCAGGGGGTTGAAGCGTTCAAGGCGAGACGATAGGGAGCGAAGACCCGAGATAGCGGAGGGCACAAGGCCCGCACGGCGGGAAGACGATTCCCTCCCCTGCCCGGAGAGGTGCGCCGAAACGGAGCGTTCATTCACCGGAGCGGAGGGGGCCACAGGCCGAGCAGCCGCCGCGGTGGGAGAGACACTGCGGACGGGCGCCGGAGAGGCAGAAAGCTGAGGAGCGGATGCGCGACGGGAGGAGCCTCGAGCGATGCGCGCGGACTGCCGTGCGTGCGCGGGGTGAAGTACCACCAAACCTTCCGGAAGGGTAGCAGACGCAGAGGCACGGTGAGGGGCCAAAGAAGCTGCGGTCATAATTGTGGTTCCTTTCTCTCAAGCTCACTCCCGCGGTAATCCGCCGGGGTGAACGGTGCCGGCTCTCTCGAGACTCGACGGGTGAGTTGAGTGTGGTTGTTCGTTTTTCTGCCCGGGACCCGACACATCGGGTCAAGGAACGTTCGGGGTTTTGTCTTGCAGACGCGTTCCCCAGAACTCCCCTTCGGCTTAAGGAAGGTCGTTCGGTCTCTCGTTCGAATACTCTCGAACATTCGACGACCCCCTTCCAGACCCGCAAGGCAGAACGAGTATTCGAATTACATGGAGAATACCCCGTTTGCACCCCGAAAATCGGAGGGTTTTCTACTGTATCCGAATCCGTGTTCTAAAGTCTAGCAGATACATACTAAAAATTCCTCCGGTTTCGAAGAAAAAATCTAGTATATTTGTTTGAATTTGTCGGTAGAGTGTTCTACACTTGTGTCAAGAGATGTTCCACACGCTCGTGATAATTTCCACCATGGCGGGGCGTGACTCGCGACGGATCTAGAATCTGATCCACCCCTGACGAGATAAGGGGTATGTTTCACCTAAGCCGTGCGATATACGTCACCGTATGACGAACACGTGGACGACCCATCCGTGCTCCGCCGAAGGTACAGCAACCTTCGGCGACACAGACCAAAGGAAGAGATATGGCAACAGCACCCCGCCCGGCGCTGACCGCGCGCCAGCAGAAGATTCTTGACGCGATCCGCACCGAGATTGAACAGAAGGGCTATCCGCCGTCCATGCGCCAGATTGGCGATATGGTGGGTCTTGCGTCTCTCTCTTCGGTCACCCATCAGCTTGGCCGACTCGAAAATATGGGCTACATTCGCCGCGATCCCAAGCTCCCGCGTGCCATCGAGGTGCTCGACGAAAACGGCGCCGGCATGCACACTCCCCTGCCTGAACTTCCGAACTTTGAGGTTGGCGAGGACGACCTCGTACCCGTCCCCCTCGTCGGTCGCATTGCCGCGGGCGGCCCCATCACCGCCGAGCAGTCTGTGGAAGATGTACTCGCCCTGCCGCGCCAGCTGGTCGGCAACGGCAAGCTCTTTATGCTCAAGGTCAAGGGCGATTCCATGATTGACGCCGCCATCTGCGATGGCGACTGGGTCGTCGTGCGTGAACAGCACACCGCCGACAACGGCGACATCGTGGCCGCCCTGCTGGACGATGAGGCCACCGTGAAGGTCTTCCGCCAGGTTGATGGCCACACCTGGCTCATGCCGCGCAACGCAAGCTACGAACCGATTATGGGTGACCGCGCCACCGTCATGGGCAAGGTTGTTTCGGTATTGCGTAGCCTCTAATCCCCGCTCTTCGCGAGAGCATCATGGGGTGCTATGCCTCCCGGCGCCAACGCCCCGATCTGGTAGCTACGTCCTTTGAGACTTCAGCGCTTCCAAAGCCCATAACGAACAAAGCCCCCGGCACTCGCAAGTTTGCGAGTGCCGGGGGCTTTTCTCTGACTCTACGGGGAAATAGCCCTGCGGGGAAAACGCGCCGCCCGCTCAATACACAATGGCCCGCTCAGCACACGGTAGACGGGCTACCTGTCGATGGATTCCGAGAGACGGGCCAGCGCACCCACCACGGCCTGCTTATTCTGGGTGGGCCACATCGGCGGCATGGCCCTCATCAGGTAGCCGCCGTAGCGCTTCGTTGCGAGTCGCGAATCCAGAACCGCCACGACCCCGCGGTCATTCACCGAACGGATCAGGCGACCCGCGCCCTGCGCCATGCGGATAGCCGCGTGATGCGCAGAGACGGCCATGAACCCGTTACCGCGGTGACGGTTCACCGACTCCGTGCGGGCCTGCGCAATCGGATCGTCCGGTCGCGGGAACGGGATGCGATCCATCACCACCAGACGGCAGGAGTCTCCGGGGACGTCAACGCCCTGCCATAGGCTCATCGTTCCGAATAGGCACGAGTCAACATCCTCGCTAAACTCCTCCACCAGGGCCTTCAGCGAGGATTCACCCTGCAGAAGAATATTCAGATCGCTGTGCTCACGCATATACTCTGCGGCGCGCTCGGCGGCACGCTTCGAGGAGAACAGACCCAGGGCACCTCCCTCGGACGCCTCGCACAGCTCGCGAAGTCGCTCCAGCTGGCCCTCGTGCACGCCAAATCCCGGGGGCTTCAGATCCCCGGCTACGTATATGATGCCCTGCTTGCGGTAGTCGAAGGGCGAACCCACATCGATGCTCGTCCAGCGGGGAGCCCCCTCCCCCTGCAAGCCCAGGGCGCCGGCGGCCACATCGAAGGAGTCGCCCACCGTCAGGGTCGCGCTCGTTAGGATTACGGTGCGGTCGGCAAACAGACCGTCGCGCAGCTGCAGGCCAACGCTCAGTGGGGCGATATTCAGGGTCGCCGGGTCGGTATCGGAGGCGGCCACGTAGCGGCCGTTCTCCCAGCCGCCCTGACGCGAAACCCACAGCACATCCTGCTCAGCCGAAGCCTCCAGGATGCGGTTGCTCACCTCGTGCACCTCCGAGACGCGGGAACGGGCCATCTGCAGGCCGGCGTCGGCCTCCTGGCCGTCCGGTTTCGTATCGGAGAGCGCGGCGCGGGCCGCATCGTTCACCGCGGACAGGGCCGTGAGCAGACGACCGTCGAGGCCGTTGAGCAGCCCTTCGGGCAGGCCCTCCAGTGCGGTTTCCAGGGTTCCGGTGGCCATCTCCAGGGCCCCGGAATCGGCCTTAGAGTGTTTCTTCACGCCTCGAGCGGCGCGGCGAACCATCGCAACGGTCAGCGATCCGGAAACCGCACCGGTCACTCGGTCCACCAGCTCGTGGGCCTCGTCGATGATGACGGTCTCGTGCTCGGGCAGAACCTTCATGCCCTCGAAAGCGTTAATGGCCAGCAGGGCGTGATTCGTGATGACGATATCTGCCTCGGCGGCACGACTACGCGCCATCTCGCTAAAGCACTCCTCCACCAGCGGGCAGCGGCGGCCCAGACACTCGGCGGCGCTCACCGAAACCTGAGCCCACGCGCGATCGGACACACCGGGCTTGAGCTCGTCGCGGTCGCCGGTCTCCGTGCGGTCAGCCCACTCGCGCAGGCGCACGACTTCCTCGCCCACGCGGGAGGTCGAAGAAGGCATGTCGAAGAGAGCATCCTGTTCCTCTTCGGGGTAGCCGCCCTCGAGCTTGTGCAGGCACAGGTAGTTGTTGCGGCCCTTGAGCAGGGCCACCTGCGCCTGCGACTCCGGGCGCGGCTCCAGTGCTTGCAGAAGACGCGGAATATCGCGGTTCACGATCTGCGCCTGCAGGGCCAGGGTCGCGGTAGCCACCACGATGGGCTGGTCGGACTCCCCCACGCGAGCGAGAGCCGGAACCAGGTAGCCCAGAGACTTACCGGTGCCGGTGCCGGCCTGCACGAGCAGATGTCGTTGCAGTTCGAGGGCCTGCGCCACGTGCGCCGCCATCGTGCGCTGACCTTCACGTTTCTGCCCGCCCGTGGCCTCCACAACCTCGTCGAGCAGGTTCAGGGCATCCTTCGCACCGGGCAGGGTCTCAAGCTCCTGCCCGGTGAACCGGGTACCGTCGGGTGCAGTCCCGGAGGCGTTTTTGGGCGCGCTAGTGCGTCCCGTCGTCTTCTGCGTCACGTTAACCGGATCCTAGCGAGTCTCGGCGGTATCAGCTTCGGCGGTGAGGGCGCGGGCCTCGGCCAGCTCCTCCTCCAGAACCTCCAGCAGGTCGCCCTCCAGCACGTACTCGGCCAGGTCCGAGGCGACGTCCTCGCGGACCAGCGCCGTCACGAAGGTGCCGTCCGATACAAAATCGGTGCTCTTAATCTCGGCGTCCCACTCGTGCAGGCGCGAAATAATCTCGCCGTGGTTGTAGGGAATCAGTAGCTTGACTTCAATCGAGGGGCGGGGAATAGTGTCCGCGATCTTCTGCTTGAGCTCCTCGATGCCCTCGCCGGTGCGTGCCGATACGATGACGTGCTCGGGCTCGCGCTGGCGCATCCGCTCCAGCACGAACGGGTCGGCGGCGTCCGCCTTATTCAACACAATGATTTCGGGGATGTGGCGAGCGTCCACCTCGGCAAAGACCTCGCGGACGGCGCGAATCTGGCCCTCCGGGTCCGGGTGGGAGGCATCCACCACGTGCAGGATGACGTCGGCGTCGGCAACCTCCTCCAGGGTGGAGCGGAATGCCTCCACCAGCTGGGTCGGCAGCGAGCGCACGAAACCCACCGTGTCGGAGAGGGTGTAGCCGATGCCGTCGGGGGTCTGCGCCTTGCGCACAGTCGGGTCCAGGGTTGCGAACAGGGCGTTCTCCACGAGCACGCCCGCGTCGGTCAAACGGTTCAGCAGGGAGGACTTGCCGGCGTTCGTGTAACCGGCAATAGCCACCGAGGGCACTCGGTTGCGGCGGCGGTTCAGGCGCTTCGTCTCGCGGGCCGGGGCCATCGCGGCAATTTCACGCTTGAGCTTGGCCATGCGGGCGCGCAGGCGGCGGCGATCCATCTCGATCTTGGTCTCACCGGGACCGCGCGAGCCGATACCCTCACCGGAGGCGGCACGGCCACCGGCCTGACGGGACAGGGAGGCGCCCCAACCGCGCAGACGCGGCAGCATGTACTCCAGCTGGGCCAGCTCGACCTGAGCCTTACCCTCGCGGGACTTAGCGTGCTGAGCGAAAATGTCGAGAATCAGGGCGGTGCGGTCGATGACCTTCACCTTGACGATATCCTCGAGGGCGCGGCGCTGGGAGGGGGCCAGCTCGGAGTCGACAATCACTGTGTCGGCGCCGGTGGCCTCCACGATGTCCTTGAGCTCCAGGGCCTTGCCGGAGCCAAGGAAGGTGCCCGGGTCCGGCTTGAGGCGGCGCTGAACCAGGCCGTCCAGCACCTCGGAGCCGGCGGTCTCGGCCAGCGCGGCCAGCTCACGCAGGGAGTTTTCGGCGTCCTCGACGGTGCCTTCGGTCCACAGGCCGGCCAGCACCACGCGTTCCAGGCGCAGCTGGCGGTACTCGACCTCGGTGACGTCCTCCAGCTCGGTGGAAAGGTTAGCTACTCGGCGCAGGGCGCGGCGCTCGGCGAGGTCTTCCTGATCTCCATCGAACTCGGAGTGCTCACGCTGAACATCGGAAATTTCACGCGCGCGGGTGTCGAGCACGCGGTGGCTACCGCGCGTCGGCGCGCTCTCGTGATGCGCGGTGCCCGCGGCATCGTAGGTGGTCAGTGAGGAGGCGGACTGGGAGCGGCCCAGAACGCGGTCCACGGTGCGGCGCAGCTGCTCGTCGCTCGGCAGCTTCTCGGCCTCAGATACGGAATTATTCTTAGAAGTCATACGCCTTCCATTCTACCGCCGTTGCCCCGCTCGGGTAGGGGGTTTGGTCACCTGTGCGCTCAGGGCGTGCAGGCGGGCACAGCACCGTTCGGGCCAGGAGCGTCAGGCGGGATCGGGACGCCGTTCTGCCCCCGGGAACCGGGCCGGTGCGGGCCTCCCGGTACACTGGATAGCATGAGCGAGCAGCATTACTTTTCTGAGACCCCCGAGACGGAGTTCAAGCCCCGCCCCGTGCAGGTGGAGCTGGCAGGCCGCAAGGTCACCGTCACCACCGCCAACGGCATCTTCAGCCCCTCCGGCATCGATAAGGGCACGGCCATCCTGCTTCAGGAGGCCCCCGAACCCCGCGGCGAGCGCCTCCTCGATATCGGTTGCGGTTGGGGCCCCATCACCCTGACCCTGGCGATGCTCGCCCCGCAGGCTCAGGTACACGCGGTGGACGTCAACTCCCGCTCTATCAGCCTGACCGAGCGCAACGCCGCCGCGCTCGGGCTGCCGAACGTCACCGTGGGAACCCCCGGCTCGGTGGATCCCGAACTGCGCTTTGACACCATCTGGTCGAACCCGCCGATTCGCGTGGGCAAGGAGGTTCTGCACGAAATTCTGCTGACCTGGCTGCCGCGCCTGGCCCCCGAGGGGGACGCGTACCTGGTGGTGCAGAAGAACCTCGGCTCCGACTCGCTGCAGAAGTGGCTGGATGCGAAGCTGGAGGAGCTGTACCCCGGCGAGTTTGAGGTGTCGCGCTACGCAACGGCGAAGGGCTTCCGTATTCTGCTGGTGCACCGCCACGGGGCCTAAACCGCCCGGCGAAAGCCACCCGGCTAAAACCGCCCGGCGGAGGTCGCCAACCGTTTAAGACATAGCGGCGGCGGGTGTTTTCTGAAAGAATCTCAGAAAACACCCGCCGCTTTTCTATATCAAGTCTCTGCACGCTCAGGCCGTGTTCCGGGCGCAGTACCTTAGCGCATTACCCTAGCGCAGCACCACGGTCGAAACCATCTGCGCCGGGCCGGCCAGCACCACGTGCTCAAGGTCGTCCGGGCCAAGCACGAAGGTGACGGCCAGGGTACCGCCGGGCACGTGCACGAGCCACTCGTCCGGCGCCTCCTCGCCGCCCCAGAATCGGGTGGCTGCGGCGGCCGCACAGGCGCCGGTACCGCAGGAGAGGGTCTCGCCCACGCCGCGTTCGTGCACGCGCATCCGGATAGCGCCCACGTGGGTGCTACCGTCATTTTCCAGGTCGACCGGCACCACGAATTCGACGTTCGTGCCATCTGCGGGTGCCGGGTTAACCTGCGGCTGGCTGTACAGGTCCAGGCCGTCCAGCTTGCCCTCGGAGCCGAGCATGACCACGGTGTGCGGGTTGCCCATCGAGATGGACAGGCCGGCGCGCGGGGTCTTCAGGCCGCGGGCGGACACCAGGCAGTCCTCGCCTCCCTCGCGGGCGGCGTCACCGTGGATGAAGCTCCAGGGGCCCATGTCGACGGCGTAGCCTTCCTCGGTGCGGGCGACGGTCTTCACGCCGGCGCGGGTGGCAATCTGCACGGTCTGGCCGACCTCAAGCTCGATCAGGCCCTCGGTGCGCAGGTAGTCCACGAAGGCGCGCACGCCGTTACCGCACATCTCGGCGATGGAGCCGTCACCGTTGCGGTAGTCCATGAACCACACGGCGTCGGGGTATTCCTCGAGGAGCTTCTGGCCGCCGCGGGAAGAGGTGCTTCGGGCAGCGCGAATGAAGCCGTCCGCGCCGATACCGAAGTGGCGGTCGCAGGCACGGGCGACCAGGTCGGGGGTGAGGGCAATCTCTGACTTTTCATCCGTCACGAAGATGAAATCGTTGCCGGTGCCGTGACCCTTGGTGAGGGTCAATCCTGCCAGCTCGCCCCAGGTGGAGGGGTTCTCGCTCATATGCTGTCCTTAAACGTCGGGGGCCTGTCCGTTTATGATTTTACCGTGCCGACCAGTTCGAGGGGGTATCTGTTCGGCGGCGGCTCGTTATTGTGGCTTATCGGGTGCTTTCGCGGATGATGGCTTCCGCTTCATCGGCAAGGGTGGGTGAGAGCGCATCCAACCAGTGCACACGCTCATCTCCCCTGAACCAGGTCAGCTGGCGGCGCGCAAACTGGCGGGTGGCAATCGTCGTGTCCTCAATCGCCTGCTCCACGCTATAGTCCGCATCCTCAAGGGCGCGGGCAAACTGTGCGTAACCAATCGCGCGGGAGGCGGTCTTCCCCTCCTGCAATCCCTGCTCGTTCAGGGCACGCACCTCGTCCAGCAGGCCGCGCTCGTGCATGAGCTCCACGCGGCGGTGCAGACGCTCATGCAGCAGGACACGATCCATATCCAGACCAATCTGAATACTCTCGGTCACGTACTCGCGCACCGGCATGAACGCAGAAAACGGGCGGCCCGTCACCTCGAACACCTCCAGGGCGCGAATAATGCGGCGCTCGTCCTTCACGCGCGCAGCCGACTCAGGATCGACCTCCGCAAGGCGGGCGTGCAGGACCCCGATGCCCTCGGTGCGCGCCTGCTCCTCGAGGCGCTCGCGCACCCGCGCATCCGTACCGGGGAATTCCAGCTTATCCAGGGCGGCGCGCACATACAGGCCCGAACCGCCCACCAGAATCGGGTAGCGTCCACGGCCACGAATCTGCTCAATCAGCTCGCGGCTGCGCTCCTGAAACTCCGCTACGGACGCCTCATCCCGCACGTCCATGATGTCCAGCAGGTGGTGCGGAACACCGCGCATCTCCTCCGCGGTGACCTTCGCGGTACCAATATCCATACCCCGGTAGAACTGCATGGAGTCAGCGTTAATGCACTCGCCATTCAGGCGCAGAGCCAACTCAATCGCGAGCGCACTCTTACCGGTGCCGGTCGGGCCCATAATAGCGATAACGGGCAGGGTTTCGGAGATAGTCATGCGCCCCATTCTACCGGTTCCCACTGCCCCACTCGCGGTGAGGATGAGGACCCGAAGAACGGGGCGCACGATTCGTTATGAAAGATTAGGGGCGCAGGCCGATGGTCGGCATGCCCAGGCCCACCGGCGCACCGGGAACCTGGGTGGTGCCGGTACCGCAGGAATCGGCCTGGGAGCGGTCCCACGCGTCGCCGGCGCGGGTGCGGCGCAGGCTGTACTGCTCGGCGGTCGGATCGGAAATCAGGTGGAAGGAGCCGGCCTCGGTAATCGGCACGGTCACCATGTCGCCGGGGCGGGGAGTCTCGCATCCCTCGGGCACCGAGAAGTGCACGAGGCGCTGGTCCGGGCCGCGACCCGAGAGGCGGTGGGTCTGCTCGGCCTTACGACCGGCCTCCGCCACGACCATCAGCTCGACGGTCTTGCCGAGCTGCTTGCGGTTTTCCTCGCCGGCGATGCGGTCCTGCAGGGCAATCAGGCGCTCGTAGCGTTCCTGCACGACCTCCTTGGGAATCTGGTTCTCCATGGTCGCCGCCGGGGTGCCGGGGCGAATCGAGTACTGGAAGGTGAACGCGGAGGAGAAACGAGCCTGCTCCACAACCTTCAGGGTCTCCTGGAAGTCCTCCTCGGTCTCGCCGGGGAAGCCCACGATGATGTCGGTGGTAATCACGGCGTTCGGGATGCGCTCGCGCACCTTCTCCAGAATGTTCAGGAACTTCTTGGAGCGGTAGGAACGGCGCATGTCCTTGAGCACCTTGTCGGAACCGGACTGCAGCGGCATGTGCAGCACGGGCATGACGTTCGGGGTTTCGGCCATCGCGTCGATCACGTCGTCGGTAAACATGGCCGGGTGCGGGGAGGTGAAGCGCACGCGCTCCAGGCCCTCAATTTCACCGCAGGCGCGCAGTAGTTTGGAGAATGCCTGACGGTCGCCGAACTCCACGCCGTAGGAGTTCACGTTCTGGCCCAGCAGGGTCACCTCGATAGCGCCGTCGTCGACCAGCGCCTGAACCTCGGCGAGCACGTCGCCGGGGCGGCGGTCCTTCTCCTTACCGCGCAGCGAGGGCACGATGCAGAAGGTGCAGGTGTTGTTGCAGCCCACGGAGATAGAAACCCAGCCCGAGTACACGTGATCGCGCTTGGTCGGCAGGGTCGAGGGGAACACCTCGAGGGATTCGAGCAGCTCGGCCTGCGCCTCGTGGTTGTGGCGGGCACGCTCCAGCAGGGCCGGCAGGGAGCCGATGTTGTGAGTACCGAACACGACGTCCACCCAGGGCGCCTTCTCGATAATGGCGTCCTGATCCTTCTGCGCCAGGCAGCCGCCCACGGCAATCTGCATACCCTCATGGCGGCGCTTGACGGGGGCCAGCTGGCCGAGGTTACCGTAGAGGCGGTTAGCGGCGTTTTCACGCACCGCGCAGGTATTGAAAACAACCAGGTCGGGTTCGACGCCCTCCTCAGCGCGAACGTAGCCGTTAGCTTCGAGCAGACCCGACATTCGTTCGGAGTCGTGCACGTTCATCTGGCAGCCGAAAGTGCGCACTTCATAGGTGCGGGGGCTGGTTTCGGTGGTCTGGGCGGAATCGCTGAGGGTCGAAGTCATGCCCTATAGGGTATCCGATGGGGGATAATGGCTCTATGCAGGTTTCCCTTAGTAGTAACTTTTCGCGTTTTTCACCGAACGATTCTTCTGGCTCTTCCGATGCCCCCGCGCAGCAGGCGGAGGCTCCCGAGGTGCTAAACCCGGAGGAGGTCGCCCCCGAGGCCGGGCGCTCCCCTAGCGCCGAGGCCGGCTCTACCGACGATGCTCTCATCGAGGAGGCCATCGCCCTCTACGCCCCCGTGCCGCCCCAGGCGAGCGCAGACTCCGCCGCGATGCGCCGCAACCTCTCGCGCATGTTGGCCTGGGCGAAGGGCCTGGAGCAATCCGGCGGCCGCGACCTTGCGAGCGTACGGATTCTGGGCACCGGCATGCGCTCGGTCGTGGTGCGTGTGAACTTTGAGGCAGCCGACCCCGCGGAGGCCGCCGAGGCCCTGCCGTCCTCCCTGATTCTTAAGCGCTACCGCCGCAAGGATTCCACGCAGAACGCCGGCGGCTTCGGGTACCTGCGCGAACGCTACGGCCTGCCGGCCCTCAACGAGCAGGTGCCCGGGCTCTTCCCGCGGTTCTACGGTGCCGATGCCGAGCTGCGGGTCATCGCGCTCGAGGACGTAAGCGCCGGTACCGCCGAGGATGAGCAGTACTCGGTCGCCCACGCCCTGACGGAGGGCACCGAACAGCAGGCGCTGGATGCGCTGAACTACTACATTGAGGCGTACCGTTCCCTTGGCGCCAGCGGCATCATGGGCGAGGCCGTGGAAAGCTACCGCGCGAACCTGGCCCGCGCCGACCGCAAGGCGCAATTCCCCGGGGCCATCGCATCCCCGGCGCTGGCCGAGCGTGGCCTCAAGCGAATTTACGGCGTGGACGAGCAGGAGCACCCCGAGAACCACGAGGGTTTTGAGCTTCCCGAGGACCTCGAATCGCGCAGTACTCTGCCGCCCGCCGTGGAGGAGCTCTCCTTCCGCTTCCGCCGCGTGGTGCAGCCCTTCTTCACCAAGCGTCCGCCCGTTCCCGAGCAGTTCAAGCTTAACCGCGGACGCGTCTACATGCTGTCCTCGGGCGATTTTTCGCCGCAGAACGTGCTCATCGGCCCGGCCGAGGACGCACCGGTGCGCATCGTGGACGCTGAGGGCACCTGCCTGCATCACCGCGGCTTCCCCTTCGTCGAGGCCATGCTGGGCTTCCCCTCGTCGCCGGAATACCCGCGCTACCGGGTGGACCGCCAGCGGGCCCTGCCGGCGCTGTACTCCGCGCTCTTCGATGATGCTCCGCTCGAGGCGCACCTGGCCGAGGATCTTGCGGTGTGCACCGCGGTTACGGTGTGCGTGCTCGTGGAGCTCTACTCCGCTTCCCCGCGTGCGGTTCTGCTCCCGATGATTCGCCGCGAGGGCGCGCAGCTGATGCGCCTGCTCCTGCAGATCTCGGGTTCGCAGGATGCAACCCTGGCTGAATGTGCCGAGCGTCTGGACTCACCCGAGTAGGGAACGGCCATAGGCCTTCGACAGGGGCTTTATAGGGTTTTAAAAGGGTGAGCCCGCCACAGAGTATTTCGGTGGCGGGCTCACCCTTTTGCTCGTCATAGTGCCGAGCGTAGCTGCGCAGTCCTCCTGCCGTCCTCCTGCCGACTTCCTACCGCAGGCCCCTACCAGAGGTCGTCCTCCGCGCCGTAGGCGGCAAGCTCCTCGCGGATTACCGACATCGATACCGAGGAGGAGTAGCCGCGGCGCGCAAGCATCCCCAGCAGGCGACGGGTGACCCTATCCTTCTCGGCGCGGTCGCTCAGATCCATGCCGGGGCGCAGCTTCTTGCGTACCAGCTCGGCGGCGTCCTCACGTTCCTGCTCGTCGGTACGCTGGGCCAGGGCGTTCTCCGCTTCCTCACCGCGCACCCCGCGCTCGGCCAGCTCGCGGCGCAACGCGGCGCGCGAGAGCTTCTTGGTGCGGCTCTTCTGCCGCACAAAGGTCTCGGCGTATTCGGCGTCGTCGATGAGCTTGGCCGCCTCGAACTTATCGAGCAGCGGCTCGATGAACTCGGCTTCGAAGCCTTCTGACTGGAGCTTCTTGCGCAGCTGCCCCCTGGTCTTTGCCGAGTAGGCCAGCTGGTTGTACACGATGGTCTTGGCGCGGGTGTAGGGGTCGGCTTCCTCGGCGGCGCGGTCGGCGCGCACCTTCTGCTTCCAGGAGGGGCCCTGCCCGCCCATCCCCACGGAGCCGTTCCCGCCGTTTCTCGGCGCGCGAACCCCGGAGGCTTGAGAGGCTCGGGGCGCGGCCGGGCGCTTGCCGCTGCCGATACCCTGAGCCTCCTCCTCGGCGATACCCCGAATAAAGGCTTCCTCGGCCGCGGTGAGCTTCTCGTTCAAGCTGCTTCCCTCCCTGAATAGGTTGCTCCCCGAGCCGCGACCCGCGGGGCTCTTACGGGTTTCCTCTTCCTCGCTCCGGGCCCCGAAGGCGGGCGCGTAGGGCGAGCGCTTCTGCATCTTTTCCCACTGCGCCGGGCTCATGCGACGGAATCCGCGTTTGTACTCGCTCGGCTTCTGCCGGTTCGAGCGCTTCTTCTGCTGTTTCTCCCGCTGCTGCGCCTGACGCTCAATCTCTTCTTTTTCTTCTGCGGTGAGCCCCGACCCGATGGATGCGGCCCCGGCCCGGCTCATGCGGCCGGCCGCCATGGAGCGGGGTTCCGCACCTCCAGGCGTGAAGGCCCGCACGGGGGCCTCGTCGATGGAGACGGCCGGCAGGTTCGGATCCACCCGCAGGCTGCGGCGCGGCGAGCCCTCCGAAGATTCCTCGGACCCTTGCCCTGCTCCCCCGCCCGGTGCGGGTTCAAGGGGTGCCGCGGGCACCGGAAAGTAGCCTGGGTAGTCGTCCCCGAGATCGCGGGCGATGGGCTCCTCGCGGAAGCCGTGGGCCGCCGGATGCCAATCGGGGAACTCTTCGGTTGCCTCTGGGACCGGCATCTTCCAGGAGGTCTTTTCCCCGGAAACCTTGCGCGGGGCTGCGTTTTTCCGGGTTACGTTTTCCTGCGCAGGTTTTGCCTGCGCCAGTTTTTTGGGCTCGGATCCTACCGCCCGCGATGCTTGGGGCGCGGAGGTCTTCGGAGATGCTTCCGGCGGTGTTTTCGCGGGCCTGTTCGCCCCGGGCTTCTGTGCCATCGGTTTTTGCGCTACAGATCTTTGCGCCCCGAACTTTTGCGATACGGGCACTTCAGATGCCTGGCGCGGCACGGCGGGTGCGTCAGGCTCCGCGGATGCGTACTGCGGAGCCCCCCAGTCGAGGACGGGCTCGGCCAGGGGCGCGGGCGCTTCGAAGGCCAGTGCCTCGAAGGCTCCCAGCTCGGCCGGGGCGGTGGGTGCTTCAAAGGTGAGGGGTTCAAAGCCTCCGTGAGCCGCGATACCGCCGTCCGCCGATTCAAAACCTGAAAAGCCGTCGGTGCCCGACACCGCGCCGCCGAAGTTCTGCGCCGGAGAGGACCCGAAGAAAGGCTCGGTTGCGTCCAGGGCGGCGAAACCGGCGTCGTCCTCGCGCATACCGTCACGCTCGCCGCCGCGCGCGTTCTCGTCTTGGCCGAATACGCCTCGTTCCATCTGCCTGTCCCCTCCTCTCTTTCTAACCCGCCGAAGCCCGTGTGCCTCCGGTTGGAGGCGCTCCCCCATTGTATCGAGCCGCACCGCCGCCGGTTCCGGCTTAAACGGCAATCGCCGCGCACCGTGCGAAAAGCACAGCGCACGGCGATTACCACGCGTTGTCGAGCGGGCCGCACATCCTATCGGGAACGGCCCACGGGCGAGGGTTTAGAACTCCTCAGCCAGCTCGTCCAGCGGATCGTTCTCGGTGCCCTCGGCCTCTGCGGCCTCCTCGGCGGGCTCCTCCTCGATGATGCCCAGCTTCACCAGAACCTTGTACTGCAGTTCCTCGGTCAGCTCGGGGTTGTCCTTGAGAAGCTTACGAACGTTTTCGCGGCCCTGGCCCAGCTGCTCACCGTCATAGGTGAACCATGCACCGGACTTCTTGACGATATCGTTCTCCACGGCCAGGTCGAGAATACCACCCTCAACGGAGATGCCCTCGCCGTAGAGGATGTCGAACTCGGCCTGCTTGAAGGGCGGAGCCATCTTATTCTTCACAACCTTGGCGCGGGTGCGGTTACCAATCGGGTTCGCGCCGTCCTTCAGAGTCTCAATACGGCGAATGTCGATGCGCACCGAAGCGTAGAACTTCAAGGCCTTACCACCGGTGGTGGTCTCGGGCGAGCCGAAGAACACGCCAATCTTCTCGCGCAGCTGGTTGATGAAGATCGCGGTGGTGCCGGTTGCGGAGAGGCGACCGGTAATCTTACGCAGAGCCTGGCTCATCAGGCGGGCCTGCAGACCAACGTGGGAGTCGCCCATGTCGCCCTCGATTTCGGCGCGGGGCACCAGCGCGGCCACGGAGTCGACCACCACGATATCCACGGCGCCGGAGCCGACCAGCATATCCATGATTTCCAGGGCCTGCTCGCCGGTGTCGGGCTGAGAGACCAGCAGCTGGTCGATGTCCACGCCCAGCTTAGCGGCGTAAATCGGGTCGAGGGCGTGCTCGGCGTCGATGAACGCGGCCACGCCGCCGGCCTTCTGCACATTAGCGACGGCGTGCAGGGCCACGGTGGTCTTACCCGAAGACTCGGGACCGTAAATCTCAATCACGCGACCACGGGGCAGACCGCCGATGCCGAGAGCGGCATCCAGGGCAATGGCACCGGTAGAGATAACCTCGGTGGTGGTGGTTTCCTTATCACCCAGGCGCATCACGGCGCCCTTACCGTAGTTCTTATCAATCTGTGCCATGACGGCTTCAAGTGCCTTGGCGCGACCCTCTTCGGGAACGCGAGCTACGCTCTGAGACTTGGTGCTCTTAGCCACGTTAGTACCTCGTTCTTTGTGGTGTCAGTGATGACGTCAATAATGTTTCTAGGAATCGGCGGGGCTCGTCGCCCCAGCTTTTCGCCTGCCGGTTCCTTCTGAGACTACTCTAGGGTCACGGCCTGACAGGATAAGGCCATTTTCACGATGTGTGGAAAAATCCCGCGGATTTTTCGAAAAATTCTCGATGTGGAAAAGTCTAGCACGAATCGAACAAAATTACGAGGTATTTTCGAATACCTCGCATAAGATTTCGGCAAATATTTTCGAATATTCGAAACCCGCCCGAGGATGCCTCAATCGGTTCGCGCACACCTTTCGGGGCCTGGGGCGCACCGTAACCCGGCCGCCACGCTCCCCCGTAGCGCATCCCCGCGGCATTTAGACACGCCGCCCAGGCACGCGCCGAGCTAACGCAACGGTTCCTTATCCGGGCCCCAGCGGCGCTCCTGCGGGATCTCCTGTTCCTCGCAGATGGCAAACCAGACCGTCTTCGGATTGACACCGGCATCCAGCGCCTCCGCCGCCGTCCGGTGATTCAGGGATCCCAGCACCAGATCCCGGGCCAGCACCGGGGCATACCCGGCGCCAAATTCGTGCTCCATGAGCGCCCAAAACTCGCTCAGCTTCATCGCAATCTCCTTCACCGCACCCGGCGGCAGCGTGCCCATTGGCGGAGCACCCACCCCGAGTTCTTCGTTCTCACAATTCCGTCTCGCCATTGCTCGACAAAGAACCGATGCCGCACACCCGTTCGGGGTGTACGGCATCGGCCCAATAGCGGTGCGGAGCTTCCGCACCCTCACGTCTTAGAGAGAGACGTAGTAGTCGTTCTTGTAGCGCTCGGACAGCTCAGCCGGAACGGTATCCGGAATCTGAACGCCCTCGGCGACGGCCATACGATCGGCGACCTCGCGCAGCATCTGGGACATCGGGATGTCCAGAGCCTGGCAGATCCAAGCCAGCAGCTCGGAGGAAGCTTCCTTCTGACCGCGCTCAACTTCACTCAGGTAACCGAGGGAAACGCGGGCACGCTGCGAAACCTCTCGCAGGGTGCGGCCCTGACGCTGGCGGACATCGCGAAGAACCTCACCGATGGCCTGGCGGAGGGGAACAACTCGTGCTTCCTCAACGACCGGAGTCACCTGCTTGGGGGTCTCGTCGATTTCCTTCCACTTCGTAATACCGTTGATTGATACGCGCTGCTTAGCCATGAGCTTCTTTATCACTTTCCTGAGTAGGTCCTCCCGACGCGCGGGACTGTACAGAGTTAAGCCTAACTGATTTTTGGGATGCGAGCTACAAAACTCGCTGTTTTCGTCATCTTCTTCAGACTTGTATCCATTCAAACAGACCAAGCTATGTGTTTATTCCCTTGAAGCTGGGAGAAGACTGGGAAATCCTTTGAAGCGTAAAATATCCTCCCCGAGTCTTTCCCCTGTGCCTTCCCCCAAGCTTCACGAGCACCGCCTCACGTGCCTCACACACCGCCTGGTCATGCCATCGGGACGCGCCGCGGGGCTGGGTCCTAGAGGCTCTCCCTCAAAGAGCCGGAGGCGCTCCCCCGCACCGCGCGGGCCAGTAGCGCAATCGCATCCGCGCTCGCCGCCGCGCGAACCCGGGCGCGATCCCCGTCGTAGTGGCGCTCGAACACCTCACACCCGCCCGGGGCGTGCACCCCGATAAACACGGTGCCCACCGGCTGGCCATCCGCGGGGTCGGGCCCCGCCACACCCGTGGTCGACACCGCGTAATCGGCACCGCACACCCGCGCCGCGCCGGCCGCCATCTGAGCCGCCACCTCCGGGTTCACCGCGCCCTCGGTCGCAAGCAGCTGAGCGTCCACGCCCAGCACCCGCGCCTTCACCTCGTAGGCGTAAGAAATCACGCCGCCTCGGTAGTACGCCGATGCACCCGGCACCGTGCAGATTGCGCCGCCCACGTCCCCGCCGGTCAAGGACTCAGCAGTGGCCACCTGCACCGGACGTTCCTGGGATGCGCACGAGCGCACCGCATCGCGCAGCAGCAGGGCCGCCGCCTGCGGGGTACCCGAAAAAACCTCGGCGCGCGCCAGCTCGGGCGAGGCCGACTGGGTGCCTTCGTTCAGAAGAGGAACCATGATTCATCCTTTCCCGGCGGCCGGGCCGACCCGACCGCCCGTTCACGCACCCGCTCCTTCCGCGAGCGCCCCGGTGCTCGAGCGCCGCTAACGCTCACCCCGGGTACAGTTCGGGGGAGCGGCATGAGCCACTCCCCCATCAACGTCTATTGAGCGCGCTGCTTCTGCGCGGCCTGGTTCTGCAACCAGGTGCGACGCAGGTTGTAGGCATCGCGCACGTACACCAGGCCGGTCCACACGGTAATCGCCGTGACCGCGCCCATCAGCACCCAGCCCGGCACCAGCCAGCCCAGGCCCAGCTGACCCAGCGGCAGGAGCATCAGCACCAGCGCCACGGTCTGCAGTACCGTCTTGATTTTGCCGCCCTTGCTGGCCGCCATCACGCCGTACTTGATGACGAACAGGCGCATCACCGTGATGCCCCACTCGCGCAGCAGAATCACGATGGTCACCCACCACCACAGCTCGCCCAGGGCCGAGAGCACAATGAACGCGGCACCGGTCAGGAACTTATCGGCAATCGGGTCGGCGATCTTGCCGAAGCTCGTGATGAGGTTGCGGGAACGCGCCAGGTATCCGTCGGCCCAGTCCGTGAGCATCGCGAGGATGAAAATCACCCAAGCGAGCCAGCGGTGGGTCGGGTCGTCGGCACCAAAGGTACCGCCACTGACCAGCGCCACGATGAAGAAGGGCACCGCGATGATGCGCAGAACCGTCAGCACGTTGGGAACGTTCCAATTCGACGTGCGAGGCTGCACCGCCCGGACCTCACCGGTGGGGGTTGGGGTGTGAGCGTCGCTCATGGGTGCTCCTTAGAATCGGCGGGCTCGACGGGTGAGCCCGGTGTTGCAGTTTCGATGCGGGCCGCACACCGCGCGAGGCACGCGCACAGCCATCGTCAAATATTGGCACCGAAGGGTATCGGGAACGCACAAACGCCCCGTACGTCCATTATACGGGTGCCTCATCGGGCACCGCCGAACGCGCGGGGCGCTTGTGGATAACGCGTGAGCTTAGCGGCCCGTCAGCTGCCAGGCGTCCTCCGAGCCCTCGTCATCGGATTCGTCGTAATAATCGGTAACCGGCTCCCCCGGATCCACCGCGTTCGCGTACGGATCGGCCGCCGGGGGCTCCTCGCCGCGAATACGCGCCAGGGTGGCCTGCAGGTCGTCGGGGCGGACCAGCACCTCGCGGGCCTTCGAGCCCTCCGAGGGGCCCACCACGCCCTGCGACTCCAGCAGGTCCATGATGCGTCCAGCCTTCGCGAAGCCCATACGCAGCTTACGCTGCAACATCGAGGTCGAACCGAACTGGGTCGTAATCACAATCTCCGCCGCCTGCAGCAGATCGTCGAGGTCGTCGCCGATTTCCTCATCAATCTGCTTCTTTGCGGCCGAAACCATCACGTCCTCACGGTAGATGGTCGGGGCCTGCTTCTTCACGTGCTCAACCACGGCGTGAATCTCGGATTCGGAAACCCACGCGCCCTGAACACGCATCGGCTTCGAGGCGCCCATCGGCAGGAAGAGCGCGTCACCCTGACCAATCAGCTTCTCGGCGCCGGGCTGATCCAGCACCACGCGGGAGTCAGTGACCGAGGAGGTCGCAAACGCCATGCGGGAAGGAACGTTCGCCTTAATCAGACCGGTCACCACGTCCACCGACGGACGCTGGGTAGCCAGCACCAGGTGGATACCGGCGGCGCGGGCCAGCTGCGTGATACGCACGATGGCCTCTTCCACGTCGCGCGGGGCGACCATCATCAGGTCGGCCAGCTCGTCCACGATCACCAGCAGGTACGGGTACTCGTGAATCGTGCGCTTGCTGCCGGGCTCGGGCTGAACCTTACCCTCGCGCACCGCCTTGTTGAAGTCGTCCACGTGCTTGTAGCCGTAGTGGGCGAGGTCGTCGTAGCGGGCGTCCATCTCGCGAACCACCCACTGCAGGGCCTCGGCGGCCTTCTTCGGGTTCGTGATGATGGGCGTAATCAGGTGCGGAATACCCTCGTAGGCGGTCAGCTCCACGCGCTTGGGGTCGACCATCACCAGGCGCACCTGGTCGGGGGTTGCGCGCATCAGAATCGAGGTAATCATCGAGTTCACGAACGAGGACTTACCGGCACCGGTCGCACCTGCGACCAGCATGTGCGGCATCTTGGCCAGGTTGGCCAGCACGAAGCCGCCCTCAACGTCCTTGCCCACGCCCATGACCATCGGGTGGTGGTTCGCGTGGGCCTGCGGGGAGCGCAGCACGTCGCCCAGGGCCACGGTCTCGCGGTCGGTATTCGGAATCTCAATGCCGATCGCGGACTTGCCGGGAATGGGCGAAAGGATGCGCACGTCCGGGCTGGCCACCGCGTAGGCGATGTTCTTGCTCAGCGCCGTCACGCGCTCCACCTTCGTGGCCGGTCCCAGCTCAATCTCGTAGCGGGTCACGGTCGGGCCGCGCGAGAAACCGGTCACGTGGGCGTCCACCTTGAACTGCTCCAGCACGCTGGTGAGGGCCTCGACCACGTGCTCGTTGACCTCGGAGGACTCCTTGGCGGGCGGGCCGGAAACCAGCATCTCCTCCGAGGGCAGCACGTAGGCGCCGCGGGAGGACTGCACAACCTGCTCGCCGCGAGCCTGCTCGGTGGTCGCGGTCTGGGTGTTGTTCTGCAGGGGGCGGGACAGGCCGCCGCCGGAGCGTGCCGCCTGCTGGGACGCGCCCTGGTTCGTACTCTGGTTTGCGCCCTGATGCGCGCCGGCCGAATGCATGCGGGTCGGAATCGGAGCCTGACCCGCGGCGGCACCGCGGGCGGCCTCCTGAGCGGGTGCGCCCGCGGGCGGAACCACATCGCGGGGCCTGGTCTGCGGGGCGGGCTCGGAGGGAGCCTGCTGCGAGGAGTCGCCGCCGAAACCATCGTAGGCTTCCACGTCGAAGAGGGGCTCCTCCCCCGGGATGCGGCCGTGCGCCACCGCGGCGCGCTGCACCTGATCCAGGCGGGCGGCGGGAGCCTGAGAGGCCTCCACGTCAAAGAGGTCGGGGCCGCTCGAAGCCGCGGCGGGAGCCTGGTTCAGGCGACCGGGCAGGCGACTCAGGCGGTTCGGCTTGGCGCCGGTGCGCGCGCCGGGAGCGGGGTTAGCGGGCTGCACGGGCATCTGGGTGGTCTCGGGGTGGGCGTCGTCCACCACGGCGTTCACGAAGGCCTCGTCACCGGCGTACTCGTCGAGGGGGCCGTCATCGCCCTTGGAAACGCCAAAGCCCAGCCAGCCGCGCAGGCGCGCCATCAGGCCACCGCCCGAAGAAGAGGCTCGGGCCGGCTTCTCGTCGTCACCGTACAGGTAGCTGCGGTCGTGCTCCTCGGCGTTCAGGTCCACGGTCTGAGTTGCATCGTCCGAGGAGGAGCGCTCGCGGGTGGTGCCGTTGGGCTTCTCGCCCAGGGCCAGGCCCACCAGGTGCCGGGTGCGGGGCACAATCTGGCGAATCGGGGTGTTGGTCATGACCAGCAACCCTGCGAGCGCCAGCAGCAGGTGAATCAGAATCTCCACCGCCGCGATACCCCCGCTCAGGCGAACGATGGGGGTGCCGAGGATTACTCCCGTGACGCCGCCTCCGGCCCATACGGCCTCGAAACCGTCCGCAAAGGTCGGGTGCCCGGCGTGGCGGGCGAAGAAGAGGGAGGTCGCAATCAGCAGAATCAGGGAGCCCAGGGTCACCCGGTTATTGCGTTTGACCAGGTCGGGGCCTCGGAAGACGCACCAGGCCAGCACAAAGCTGAGCACCGGAATCAGCAGGGCACCCTGGCCGAAGATGCCGCCGAGCATCGTGTGCCAGGCGTCCAGGGGCGCGCGCAGCAGACCGAGAGAGGTGTGGGCGCGCCAGTTGTACCACTCAACGCCGGCGCTGATGAGGCCGAAGAGCAGCAGTACGAGCGCGCCGCCATCACGACGCTGTTCGGGTTCCAGGTCGGTGCGCGCCGTGCCAATCGAGCGCACCGCGCCGCCGATAGCGTGAGCGATGCTCAGCCAGACGGAGGCGATGGCGCCGGCGACAGGATTCGTCGCCTCGGCACCGCGACGGGCACCGCCCCTCGAGGAGGTGGTGCGCTTGCGGGTGGTTTTCTTTGACTTAGCGGTCGTACTACGACCCTTTGTGGTCCGTGGAGCCATACCTTTTAGAGTATCAACCTTCCCGTTAATCTAACGATTTCTTCGTTATCAGTGAGCGCAGCGACTGCGATGGGGCGTCGAACGCGGGTGCTGGACCCGCCGAAACCCGCCGAGCCCTGCCGGATGCGCAGGGGGCGGGGCCGACACTCGGTATCGACCCCGCCCCCTGCGTTTCAGGTAACCCGTTTCAGCCTCGGCCCGAAAGCCGATGCCACCTGCGGGAGGCGGCCGCGCTGATATTTAGTTCTTAGCGTCCGGAGAGGTGCTCTCGATGACCACGGGCACGATCATGGGCTTGCGGCGCAGGCGGCGAGAGATCCACGCGCCGATGGTGCGGCGCACAATCTGCTGCAGCTGCTGCACGGTGTGCACCTTCTCGGGTGCGCGGTGCAGTGCGTCCTCCAGGGCGGCGGTAATCTTCGGGACGATCTCGTCGAAGACGGCGTCGTCCTCCGCGATACCGCGGGCGTGGATGTCCGGGCCGGTCACCACACGCTTGGTCGCGCGGTCAATCGCGGTCACGATGGACACGAAGCCTTCCTCACCCAGGATGCGGCGGTCCTTCAGGTCGCTCTCGGTCACCTCGCCGACGGAACGGCCGTCAACGTAGAGGTACTCGCAGGGAATCTCGCCGACCACGGTGGCCACGCCGTCGCGCAGATCCACCACGGTGCCGGACTCGCACAGGAGTACGTTCTGTGCGGGAACGCCGGTCTCGATGGCCAGATCGCCGTTGGCAATCAGGTGGCGCACCTCGCCGTGAACGGGCATGACGTTCTTGGGCTTGAGGATGTTGTAGCAGTACAGCAGCTCGCCGGCGGCCGCGTGGCCAGACACGTGAACCTTCGCGTTGCCCTTGTGCACCACGTGGGCGCCCAGCTTC
This sequence comes from Rothia sp. HMSC072E10, assembly GCF_001813965.1. Classification (NCBI taxonomy): domain Bacteria; kingdom Bacillati; phylum Actinomycetota; class Actinomycetes; order Micrococcales; family Micrococcaceae; genus Rothia; species Rothia sp. HMSC072E10. The sequence continues at coordinate 143,682 of NZ_KV814488.1, read as the reverse complement.
ATGAGGGCGTTGATGATGCGGTACACGCTGGTTTCGTTACCGGGAATCAGCGAGGAGGCCAGCACCACGGTGTCGCCCGGCTCAATCTGAATCTTGTGGTCGCCGTTAGCCATACGCGAGAGCGCCGCCATGGGCTCGCCCTGCGAACCGGTGCACATCATCACGATCTGGTCGGGGCGGTAGTCGTCAACCTTCTTCAGGTCCACGAGCACGTTGTCGGGCACCTTCAGGTAGCCCAGCTTCTCGGCGATGGTCATGTTGCGCACCATGGAGCGGCCCACGAGCACGACCTTGCGACCTCGTTCGGCGGCGGCGTTCAGCACCTGCTGCACGCGGTGCACGTGCGAGGAGAAGGAGGCCACGATGATGCGGCCGCGAGCGTCACGGAAGACGTTCGAGAGCACCGGGCCGATGTGCTTCTCGGTCGGGGTGAAGCCGGGAACCTCTGCGTTGGTGGAGTCCGGCAGGAACAGGTCCACACCCTCCTCACCCAGGCGGGAGAAGTGGCGCAGGTCGGTCAGGCGACCGTCCAGAGGCAGCTGGTCCATCTTGAAGTCACCGGTGTGCAGGACCTTACCCGCCTTGGTGCGGATGTAGACAGCCAGCGCATCCGGAATCGAGTGGTTCACAGCAACGAACTCACATTCAAACGGACCGAAACGCTCCACCTGGTGTTCCTTCACCGCGAGGGTGTAGGGCTTGATGCGGTGCTCGGCGAGCTTTGCCTCGACCAGTGCCAGGGTCAGCTCGGAACCGACCAGGGGGATGTCGGGGCGGCGGCGCAGCAGGTAGGGAACCGCGCCGATGTGGTCCTCGTGGCCGTGGGTCAGCACCATGGCGACCACGTCGTCCAGACGGTCGACAATGTAGCTGAAGTCGGGCAGGATCAGGTCCACACCGGGCTGGGACTCTTCGGGGAAGAGCACGCCGCAGTCAACAATCAGTAGCTTGCCGTTAATTTCGTACACGGTCATGTTACGACCGACTTCGCCCAGGCCGCCCAGGGGCACCACGCGCAGGGTGCCCTTCTTCAGGCGGGGAGGCAGGGGAAGATTCGCTTCAAAGACGCTCATCGTGTGTCTCCTCTTTCTATTTTCTTACTATCTGTTGTGTCGTGATTCGTTCGAGGGGCTCAGGCGCCGGGCCTTAGCGTGCGGGCCTGCGTTCGCATCCTCGTTCGTCACGGGAAGTCTAGTGATATGCGTTCCGGGGCGAGTTTCGCTCCGAATACGGGTCTGGAGTGTTCCAAATGTTGTGGAGTTTCCGGGTATTCCGAGTGTTCCGGGGTTTCCGCGGGTTACGCGACGTGTTTCTGCGGCCTATCGGTGCCGCGGCGGGTCATGGTCGTTTCGGACACCTCGGGAAATACGCCAGAGCGGACCCCTCGCCGTCGTAACGGCGAGGAGCCCGCGTTGGGGGCCGCGTTCCACGCGTGCTGAAAGCATGCGTCACGGTAATTCGCTATGAGCGGCCAAATTACCGCGTGGGCGGCCAAAAGTCTCTCTTAACCTGCTTCACGCCGCCCGGGCACACTAGCCCGGACGTATAAAAGAAGCTGAATAAAAGTTTATGCGTTTTTCAGGGTGTGGGCAAGGCTGGAGGTCATCAGGTCCTCGCGCATGGCGGCCAGCACCTCCGGTTCGGAGAGCACGTGCGGCAGGCGAACGACCGGCTGGCCCAGCACGCCCTGCCAGGCGAGAATCTCCTTGGCGGCCACGCAACCGGGGGCGCGACCCATGGTGGCGCGCACGATCGGAGCCAGCTCCAGGTGCAGGCGCTGCGCTTCCACGAGGTCCTGGGCCACCACCGCGTCAATGAGCGCGCGGAAGAGGTTCGGGGCCACGTGCGCGGTCACAGACACCAGGCCGACGGCACCCATCGCCATCCAGGGCAGGGTCAGGCCGTCGTCGCCGCTGTAGTAGTGCAGATTGGTGGTTGCCATGACCTCGGTTGCGGCGCCGAAATCAGCCTTGGCGTCCTTCACGGCGACGATGCTGTCAATCTCGGCCAGGCGGCGGTAGGTTTCGGGGGCAATCGGGATGCCCGCGCGGCCCGGGATGTCGTAAAGCATCACGGGAGTGTCGGTGGCCTTGGCCACGGTGGAGAAGTGGGCGTACACGCCCGGCTGGGTCGGCTTGTTGTAGTAGGGGGTCACGACCAGCAGGCCGTCCACGCCGACCTTCTCTGCACGGTGGGCCAGCTCAATGGTGTGCGCGGTGTCGTTCGAACCCACGCCGGCAATGATCTTGGCGCGAGAGCCGACGGTGTCCTTCACAATCTGGAAGACGCGCTCGTTCTCGTCGTCGGTCATGGTCGAGTACTCGCCGGTGGTGCCGCAGACCACCAGGCCGTCGTGACCGTTGTCGACCAGGTAGTTCGCCAGGTCTGCCACCTGCTTCTCGTCCACGGAGCCGTCCTGCGCGAAGGGGGTGACCATCGCGGTCAGCAGGCGGCCGAAGACGGGCTCAACAAAGGTACCGGGGTTAGATAGGTTCTCAGACATATTTCCAGGGTACCCCCGAAATGCAGATTTTTACTACATAACGCATAAATTTTCATATAGTGTCGCGCGGCACCCCCCTCCCCCCGCACGCCGCGGCGGGTTCCCGAGGTGCCTCCCGCGGGCCCCGGCCCAATAGACCGCCCCGGCTCGCCGACCTAATACTCATATGGCAAAAGGGCCGCCCCGGGTACTCCCCCGGCGCGGCCCCTCAACCTTCGGGAGCGCAACCGCTCCTCTCGAGGCTCTTAGCTCATTTCCTTCGCGGCGCCACCCGAGCGCAACGACCACGCGTTACGCATCGCCGCGCGGGCGCGCTTGCGCTCGCCCACCGCATCGTACATGCAGGCCAGGTTGAACCAGGTCTTCCAGTTCTCAGGCTCCTGCTCAACCACCGCCGCGAAGGACTCAAACTCCGCCGCGGCCGCCTCGCGGTCCACCTTACCGCTCGGGGTGCGCGGCAGGTTATCCTCCGCCAGGTCCCCCGAATCGGACAGCTGCTGAGCCATCATCTGAATACGTGTTCCAAAGAGAATCTCACGCACCAGGGCCCACGCGCCGAGCACGGGCAGCAGAATCATGCCGAGCCCCAGCACCACGCCGGCCACCGAGCCCGAAAGGAGCAGGGACACGCCACGATCGGCCGTGTACACCAGGTACAGCACCAGCAGCGTGCAGGTCAGCGCGGCGAAGGTCTTGCCGAACCCGCCGGCATCCACGGTCACGAAGACCGCGCTAAAAATCAGCACGCCCAGGATGAAGGCGCGCGCCACGATGGGCAACGGCAGGATGAGCACCGTCACCACCAGCAGAACGCACGCGCACGCCGTCCACAGGCGCAGCGAAGCCCACCAGGGGCCGCGGTTTCGCGCCTCGGCGGGAGCCGGCGAACCCTCGGAAGAAGTCTGTTCAGACATCGTGCCCTCCTAAGACAGGTCCATATAGGCGTCCAGGCCCACGCTCAGGCCCGGATGCGCCGCCACCTCGCGCACGCCCAGCAGCACGCCGGGCATGAAGGAGGCGCGGTCGAAGGAATCGTGACGAATCACCAGCTGCTGGCCGGGGTCGCCCAGCAGAATCTCCTGGTGAGCCACCATGCCGCGCAGACGTACCGCGTGCACGTGCACGCCGTCCACCACCGCGCCGCGCGAGCCCAGCGGATCGGATGTCGTGGCGTCCGGGCTCGGACCCACGCCGGCCTCGGCACGGGCGGCCGCCACCTTGCGGGCCGTGTGAACCGCGGTGCCGGAGGGGGCATCCACCTTGTTCGGGTGGTGAATCTCAATGATTTCAACCGAATCGAAGTAGCGGGCGGCCTTGGCCGCAAACTCGGTGGCCAGAATCGAACCGATCGCGAAGTTCGGGGCGATCAGTACGCCCACGCCGGGGTGCTCGCCCAGCAGCTCGCGCAGGGAGTCCAGGCGTTCGGGGGTCCAGCCGGTCGTGCCGACCACCGCGTGCATGCCGTGCTCAACCGCGAAGCGAACGTTGGCCTCGCTCGAGTCCGGAACGGTCAGGTCAATCACGATTTCGGCGCCGGAGTCGACCAGCTCCTGCAGGTCGTCACCGCGGCCCAGGGCCGCCACCAGGTCCATATCCTCGGCGGTGTTGACGGCGCGAACCGCCTCCGACCCCATGCGGCCCGCGGCCCCAAGAACCGCTACCTTCCAAATCTTCTCGCTCATGCGCTCTCCTCGCTTCTTCCGTGGCGGTAGGCCCGTTGTGGGGCGACCCGTCACCGTTTCTTCTCCTCCATTATCGCCGATGCGCTACCGCGCGACCCTCCGGGGGCCTCTTCTCGTCTCTCGGCCGGCCTTCCCGGAGCGCCCGCTCGCGCCCCAATCCCGGCGCTGACGTGCTGGCTCTCGGCGCCATATAAGAATCCCACTACGTCATCTAATGGAATCAAACCTATAATAGGTTGGTATTTAATTTTCAATCCGTCCCTCGGAGTACACAGACCGTATGAAGTCCCTCTTTACCTCCTCTGTACGCCCATATGAAGCAAACCGGCGTTATATTCTGCCTGGTTTGGACGGTTTGCGCGCCATCGCAGTGCTCCTGGTGATCGTGTACCACTTCTGGCCCACGGTCCTGCCCGGCGGCATGATTGGCGTGGATATCTTCTTCGTCATCTCGGGTTTTCTCATCACTTCGCTCCTGCTGCGCGAGGGTGCGCTGAACGGCCGCATCGCGCTCGGTAGCTTCTGGATTCGCCGTGCCCGCCGTCTGCTGCCGGCCATCGCCCTCATGATTCTCGTGCTGGGTCCCGTGAGCCTCATCGTTGGCGGCGATATCCAGGTCAACCTGGGCCGCCAGCTGCTGGGCGCGGCAACCTTCTCCTCCAACTGGATTTCCATCTTCGCCGGAAACGACTACTTCGCGCAGACCTCCCCGGAGCTCTTCACGAACTTCTGGTCCCTGGCGGTGGAAGAGCAGTTCTACGTGGTCTGGCCGCTGCTCATTGTTGGTTTTGGCCTGTTGTTGCGCCGTTCGTGGCGTCGTTTTAGCGTGGTCATGGTGTTGGGCATTATTGCGTCACTGAGCGTTGCTACCGCTCTTCTGATGTCCGGCGCACCCATTAGCCGCGTCTACTACGGCACCGACACTCACCTGTACGGTCTGCTGCTCGGCGCCCTACTGGCGTTTGCGCGCCCCTGGTCGCTGTACCCGCCGTTGCAGCAGTCCGTGCTGTACCGCGTGGCTCAGCCCTTTGGCGTGGTTGCTTTCGCCCGCGTCATGATTAGCTGGCTGTCCCTGTTCGCGCTGATTCCCTACGCGGTTCTCGTGCCCGAATCGGCACCCGGTGCAATCCCCTGGGGCCTGTTCGGCGCTTCCCTGCTGGCTCTCGGCGTGATTCAGGGCATGCTGCCCGATATGCTTGCCGGTGCCTCCGAGGCCCTGCGCCGCCTGCTGAACTTTGCGCCCCTGCGCTGGGTGGGCGAACGCTCCTACGGCCTGTACCTGTGGCACTGGCCGCTGGCCGTGGTCATGCACTACGTACTCGGCGCGGACCGCTCCCCGCTGGTGAACGTCGGCGTGCTGGTGGCGACCTTCGCCATCGCCGAGATGTCCTACCGCTGGGTTGAGACCCCGATTCGACGCCACGGCTTCCGCGGAAGCGCCAACCGCGTTATCGCCTCCTTCCAGAACGCCACTGTTAAGGCCCTGCCCATCGCCCTGACCCTGCTCGTGATTGCGGCCGCCGGCGCGACCGGCGTGGCCGTACGCACCGCGCCGGCCATGACCACCGCCCAGCAGTCCGTTGAGGACGGCAAGCGCGCCGCGGCCGAACGTCTGAAGGCCCGACAGGAGGCGCGCGCCAGCGCCTCCGCGAGCGCTTCGGCCAACCCCACGGCCAAGGACGGAAAGGATGCGAAGGCCACCGCCTCAGCAAGCGCCTCGGCCTCCCAGGAGGCCACCGGCCCCATCGACTCCTCACAGGTGACCGTCGTGGGTGACTCCATCGTGGTGGCGACCTCCCCCGATCTCTACGACAAGATGCCCGAGGCCCAGATTGATGCGGCTGAGGGACGCACCATCGCTAACGCGCTGCCCATTATTAAGTCCATGGGCGCCAACGGTCAGATTCGAAAGACCCTGGTGCTATCGGTGACCGCAAACTCGACCATTCTGGACGGTCAGCTCGATCAGGTGCTGGCGGCCATGCCCGCCGATTCGAAGCTGGTGCTCGTGACCGGTTACGGCCCGCGCAACCTGAGCTGGATTGAGTACTCGAATACGAAGATTCGAGAGTTTGCTTCCCAACATTCCGACCGCGTGATTATCGCGGATTGGAACTCGGCGATTCGCCAGGCCCTGCAGACCCAGAGCGGCCTGCTCGCTTCCGACGGCGTGCACCCCGAGGCGGCCGGCCAGGAGCTCTACGCCCGGGTCGTGGAGCAGGCCATCGCCAAGGCACAGAAGAAGTAGCGGCGTCGCAGCTACAAAGCGCAAGTACCCGCGTCGAACCGACCCGAACCGGCTGGCCCGGTGACGTTAACCCGGTGACGCTGGTTGGAGCAATGCATAGGCGGTTCTGACGCGATGAAGACGCGCTGAAAGGCCCGTTGGTCACTCCCATGAGAGTGACCAACGGGCCTTTCGATTTCCCGTAGCTCTATTTCACGCGGCGAGGACCAATGCCCCGCACGAGCTACCGCACGATGGTCGTAATCATCTGCTGCTCACCCAGGAAGGCGGCGAGATCGCGTACCTCGTCGAGGGAGACGGCGCGAATCTTCTCCAGCAGCTCGTCGGTGCTCGTGAACTGGCCAGAATCCATCTCCGCGCGGCCCAGGCGGGACATGCGCGAGCCGGAGTCTTCGCTGCCGAGCACGGTGGAGCCAGCCAGCTGACCGCGCACCTTCAGCAGCTCCTCCTCGGTGATGCCGGCGGCCGCGAGCTTATCGAACTCGTGGCCCATGACCTCGCGCACCTGCTCGGTCTTGGCAGGCAGGCAGCCGGCGTACATGCCGAAGTAGCCGGCGTCCGAGTAGGCACCGGAGAATGCGAAGGTGCTGTACGCCAGGCCGCGCTTCTCGCGGATCTCCTGGAACAGGCGCGAGGACATGCCCGCACCAAACGCGCTGGTCAGCACGCTCAACGCGTAGCGGCGGTCGTCGCCCGCGATGATGCTCGGGCAGCCCATCACGATGTTGGTCTGCTCAAAGCCCTTCTGCACCTCGCGCAGCTCGCTCAGCGGTACGATGCCGCTGTCGGTACGCACGCGGCGCGGTGCGGGGGCCACGCCCTCCCGCAGGTCCCAGCCGTAGCGGGTGAGCGACTCCAGCACGAGGCGAACCATGGTGCTGTGCTCCAGGGAACCGGCGGCGGAAATCACCAGGCGATCCGGGGTGTAGTAGCGCTTGTAGTGCTCCCACACGGCGTCACGCGGGACCGCCTGAATCTCCTCGGGGGTGCCGCCGATGGGGCGTCCGAGGGGGTTGGCGCCCATGAGCTGCTCCACGAAGTTCTCGAAGGCGACGTCGGTCGGGTCGTCCTGATCCATCGCGATTTCTTCGAGAATCACCCCGCGTTCCTGCTCCAGGTGGGCGGGATCAAGCAGGGCGTTGGTCACCATATCGGTGATGACGTCCACGGCCATGGGCGCGTCGTCGTCGAGCACACGCGCGTAGTAGCAGGTGTGTTCTTTGGCGGTCAGCGCATTGGATTCTCCGCCCACCGCGTCGAAGGAGGACGCAATGTCGAGCGCCGTGCGGGTACCGGTGCCTTTGAACAGCAGGTGCTCCAGAAAGTGCGTGGAGCCGAGCATGCCGGGAGCCTCGTCACGCGAGCCCACCCCCACCCAGAAGCCGATGGACACGCCGCGCGTGCCGGGCATCTTCTCGGTGATGACGCGCACGCCACCGGGCAGGATGGAGCGGCGCACCTCGTTGCCGCCCGCGCCCTCGTAGATGAGGCGGCCACGCTCGTAGTCGAGCTCCTCGGCAATGGCGTCAAGCTCGACGGGCAGGGAAATAGACATTCAGTGTCCTTCGATGTGAGTTCGGTTAGCTAATCTTTTGTTCGATGGGACGCGGCAGGGTAAAGAGCGGAATCCGGAGCTTTCGTGCGCAGTACCCCAGCAGCAGCGAGGCGAGGATCGCAAAGATCGTACCGCCCACCAGGAACAGAGGTACCGAGAAAAGACCAGACTTCGTCAGTACGAAACGGAAGGCGGCACCGCACACGATGTGCGCGATAAAGATTTCCAGGGAGTGGCGTCCCAGGTAGGCGAGCCAGCCGCTCCACGGAACCCGAGCCAGCAGGTAGGAGAGCGAGAGCACCGTCAGCGAGGATATCACCGTCGCAAGAATACCCATAGCTACCGCACCAACATCATTCGTGAAGTAAGGAATGACGGTAGGCGGAGTAGCCTGAATGTTCATCAGAAGGTAGATGTAGTCGAACAGGCCAACAGCAACGATACCCGCGTGAGCTGCCAAGGGAATGGAGCTCATAATGCGTTGGAATCGTTCATGGCCAAGCGCCACACCAACGAGGAAGAAGAAGAGTAGCGAAAGGCCCTGAGTACCGACATACTCGCCGATGTACCCCCACGAGGCAAGCGCAAGAATCGCTGAGCCAGCAATCGTTAGGGCAGCGATAGCGTTCTTCTGCCATACTCGCGTCACCACAGCAATAATGGTGACAATCATGAGCCAGGGGAAGAACCAAAGCTGACCTTCGGGCTTCCACAGCTCCAGCAGGCTCATAACAGTCGTCTTATCGGAAGAATTAGACGGAAGTACAAGCTTCATACCCACCTGTAGAACCTGCCAAATGACGTACAGGTATCCGAAGAGAACCAGACGTTTCGTCAGGTACGAGGAGGGGGTAGTCTTCAACGCTCCTCGCGACACGAACAGGCCGCTCAGGAAGGCAAAAACTACCAGGTGCCAAAAATAGACACCGTAGTCAAGAACATATTTATAGGGGCGGAAGGCTTCCGTCCCCAGTCCAGATGCCCACATCCCTCGATGAATGTGCCCAAACACAATTGCAATGATTGCGATGCCTTTAGCAATATCAATTGTGCTGTCACGTCGTGTCAACATTCGCTCACTTTCCTTCCAGTGCAAGAGAAATATATTAATCTTATCCCTCTTACTCGCGACAAGGGGCGCCCGGTGCATCCGGCGGGGAGTGAACCGCACCGGGTGCGCCGAACGCCCCTCATCGTTAGACGGGTCGACTACTCGTCGTCGCCGCCCTCAACGACCGGTGCGAGCGAGAGCTTGCCGCGGTCATCAATCTTGGTGATCTCCACCTGAACCTTCTGGCCCACGGAGACAACGTCCTCGGCGTCAACCACGCGCTTGCCGCCGTTGAGCTTACGCATCTCGGAGATGTGCAGCAGGCCGTCCTTACCGGGGGTCAGCGAGATGAAGGCGCCGAAGTCGGTCACCTTCACCACGGTGCCCAGGTAGCGCTCGCCGACCTCGGGAACCTGCGGGTTCGCGATGGCGTTCACGGCGGCGCGGGCAGACTCGGCGGAGGGGCCGTCGGCTGCGCCGATGTACACGGTACCGTCGTCCTCGATGGAGATGTCGGCGCCGGTGTCCTCCTGAATCTGGTTGATCATCTTACCCTTGGGGCCGATGACCTCACCGATCTTGGCAACCGGAATCTTCACGGAGATAATGCGCGGTGCGTACTCGCTCATCTCGTCGGGTGCGTCGATGGCGCTGGTCAGCACATCCAGGATGTGCAGGCGAGCCTCGCGGGCCTGGGTCAGCGCACCGGCCAGCACGGAGGCGGGGATGCCGTCGAGCTTGGTGTCCAGCTGAATTGCGGTCACGAACTCGGAGGTACCCGCCACCTTGAAGTCCATGTCGCCCAGTGCGTCCTCGGCGCCCAGGATGTCAGTCAGGGCGGCGTAACGGGTCTCGCCGTTCACTTCGTCGGACACCAGACCCATTGCGATACCCGCAACGGGTGCGCGCAGCGGCACGCCGGCGTTCAGCAGGGACAGGGTCGAGGCGCAGACCGAACCCATGGAGGTCGAGCCGTTGGAGCCCAGAGCCTCAGAAA
>NZ_KV814488.1:83473-133546 GCF_001813965.1 Rothia sp. HMSC072E10 | reverse complement strand
AAACCTGGCGGATAGCGTAGGGGAATTCTTCGCGCGAGGGCAGCACCGGGGTGATTGCACGCTCGGCCAGGGCGCCGTGACCGATTTCGCGGCGCTTGGGCGAACCCACACGGCCGGTCTCACCGGTGGAGTACGGCGGGAAGTTGTAGTGGTGGATGTAGCGCTTGGACTTGAGCGGGTGCAGGGAGTCCAGCTGCTGCTCCATCTTGAGCATGTTCAGGGTGGTGATACCCATAATCTGGGTCTCGCCACGCTCAAAGAGGGAGGAGCCGTGCACGCGGGGCAGGACCTCAACCTCGGCGGTGAGCTGACGGATATCGGTCAGGCCGCGGCCGTCGATACGCACCTGATCGGTGAGGATGCGCTGGCGCACGATGTGCTTGGTCAGGGCGGCGAATGCCACGTCGACCTCGTCTGCACGCTCTTCGAATTCCTTGCCCTCGCCGGTCAGAGCCTCCTTGAGGTCTTCCTTCAGCTCGGTTGCGGCGGCTTCGCGCTCCTGCTTGCCGGCGATGGAGTACACCTCGACCAGGCGGTCTGCGGCGAATTCCTTCACGGCTGCGTCCACGTCCTCGCCGTGGCCGCCGAAGAAGGGCAGCTCGAGGGCGGGCTTGCCGGCGCGGGAGGCCAGGTCGGACTGAGCCTTGCACAGGGCGGCGATGAAGGGCTTAGCGGCCTCCAGACCCTGAGCGACGACCTCTTCGGTGGGGGCGGTCTGGCCGTCCTCCTTGATGAGCTTCCAGGAGTTGTCGGTGGCCTCAGCCTCGACCATCATGATGGCGACGTCTTCGGTACCGTCGGCCTTGGTGACGATGCGACCGGCCACGGCCATGTCGAACACGGCGTTCTCGAGCTGGGAGTACTTGGGGAAGCAGACCCACTGGCCGTCAATCAGGGCCACGCGCACGCCACCGATGGGGCCGCTGAAGGGCGCACCGGAGAGCGTGGTCGATGCCGAAGCCGCGTTAATCGCGAAGGTGTTGTAGATTTCGTCCGGGTTGTAGGTCAGGACGGTCACGACGACCTGCACCTCGTTGCGGATGCCCTTGGTGAAGGCGGGGCGCAGCGGGCGGTCAATCAGGCGGGCTGCCAGAATGGCCTCGGTGCTGGGGCGGCCTTCGCGGCGGAAGTAGGATGCCGGGATCTTGCCGGCTGCGTACATGCGCTCTTCCACGTCCACGGTCAGCGGGAAGAAGTCGAAGCCCTCGCGGGGAGACTTGCCGACCACGGTTGCGGAGAGCAGGGTGGTCTCGTCATCGATGGTGACGAGCACCGAGCCGTTAGCCTGCTTGGCGAGACGGCCGGTTTCAAAGCGCACGTGGCGCTTACCGTAAATGCCGTTGTCGATTTCGACTTCGGCAAACTGGATTTCGGGACCTTCCACGGTTCCTTCTTTCTCTTGGTCAGCCGGTGCGTAGCGCACGAGTCGGCCTTCGATAGGAAACCACGGCACCGCTCCCCCGCCGTCATCGCGCCGGTTGGCTCCGGCGGTTCCGGGCAGAGTTCCGCACCGTTCGCTATGTGCTGAGGGGTGTTATTCCGTAATTCGCTACCGAGGACCGCGGCGTGTGCGCTCGCGGCTGGTTTTCTGTCATGGTTGGTGGGGTGTGCCCACCGGACGGTCCGGGCCGTCCGACCCGCGACCGGTTGGGGTGAGCGCCCCCGAACGCGGCAGTACGGACGTGCCGACGCCCGCGCCTTACGAAGAAGGCGAGGAACAGCTACAGCACGTCCGCACGAACCGCCGCGGGGCGGTTAATCACCGCGTGAAGCGTCAAACGCTCCCGTTTTATCGGCGCAGGCCCAGGCGCTCGATCAGCGAACGGTAACGCTCGATGTCGACGCTCTTGAGGTAGCCGAGCATGTTGCGGCGACGACCAACGAGGATCATCAGGCCGCGACGGGAGTGGTGATCGTGCTTGTGGAACTTCAGGTGCTCGGTCAGGTCGGAGATACGACGAGACAGAACTGCAATCTGAACCTCGGGCGAACCGGTGTCACCCTCGTGGGTTGCGTATTCCTTGATGATTTCCTGCTTGATAGCGGGATCCAGTGCCACTTTTAACTCCTAGAGTTAGTACCGCATACGTCCCGTACGGACGGTTGCCGCCGGGTGGTGGGCTTGCGCCCTCAATACACGACGTCTGCTGCGGACTGCAGACGCGTTCTTCCCATTCTACGCTACCGGGACGCGTTCGCGGAAGAGCGCACAAAAGCCCGGCGGCAGGTAGCTCATCACACTACCGGCCGCCGGGCTTTCGAGGCGAACGTTCACACGGGCGCTACCCGACAGCCGCTACCGCCGGGTGCCCGATGGCTTGAGTGCCTACGCCGCGGCGCGAGCGCGCACCACCACGAGGCGGTAATAGCCCAGCAGGAACAGGCACCAGAGTGCGCCCATCACCAGCGCCAGCTGGGTGTCGGCGAAGAAGCCGAAGAGCACCACGATAAAAATCATGAACGCCAACGCCAGGTAGCTCAGCCACAGGGGCTGGCGTACCGGCTGTGCCTCGGCGTCCGCGCCGCCCCGCTTGAACGCGATGTGCGCCAGCAGAATCATGACCCACACGAACACGGTCGCGAAGGTAGCCAGGGAGGCAACCACCTCAAAGGCGTTCTCGAAGAGAACGTTCACAATCACGCCGACCGCCATGACCAGCACCATGAGCAGGGTGGTCATCCAGGGAGCGCCGTTCTTGGTGACCTTCGCGAAGGATGCGGGGGCCAGCTTCTGCTTGGCCAGACCGTACATCATGCGGCCGGCACCGTACACATCGGCGTTCAGGGCCGAGATGGCGGCGGTAATGATGACCACGTTCAGAATCGAAGCGGCCGCGGGGATGCCCAGGCCCTCAAAGATCTGCACGAACGGCGAGTTCTCCTTCGAGACCGAGTACCAGGGGTACAGGGACATGATGACCGAGAGAGTCAGCACGTAGAAGATGAGGATGCGGAACGGCACCGTGCGAATCGCCTTGGGAATCGAGGTGCGCGGATCCTTCGCCTCCCCCGCAGCGATGCCGATGTTCTCGATACCGCCGAAGGCAAACATCACCACGGTGAAGCAGGCGAGGAAGCCGGTAAAGCCGTTCGCGAAGAAGCCGCCGTCCAGGGCCCAGAGGTTCGTGACCGAAGGGCCGACTTCCTCGTGCGCCTGCACGCCCACGAAGAGCAGGGCGATGCCGCCGACAATCATGGCGATAATGGCGCTGACCTTCACGAGCGTAAACCAGAATTCTGCCTCGCCGAAGGCCTTGACCTTCGCCAGGTTAATGGCGAGCAGGATCAGCAGCACCGAGACAATCCAAATCCACGAGGGACTGTTCGGGAACCAGAACTTCATGTACACGGCGAAGGCGGTCACGTCCGCGACGGCCACCAGCGCCATCTCTAGGGCGTAGGTCCAGCCGGTCACGAAACCGGCCCAACGGCCCAGGTAGAGGGTCGCGTACTCGGAGAACGCGCCGGCGACCGGGTGTGCCAGGGCGAGCTCACCCATCGCGCGCATCACCATGAACACCGCCGCGCCGCCGATGACGTAGGCCAGCAGTACGGAGGGGCCGGCCAGCTGAATCGCGGAGGCGGAACCGTAGAACAGGCCCGTGCCGATGGCCGAGCCGAGGGCGATGAACATAATGTGGCGCAGGGAGAGGCCTCGCGAGAGCTGTCCGCTCTCGGGGCTGCTCAGCGTTACCGATGCGTCCGGGGTCGGGTTGGTTTGTGCCATTTTCCTTTACCTCGTGGGGTTTGCCCGCTTGTGGCGGGTATGTCTTGCGTGTTACGTGCGGCGCCGGATCGACGTCGCGGTATTCACTCCCCATCGAGTGATGGGGCGTTGCGAGAAGGTGTTGCCTTCGCGCGTCGCCCCGTCGCATCCCCACCCAACCGGTACGGTGGGTGGGAATACAAAAGACGGCGGGAAGGCAACGTTGCCTTTCCGCCGTCTTTTATTCAAAGACTACTTCTGTCGCTTACGTCCAATGACGATAGAGCACAGAGCGGTTGCAGCAGTCACAGTGTAGACTGCAGGCCACGCGCCAAGCTTCTTGGCGAGCGGATGAGCGGCGCCGAACGCGCCGAGGTAGACAGCGGTGAGGAAGGTGGCACGGCCTGCGCCAGCCTTACGCTTCCAATTCTTGTAAGCCACGGCACCGCACAGTGCCAGGACAGCGCCACCGAGCGGGCGGATGCCGGTGCTAGATGCAACCTTGTAGCCACCGAGCAGACCGGTGACGGAGGCGAGAGTCGGGCAGAACTTCACGACATACTCCTCTGTGAGATCGGATAGTTTCCTCATTCATAGTACTCCACGACACACAGAATGTATATTCACCGCGGTTAATATTTCTGCATTTCTTACGGACCGGATACATCAGGTGCCTGATCGCAAAAAGACTGGGACGCAAAAGGACCAGTACAAAAATACCGGCACAAAAGAACCGGGGCGCAAACCCGTCAGGTTCACGCCCCGGCACTTGCCGCATGCGAGCTCACATCGTGCCGCATGCTCTAGAGCTTTAGAGAGCCAGCTCCAGGTCCTCCAGCTCGGCCTCAGTCCACAGCTCTGCGGCCAGCTGCAGGGCGTAACGCGCCGAGCGGGGGGCCACAACATCCACGGAGAGGTGGAAGTCCTGATCGGCCTCCGGGCCGCACAGATCAGACACGCAACGCACCCCGATAAACGGAATCTCGTAGTTGTGGCAGACCTGCGCAATGGCGGTGGTCTCCATGTCGGTGCTGATGGCGCCCTCGAAGGCCTCACGGGTGTCCTTCACGTTGTGGGCGGTCACGAAGGAGTTGCCCGCAAGCATCTGGCCGCGGCGCACCTGCCACGAGCCCTCGGCCTTCTCGGCGGTGCGCGCAGGCTCCAGGGCGGCCAGGGCGTGCTCCAGGGCATCCTGCCACTCGTCCGCCTGGCCGTCGTAGCTTTCGGGCATGCCCGGAACCTGGCCGCGCGCGTAACCGAACGCGGTCGCGTCCGCGTCAGTGTAGGTGTAGTTCTCGCCAATCAGCACGTCGCCCACGTTAATGCCGCGCGCCAGGCCACCGGCGGTACCTGCGCTAATGACGCCCAGGCAGTTTGAGGCGTAGCTAATCGCCTCGGTGACGGCGCTCGCCGCGTTCACCAGACCAATCTTGGAACGAACCAGCAGCAGGGGCACCTGGTCCTCGCCCACCTGCAGGTAACGCGGATGGAATACCGCCGCACCCTCGGTGAAGGAGGGCTGCAGCTCCTCGGTCACCTTCAGGAAGGGTGCGAGCTCCTCGTCCATGGCAACCTGAATGATGATGGCGTTGGACATGCCGTCCATCAGCTCAAACATGCTGTTGAACGCCTCAGCCGGGTCAAAAGCGTTCGGGTCAAAGTCCACCGGGTTGAAGGCGGCGGTGAAGGCCTCGGGAATCTGCTCGCTCACTACGCCATCACCTGCGCCCACTCATCGCGTGCCGCGAGGAACTCGCGGGCCGCAGCCTGCGCACCCTCGAGGGTGTGGTTGGCGCCCCAACCGCACTGCACCTCGTTCGCCGCCGGAACCTCGGTCGCGTTGAGGATGTCGTTGAGGGTTGCCTCCAGAATCGGGAAGAACTCCTCGGGCTCCAGGCCCAGGGTCAGCGCGTAGAAGCCGGTCTGGCAACCCATCGGGGAGAAATCAATCAGGCGGTCGGTGTGGTTGCGCATGTGCTCGGCGCTCAGATGCTCGATGGAGTGCACGGTCGGCATCTCCAGGTGCGCGGTGTTCGGCTGGGTGAAGCGGATATCGTACTTGATGAGGGTGTCGCCACCGGGCAGCACCTTACGGTCGGCGATGCGCACGTAGGGGGCCTTAACGGCACGGTGGTCAAGGTTGAAGGATTCGACGTTCATTTTTTCCATGACTCTATCTTCTCTTAACTTTGCCGTTTCGCGTCCCCGGGCTCGCGAGGGGCTGAGAACGCTTGAGCACCGGGGCCATGCGGGTACGACAAACCCCGGCGGCAGGTACGAAACCTGCCGCCGGGGTTCAAGCGTTCTACGCGTGAGGTGCCGGATGCGACCCGCAGCCTACGCCTCGAGACTCTCCGTCTCGGACTTCTTCTCGGAATCCTTTTCGGCCCGCACGGAACGCTCCGGCGGGCGGTAGGTCTTCGCGTCCTCCGCCAGCACCTCGCGGGTCTTGGCCACGTCATCGTTAATCTGCTCGATCAGCGCCTCCACGCCGGTGTAGGCCACCATGGGGCGAAGTCGCTTCACGAACTCGATGAGCACGTGCTGACCGTACAGGTTGAAGTCTTCCACGCGTTCCTCGGGGCGGTCGATCACGTGCGCCTCCACCTGGCGGTGCTCGATGCCGTCAAAGGTCGGGTTCGTACCCACCGAAATGGCGGAGGGGTGGCGGGTACCCGCCTCATCCACGAGCCAGCCGGCGTACACGCCGTCCGCGGGCAGCAGGCCTCGCGCCTCAAAGTCCAGGTTCGCGGTCGGGAAGCCCAGTTCGCGACCACGCGCCAGACCGTGCACGACCTCGCCGGCCATCATGTGGTGGCGGCCCAACAGCTCGGTCGCGGCCGGCATGTCGCCCTCCAGCAACAGCTGGCGGATGCGCGTCGAGGAGCAGCGGGTGTTCTCGTCCACCATGAGGTCCTCCACGACCACGACCTCGAAGCCGTACTTCTCCCCCAGCTCACGCATCGTGTTCAGGTCGCCCGAGTTGTTGCGGCCAAAGCGCACGTCGTCGCCAATCACCACGTAGCGGGCATTGAGGCCGTCCACGAAGGTGGTCTTCACGAACTCCTCGGGGGTCTGCTGCGCAAACTCCAGGCTGTAGTGCAGCAGCAGGTAGTCCTCCAGGCCCAGCAGGCACATGTAGTGGCGGCGAGTGCCCTGGCCCATGATGTCGTGGTGGGCCACCTCGGGGCGGTGCACCTGAATGGGGTGCGGGTCGAACGAGACCGCGATGGAGCGCAGACCGTGCTCCTCAGCGAGGGACACCACGCGTGAAATCACGCGGGCGTGCCCACGGTGCACGCCGTCAAAGTTGCCGATGGTCACGACCGAGGGGCCATAGCCGGCGGGGACGTCGCTCAAAGCGGTGTAGAGGGTCACGGGCTCTCCTGAAAAGTTAAATGTACCTCTCCATCCTAGACCACGGGCGGCAGGATGAAGAATTAGCGGGCACTCATCGCTAGAGAATGGAACGGGGGCTCGGCAAGCGCCCCGAAAAAGCCCGGGACGAGCCCCTCTCGGGGCCCTCCCGGGCGCATACGAGCCTACTTGCGGCCCTTGGCAGCCGCGGCGGGCTGGGTTCGGGATGCGTTAAGCATCTCCTGGCGGATTGCGTTGGACTTGTTGATCCAGCCGTACCACACCAGCAGGCAGGGCGGGATGACCAGCTCGGTCACCATCAGCACGATAAGAATCCAGTTCGGAGTGCCGAAGTTCACCCAGGACAGGATGCGGCCCACGCCGCCCAGGAACACCACCAGGCACGAGAAGGCCAGCATGTTCACCCACTTGAACTTCAGGGCGATGAACACGAAGGAGAGGCCCACACCCACGTAGGTCGAGGCGAAGAAGACGTAGTTCGACTGCACCGAGGAGTTAGCGAAATCGGTCGGGGCGTCGGGCACGGCCGACACACCGCCGAAGACCTGCCACAGGCCGTAGGCAATCATGAACAGGCCGTACAGGGCCACGGCCGCACGGAACGCCGCACGGTTCTGAGGCTTAGCCGCCTCCTCAATACTCTTGGGACGGGCGAAAGCCTCGCGGGTCGCCTTCTTCTCGGCCTTCTTGTCTGCCTTCTTCTCGGCCTTGGAGGCGGTGGGCTTCGCGGAGGCCGAAGGGCTCACGCGCACGCCCTCGGGAGCCTTCGCCGCCGAAATATTGGTCTCCTGATCGGCGGCACCGACGGTGCCCTTCACCTGGGGAACCGGGGCGGTGTGCGGTTCGGCCTGCGAGGTCTTCTGCGCGGCCTCGCGCTCTGCGGCCTTTTCTGCGGCGGCCTTCGAGACGTTACGCTCGGAGGGCGTCAGGTTCTCGCTCATGTTCTCTCCTTGAGTTGGGCGCCCCACGCGGGGCGTCTGCGAGTGTTTGGCTGTGTGTAGGGGCCTGGCCCCGAGTGTGAGGGGTTCCCCGAGTGAGCGGGGAGGCGTCGAAAGGCGAGCTATCCGATAGGCGCTCTAGGATAAGCTCCCTAGGATAAGTTTCCTAGTCGAAGGAGCGGTTTGCCTCAAAAACCAGCACCGGGGCGGCCTGCACCTTCCCGCGCTGCTTCTTGTTCTCCAGCAGGGCCACCAGGGTGCCGTCAGGGGCAAAACCCGCCACGATACCCTCGACGCTGGCGTGCTGAATCGCGCCCTGCTCGTCGGGGCTCGCGTGGGCGGAACGCTTGACCACGGTGCCATCGCCGCTGGGGGCGATGCGCCGCCCGTAGGAGATATCGCTCGCCTCGGCTGCACTGAGCTCGCGGGCCCCGAAAATACGGCGGGCGGCCTCTTCCAGCGGTAGCAGGGGCAGGTCCTCGAGGGGCCCCTCGGAGGCCTCGCGGCGCGCCGTCAGCTCGGCCAGGTCGGCCGCATCCTGCAGGTGCACCGCGCCCACGCGGGTTCGGCGCAGCGCCGTCAGGTGACCGCCAGTGCCCAGGGCCTTACCCAAATCACGGGCCAGGGCACGAATATAGGTGCCCGAAGAGCACGAAACCGTGACCTCGCAGTCCACGACGGGAACCGAGGTCGCCGCGTGCTCCCCCTCGGGGTCCTCGACGACGTACTCGGCGAAACCGGCAGTTACGGAATGTACCGTGAACTCGCTGATGGTCACCGGGCGGGCGGGAAGCTCAACCTCCTCGCCGCCGCGCACGCGCGCGTAGGAACGCACCCCGTTAATCTTGATGGCGGACACCGCGGAGGGAACCTGCATGATGTCACCGCGCAGGCCGGCCACCGCCTCCAGGATGCGCGCACGCATCTGCTCGGGGCCCATGGCGGTCAGGGCCTCCACGGCCTCGGGGTGGGCGGCGGTGTGCTCGCCCTCGGCGTCCTCGGTCAGCGTCTCGATGCCCAGGCGAATCGTGGCGTCGTAGGTCTTGTCCTGGCCCACCAGGTAGGTCAGCAGCTTCGTCGCCTTATTCACGCCCAGAATCAGCACACCGGTCGCGGCCGGATCCAGGGTACCGGCGTGGCCGACCCGTCGGGTTCCGGAGATGCGGCGCATCCGCGAAACCACGTCGTGGCTGCTCATCCCGGCGGGCTTATCGATAACCATCAGGCCCGAGGGGCCCTGGGGCTGCTTCTTGGCCACTTAGGCGTCCTCGTCCGCTTCGTCCTCGTCCTTCTTGTAGGGGTCGGCGTCGCCGGCGTACTGCGCGCCCTCGGCGGCGGCGGCCAGCTTGGCGTCGCGCTCGCGGGTCTCGCGCAGCAGGGACTCAATGTGGAAGGCGTTCTCGGGCACCTCGTCGGCCACGAAGGTCAGGGTCGGGGTCAGGCGCGCGGTGATGTTCTTACCCACCTCCGAACGCAGAATACCCTTAGCCGATTCGAGGGCCTTCTTGGTGTTGGCGGCGTCCTCTTCGGAGCCGAGCACCGTGTAGTAAATGGTTGCGTGCTGCAGGTCGTTGGTCACGCGGGCATCGGTGACGGTCACGAAACCGAGGCGGGGGTCCTTCACTCGGCGCTCGAGGGCCTTCGCCACGATGACCTTGATGCGGTCTGCAAGTCGTGCCGCGCGGGCTGCGTCAGCCATGTGTTTCTCCTTGTCTGCGGTTGATGGGGCCGCCCGGGCCCCGGTTGGTTCCGGTTGGTTCCGGTGGATTTCGAAGCGGGGTGGGCGGTCGCCTCGAGATGTCGGTATCTCGAGGAGGGAATTCTAGATACAAAAATTCTATGGGTTGGGGGCAGGATGCGGAAAGCGCCCGCCCCCGCTCCCCCCGCTCGCGGGCCTCCGGTCACGGAACCGGGTACCTGCGGGCGGGGTGCGGGTCACGGGCGCATCAGCATGGGAGCCTTAGACGCGCGGCTTCTCGCGCATCTCCCAGGTCTCGATAATATCGCCTTCCTTGATGTCGTTGAAGGAGCCGAGGCCAATACCGCACTCGAAGCCTTCACGCACCTCGGTAGCGTCGTCCTTGAAGCGACGCAGCGACTCGATGGTGAGGTTGTCTGCCACCACGGAGCCGTCGCGCACCAGGCGTGCCTTGGCGTTGCGCTTGATGATGCCGTTCTTGACGATCGAACCTGCGATGTTGCCCCACTTGGAGGAGCGGAAGACCTCGCGGATCTCTGCCGAGCCGAGCTCCACTTCCTCGTATTCGGGCTTGAGCATACCCTTGACGGCCTGCTCGATGTCTTCGATCGCACGGTAGATGACCGAGTAGAACTTCATCTCGACACCCTCGCGGTCGGCCAGCTCGGCCACGCGCTCTGCCGGGCGGACGTTGAAGCCGATGATGACCGCGTTGTCCACGGTTGCCAGGTTCACGTCGTTCTGGGTAATAGCACCCACACCGCGGTGGATGACGCGCAGCTGAACCTCGTCGCCACCGGCGTCGATCTTCATCAGGGACTCTTCCAGTGCTTCCACGGCACCGGAGACGTCACCCTTGATGATCAGGTTCAGGGTATCCATCTTGCCCTCGGCCACGGCGGCGTCGAAGGACTCCAGGGTGACGCGCTTGCGACGCTTAGCCAGCTGGGCGTTACGGTCGGCTGCCTCACGCTTCTCAGCGATCTGGCGGGCGGTGCGCTCTTCCTCGGTGGAGAGGAAGGTGTCACCTGCGCGCGGCACGGTGGACAGACCCAGCACCTGCACGGGGCGGGAGGGGCCGGCTTCCTTCACGGCCTGGCCGTTCTCGTCGAACATTGCACGGACGCGGCCGTGTGCCACACCGGCAACGATAGCGTCGCCAACGCGCAGGGTACCGGACTGAACCAGGACGGTGGAAACCGCACCGCGGCCCTTGTCCAGGTTGGCCTCGATGGCCACGCCGCGGGCTTCCTTGTTCGGGTTAGCGGTCAGCTCGAGCACGTCGGCGGTCAGGGTGACCGCCTCCAGCAGCTCGTCGATGTTGGTGCCGTTACGTGCGGAGACGTCCACGAACATGGTGTCGCCACCGTACTCTTCGGGGATCAGACCGTACTCGGTCAGCTGGCCACGGATCTTGTCCGGGGACGCGCCTTCCTTATCGATCTTGTTCACGGCAACCACGATCGGCACGTTAGCTGCCTGGGCGTGGTTCAGTGCCTCAACGGTCTGGGGCATCACGCCGTCATCCGCTGCGACCACGAGGATGGCCACGTCGGTGACCTTCGCACCGCGGGCACGCATAGCGGTGAACGCCTCGTGGCCGGGGGTATCGATGAAGGTGATGGCGCGGTCTTCGCCCTCGACGGTGGTGTGGACCTGGTACGCACCGATGTGCTGGGTAATGCCGCCGGCCTCACCCTCGATAACGTTGGTGTGGCGGATAGCGTCCAGCAGGCGGGTCTTACCGTGGTCGACGTGACCCATGACGGTCACGACCGGGGGACGAATCTCGAGAACGTCCTCGCCCTCAGCCTCAAGCTCTGCTTCGAGGTTGATGTCGAAGGACTCGAGCAGCTCGCGCTCCTCGTCCTCGGGGGACACAATCTTGATGACGTAGCCCAGCTCGGCGCCCAGCAGCTCGAAGGTGTCCTCGTCGAGGGACTGAGTCTGGGTAGCCATCTCGCCCAGGTGGAAGAGCACCGTAATCAGCGAGGCCGGGTTTGCGCCAATCTTCTCGGCGAAGTCCATGATGGACGCGCCGCGGCGCAGACGAATCTCGGTCGAGCCGTCGCCGCGAGGAACAACCACGCCACCGGGTGCCGGTGCGTTCAGCTGTTCCTGCTCATGGCGGCGAGCTGCCTTGGACTTGCGGCCCTTACGCTTGGAGCCACCGCGACCGAATGCGCCCTGGGCGTTGCCGCGGCCGCCGGGGCCGGGACGACCCGGACCGCGGTTGAAGCCGCCGTTACCGCGACGTGCGCCGCCGCCGTTACCGCCACCGTTGTTAGAGCCGGATGCGCCGCCACCAACGTTGGATACCTTCGGCATCATCGAGGGGTTCGGGCGTGCACCACCGGAGGAACGCTGTGCACCGGGACGTGCGCCACCGGCGGGACGGGGACCGCCGTTACCACCGGGACGTGCGCCACCGGAGGGACGCGGACCGCCGTTACCACCGGGACGTGCGCCGCCCGCGGGACGGGGGCCATCGTTACCACCGGGACGACCGTTACGTGCCGGGCGGGGACCGCCTGAACGCTGCGAGTCGCCACCATTGCGCTTCATGCCCTGCTGGGGTGCGAAGGGGTTGTTGCCGGGGCGCGGGCCGGGCTTGGGGCCGGGCTTCGGAGCGGCAGGCTTGGGTGCTGCCGGCTTCGGAGCGGCCTCGGGGCGGGCCATACCCTGCTGCGGGGCAAAGGGGTTGTTGCCGGGGCGGGGGCCACCGGGCTTGGGTGCTGCAGACTTTGCGGCCGGCTTCGGAGCGGCCGGCTTGGCGCCGGGCTTCGCTGCGGGCTTGGGGGCCGACTGTGCGGCTGCGGGCTTGGGTGCTGCCGGCTTTGCGGCGGCGGGCTTCGCGGCCGGCTTGGGAGCCGGCTTCGCTGCCTTAGCCTCTGCCGCGGGAGCGGACTGCTTGGCGGGGTACGCCGCGCGCAGCTTCTTCAGCACCATGGGGTTCAGGGTGGAGGAGGAGCTCTTAACGAACTCGCCCATCTCCTTGAGCTTGGCGATAACTTCCTTGGAAGGTACGCCTACCTCTTTAGCAAACTCGTGTACTCGAGGCTGAGCCAAATTTTCTCCTATCCCGGTCCGCACCGGGATAGGTGCGGACTCTAATGTATACGGGGTGCGCGCCGAGGGGCGCGCCAATTCGTGAAGTTACCGGTGGGTGAGCACGGGAAGGTACTCATTTCGCGGCACTCATTAGATATCCATCAGTTTTCTGACTCGCTTTCAGATAAGAAGTCGTCAAACTCGTTGACTAACAGGGGCTATACGGTGCCGGGTGCGGCTTCTGGCGAGGACTCGCGCGCCGTCAGGACGGCTCGAATCTGCTCGCAGCAGGCCTTCAACGCGGCGGCGGGTACCGCCCTCTTGAAGGCGCGGGCCAGGCCGTTCTTCTTCTCAAGAGCGGCCACGCACGCTTCGCTCGGGTGAATCCAAGCGCCTCGCCCGGGCATCGTTCCCGCGGTATCGGGTAGATATCGCGGGGTGCCGGCCTCATCGGAGGCGGGCTGAACGCTCACGATGCGCAGCAGATTTCGCCGTTCATCGCGAGTGCGGCACCCAACGCAGGTGCGAATC
Source organism: Rothia sp. HMSC072E10 (assembly GCF_001813965.1). NCBI lineage: Bacteria > Bacillati > Actinomycetota > Actinomycetes > Micrococcales > Micrococcaceae > Rothia > Rothia sp. HMSC072E10. Next base: position 120,243 of record NZ_KV814488.1, on the reverse strand, counting down.
GGGGGTTCCGGCTGAGCGGAGGCGTCGCTGGGGACCGGTTGGGTCACGGCTCTGCCCTCCTTATGTTCTGTCGGAGCCCGATACGATGCGCGTTTAATGCCTGGGCCGGAGCGAATCCAGGGCGCGCGAGAGCGTCCGGTGTGTTCCGGCACATCTTAATAGTGTATCCCGTTTTTGATTTTTGTGGGTAAAAATGTGAGGTAGGCGCAGGGCGCGGGGTCTCCCCCGGCGCCCTGCGCCTACCTCCCCTCCGCGGTTTACGCGGACGGATGCTAGTCTGCCTTACTCGGCGTCGGCGGCCGCCTCAACGGCTGTTACCTCTGCCTCTTCACCGGCCTGCTCGGCGGCGGCTTCCTCGGCGAGGCTACGTGCCACGCGTGCGGCGACCTCTTCCTCGGCACGCACCTGGGCGTACTTCGATTCGGAGAGAATGTCGATGCGCCAGCCGGTCAGCTTCGCGGCCAGGCGGGCGTTCTGACCCTCGCGACCGATAGCCAGGGATAGCTGGTCATCCGGCACCACGGCACGGGCGGAGTACTCGCGCGGGTTCGCGATGATTACCTCGGTGACCTTGGCCGGGGACAGCGCCGCAGCAATGAAGGTTGCCGGGTCGGTCGAGTAGTCAACAATGTCGATCTTCTCGTCGTTCAGCTCGGCGGCCACGGCGCGCACGCGGGCGCCCATATCGCCGATGCAGGCACCCTTAGCGTTGATGGTCGGGTTCTTTGCCGAAACGGCAATCTTCGAGCGGTGGCCGGCCTCGCGGGCGATGGAGTTAATGGTGACCAGGCCCTCGGAAATCTCGGGGACCTCGTGCTCGAACAGGCGCAGCACCAGGTTCGGGTGCGAACGGGAAATCACGATCGAGGGGCCCTTGGGGCCGCGGCGTGCCTCCACCAGGTAGGCGCGCAGGCGGGTGCCGTGCGGGTACTTCTCGCCGGGAACCTGCTCGTTACCGGGCAGAACGGCCTCGACGGTGCCCAGGTCGACCTGGACCATGCGGGGGTTGTTGCCCTGCTGAACCACGCCGGACACCAGGGTGCCCTCGCGGTCCTTGAACTCGCCCAGCACGGAGGCGTCCTCGGCGTCGCGCAGACGCTGGGACAGCACCTGGCGCACGGTGGCGGCGGCGATACGGCCAAAGTTGTTCGGGGTGTCGTCGAACTCGTCAATCTTCTGGTTGTTCTCATCGAGCTCCGGGGCGAGAATCACGAACTCGCCGGTGGTGCGGTCGATGACGGCACGCGAACCCTTGATGGCGCCGGGCTGCTTCAGGTACGCGAGCAGCAGGGCGTTCTCAACCAGGGTGAAGAGCTCCTCCATGACGAGAGAGCGCTGCTTCGCCAATGCGCGCAGTGCGCCCAGGTCAATAGTTTTAATATCCTCCACGCTTTTCAGCCTTTCCCAGTTAGCACGGCGCCGGGACGCTCTCCGCGCCCCGGCTCCCGAACGGTATATACCCGGCACGGAACAGCCCGTGCCTAGAGCTTTAGTGTCTCTATTCTACCGGTTCAACCGGAGAATTGAAGTCAATTTCGACATGCGCAGAACCGATATTTTCCCACGCAACCAAAGCCGGTTCGTGGTACGACTCCTTCTGCCCCTTTTTGGTGTTCTTCTTACGCGCCAGGACCGGGCCCTCGTCCTGCACCTCGAGGAGGCGGGCCAGGTACTCGGTGCCGTCGGGTGCGGTGACCGCAACCAGGCGGGTGCGGGCGCGCTCCCAGTGGCGGCGCTCCTTCAGCGGGCGGGTTGCGCCCGGCGAGGAGACCTCCAGCTCGTAGGGGAAGAACTCGTCGTTCGCATCCGCACGATCGAGAGCACCCGAAATCGCACCGGAAATCTCCGCGAGGGAATCCAGAGACAGCGAATCGGTACGTTCGGCGGTGTAGTCCACCGTAATCTTCACGGTGCGGTTGGCGGCCGGGCCCGAAATCTTCAGGCCCTCCAGCACGAGCGAGAACTCCTCGAGGACGGGGGCAATCGCCTCGGCGACCTCCTCCTCGCGGATCGCGCGGGTGCCCACGCGCACCGGCGCATCCACCACGGGCTCACGCTCGGCGCGGGTGCGCGAGGTGTTCACACCGTTCGCGGCGCGGGATGCTGCGCGGCGAGCGCGCGCATTGGGGGCGCTCTTCTTGGTTCCGGAACGCTTCGGCTTGTACGCCACGGTTATTCTCCCTTGACCTCTGCGATGACCTCGGCCACCGCGTTCTCAGCGGACACCTCGCGAGCCTCGCCGCTACGGCGGTCCTTCAGCTCGAGCACGCCGTCCTTGAAGCCGCGGCCAATCACCAGGATGGTCGGAACGCCCAGCAACTCGGCGTCGCCGAACTTCACGCCGGGGCTGGTCTTGGGGCGGTCGTCCAGCAGAACCTGCACGCCGGCGGCCTCGAGGGAGGCGCTCAGCTCGTCGGCGTAGGAGTGAGAAGCCTCATCCTTGCCGGTGACGACGATGTGCACGTCGGCCGGGGCCAGGTTGCGCGGCCAGATCAGGCCCTTCTCGTCGTGGTTGCCCTCGGCGACGGCACCCAGCGCGCGGGTCACGCCCACGCCGTAGGAGCCCATGGTCACGGTCTGCAGCTTGCCGTTCTGGTCCAGAACCTTCAGGCCCAGGGACTCTGCGTACTTGCGGCCCAGCTGGAAGATGTGACCCATCTCGATACCGCGGGCTGCCACCAGCTCGCCGGAGCCGTCCGGTGCCGGGTCACCCTCGCGCACCTCGCAGGCCTCCAGCACGCCGTCGGCGGTGAAGTCGCGGCCGAAGACCAGGTTCACCACGTGCTTGCCCTCTTCGTTTGCGCCGGTCACCCAGCGGGTACCGCGTACCACGCGCGGGTCCACGAAGAAGGGGATGCCGGTTGCGGAAGCCGCGGCGTCCTCGTCTTCGGAGTGCGCGCCAAGCAGGGGCGTATCCAGGCTCAGGCCGGGGCCAACGTAGCCCTTGACCAGCTGCGGGTAGGCCTTCAGGTCCTCCTCGCTGGCAGCCTCAACCTCGACCTCGCCGCCGATGCCCAGCAGCGCGCCGATGTTGACCTCGACGCGGCCCAGGTCCACGGAGCGGTCGCCGGGAACGCCCACGGCGAAGACCTTGCGCTCGCCGGAGGGGGTGATGACGGTGCCGAGGAAGCACTTGAGGGTCTGGGAGGCTTCCAGGGTGCCCTCGAGCTTCTCGGAGTGCAGCTCGTTCATGCGCTCGACGAGAGTCTCGATGGTTGCGGAATCGGGGGTATCCACAACGATTGCCGCCGGGGTGGACTCGGTGATCTCGATTTCCTCGGGAACCACGGTGGTCACGGCCTCGACGTTTGCCGCGTAGCCGCCGGCCGAACGCACGAAGGTGTCCTCACCGATGGGGGTCGGGTGCAGGAACTCCTCGCTACGGGAGCCGCCCATCGCACCGGACTGTGCGGTCACGATGACGATCTCCAGGCCCAGGCGCTTGAAGATGCGCTGGTATGCGGCGCGGTGAGCCATGTACGCCTCGTTCAGGCCCTCGTCGTCGATGTTGAAGGAGTAGGAGTCCTTCATGACGAACTCGCGGCCGCGCAGCAGGCCGGCACGGGGGCGCGCCTCGTCGCGGTACTTGGTCTGAATCTGGTACAGGTAGACCGGCAGGTCCTTGTAGGAGGAGTACAGGTCCTTGACCAGCAGGGTGAACATTTCCTCGTGGGTGGGGGCCAGTAGCATGTCGGCGCCCTTGCGGTCCTTGAGGCGGAAGAGGTTATCGCCGTACTCGTCCCAGCGGTTCGTGGCCTCGTAGGGCTCGCGGGGCAGCAGCGCGGGGAAGTGCACCTCCTGCGCGCCGATGGCATCCATCTCTTCGCGAATGATGTTCTCGACCTTGCGCAGTACCTTCAGGCCCAGGGGCAGCCAGGTGTACACGCCGGGAGCGGCTCGGCGAATGTAACCGGCGCGAACCAGCAGCTTGTGGCTGGCGACCTCGGCATCTACGGGATCCTCGCGCAGGGTGCGCACGAAGAGATTGGAAAGGCGAAGTACCACGATTCTCCTTGAAAAGGTCGGTAGGTGAAGTCTGGGTGCCTCTCGCACGGGCGGCACGCCCGCCGGAGGGCACAGTCGTCTTTAATTCTATAGCGTTTTCGTAAAGCCCGGGAACGGCGGCGCGGTGCCCCGCAACCGTCCGAGCGGCTAATTCTCAAAGATGATGGTCGAGAACCGGCCAATCGGCACCCAACCGGTGCCGCTGTACAGGGCCACCGCCGCCGCGTTGTAGTCGTTCACGTAGAGACTCAGGTGCCTGTAACGGCGCTGCAGCACCCGCGAGGCCGCCGCGAAGAAGGGTTTTGCCAGGCCCAGGCCGCGGTAGTCCGGGTGCATCCACACGCCCTGCACCTGCGCGGTGTCCAGGCTCGCGATGCCCGCGTCCGCCTTAAAAATCACGCGGCCGGAGGCGTCCGTCACGATTGCGCACCGCTTCGCGCGAATCAGCCCGTGCAGGCGGGCGCGGTAGCCGTCACCGTAGCGGGCAATCGGGTCGAAGCCCACCTCCTCGGTGAACATGGCGGCCGCCGCGACCAGCAGCCGCTCCTCGTCCTCCACGGTGGCCAGGCGCGCGTAGCCGACGCTCTCGACCGGGCGGTCAAGCTCCAGCGGATCCTGCGGGGGCGGCAGGTTCTCCGGCAGGGAGGGTAGGGGCGCCTCGTAGAGGGCCGTGAGGTCCTCCTCCGGGGGCAGGTAGAGTAGCGGTTGCACGGGCCGTTCCGAAAGCACGCGCGTGCGCGGATCGTAGACATCGCTCAGGCTCGGCTGAATCAGGTGTAGCAGCGGAACGCTCGAGGAAGGCCTCTCCGTCTCTTCCGCCATCTGCTGCATCCGCTCCCACAGGGGCATCACGTAATCGCTCTCGCCAAAAATCGAGTCCGTGCGCGCCCCCACCTGCAACAGCAGCTGGGCCAGGGCGTCACGGTGCAGCGCGCCGATGCTCCCCTCCTCGGCGCAATCACCGCCTCCGGGAACCTCCTCGTAGGCGCAGCACAGGCGCACCGGCACCACGTTCGAGCCCAGCAGCACCACGCAGCACAGCGTGTCGCCGCGGGCGCACCCCACGAACCCCTGGTAGTGCTGCAGGGGGATGGGCGGAGCCGACTTGGGCAGCGGAACGGCCGCGTAGTGCTCGATGGGGTACAGGTTCGGAATCGGGTCCCCGAAGAGAATCTCCTCCAGGCCGTCGCGCCAGTGCGTATCCAGGACGAACACCTGGTGTTTCAAGGGGTCGTGCGGCTCGGGAATGGGAGGGGCCTCCTGTGCGTGCCGCGGCCTGCGGCGGAAGGGAGAGCGGGAGAAAAAATGAGTGAACATGAACGGATAACGGGTGAGAGTGAGCGGATACACGCGTCCAAAAGCGCGTACTCCAAGAATACGCTGTCGCCGCCGGGCAAAGCACCTTCGGCGACCTGGTTTCTTCCACGGGGACGAAGAAAACAGCCGGGATGAAGAAAAACAGCGAAGGCGCCCTCGCGTGGAGGACGCCTTCGCGTGCATGAATTTTATGGGTTGGGGGCTAACCGATTAGCTCACCGAAACGGCCGGGGAACCCTCGGGAACGTACTCGCCCGAAGCTTCCATCTCGGCGGCAATGCGGGTTGCCTCCTCAATCAGAGTCTCAACGATCTGATCCTCGGGCACGGTCTTGATGACCTCGCCCTTCACGAAAATCTGGCCCTTACCGTTACCGGAGGCCACGCCCAGGTCGGCCTCGCGAGCCTCACCCGGACCGTTCACCACGCAACCCATCACGGCCACGCGCAGCGGAACCTTCATGTGCTCCAGGCCCTTGGTCACGTTCTCGGCCAGCTCCCACACGTTCACCTGCGCACGACCGCAGGAGGGGCAGGACACGATGTCCAGCTTGCGGGGGCGAAGGTTCAGCGACTCCAGAATCTTCGAGCCCACCTTCACCTCCTCCACCGGAGGGGCGGAGAGGGACACGCGAATCGTGTCGCCGATGCCCTCGGACAGCAGAATACCGAACGCAACCGAGCTCTTAATGGTGCCCTGGAACGCCGGACCGGCCTCGGTCACGCCCAGGTGCAACGGCCAGTCGCCGCGCTCAGCCAGCTGGCGGTACGCCTCCACCATCACGACGGGGTCGTTGTGCTTCACGGAAATCTTGAAGTCGTGGAAGCCGTGCTCCTCGAAGAGCGAAGCCTCCCACACGGCGGACTCCACCAGGGCTTCCGGGGTGGCCTTGCCGTACTTCTCCAGTAGACGCTTATCCAGCGAACCGGCGTTCACGCCGATGCGCAGAGAAGTGCCGTGGTCCGAAGCCATCTGCGCGATTTCCTTGACCTGGTCGTCAAACTTACGGATGTTGCCCGGGTTCACGCGCACGGCACCGCAGCCAGCCTGAATAGCGGCGTACACGTACTTCGGCTGGAAGTGAATGTCGGCAATCACCGGGATGCGGGACTGCTTGGCGATGATGGGCAGAGCCTCGGCGTCCTTATCGGTCGGGCAGGCCACACGCACGATATCGCAGCCGGCAGCGGTCAGCTCCGCAATCTGCTGCAGGGTCGCGCCAATGTCGTGGGTCTTCGTGGTCGTCATCGACTGCACGGAAATCGGAGATTCAGAGCCAACACCCACGGAGCCCACCTTGAACTGGCGGGTTTTACGGCGCGGCGACAGAACCGCGGGAGCGGGCTTCGGCATACCAAGGCTGACCGACAAGGTTTTCCTCCATACATGAGTTGTGAAAGACGGTTATGCGTCTTTCTTTCAGCTTTTTATTGTGCCACTGACGCGAAAGAAACCACTAATACGGGTACCCTTACCGCGCGTAACATCACATCTTTTAGGCAGTGCGAAGAGAGCGAAACTTCCCCTTTAGAAAAGGGTGATCGGTTTGACGACGTCGGCGATAATCAGCACCACCGACATCAGGATGAACGCGCCCGCCACCACGTAGGTCAGCGGCAGAAGCTTCACCGGGTCGAACGGGCCCGGATCCTTACGCCCGGTCAGGCGCGCGAAGAAGCGACGCACGCCCTCCCAGAGGGCGCCCAGCACGTGGCCGCCGTCCAGCGGCAACAGCGGAATCAGGTTGAACGCGAAAAGCATCAGGTTCATATTCGCCACCAGCGAGACCAGCATCGCGGCCTTCGACTTCAGGTCGATGCGGTCGGTGGCCGTCACCTCACCGGCAATGCGGCTCACACCCACCACCGACACGGGCGACTCGGCGCTACGCTCACCACCGGTCACCAGGGTCACCGCCAGATCCCACACGCGCTGCGGCAGCGACAACATCGACGAACCCACCTTGGCGAGGGTATCCCCCACAATTCCGGGGACCTCGGTAATGGAACCGGGCACCAGCTCGCTCGACGGGGAAACGCCCACGAAACCGCCGCGGGTCGTCGCAATCGAGCCGTCCTCGGCGCGCGCATACTGGCCCTTACCGTCAGAGACCGGGCGAATCATCTCGACCGGAGTCACCGACAGGTCCAGGCGCTGGCCATTACGCTCCACCGTCAGGGTGCTCGGGTGAGAACCCGCCGCACGAATCGCCGAAGACACCGCCTCCCACGAACCCGTCGACGTGCCGTTCACGGCAACCACGCGGTCACCCACCTGCACGCCGGCAGCCTTCGCGGGCGAGGGGGTGGACTTATCCGTGCACTCGCCGTAGCTAATCGAATCATGGGTCACGCTCACGCTCGGCACGCACTCAGACACCGCCGAAACCTTATTCGTCACCTGCGCCGTACCGAAACCGCACACCAAAATAGCCGTGCAGACCACACCAATCAGCAGGTTCATGGTCGGGCCGCCCAGCATAATCACCATGCGCTTGAGCACCGGCAGCTTATAGAACAGGCGGTCCTCATCACCGGGCTTCAGACGCTCAGCATCCGCCGCACGCGCCTCCTCAGCCAGGGACGCGAAGGGGCTCGTACTCCCCGAATGACCCTCCGTATGGTGCTCCTTCACCTCGGTGGGGCTCGGCGGGTACATGCCAATCATCGAAATGTAACCGCCCAACGGGATCGCCTTGAAACCGTACTCGGTCTCGCCGCGACGGAAAGAGAACACGGTCTTACCGAAGCCAATCATGTACTGCGGAACGCGCACATTGAACAGCTTCGCGGGCACCAGGTGCCCCACCTCGTGCAGGGCAATCGAGACGGCAATAGCGATTGCCATGAGGATAATGCCCACAGCGTACAGCAGGATTTCCACGCTTTTTCTCGTTTCGGTTCGGGGATACGAAGCTTCTAGGATACTCGCTTAGCCTGTGAAGGCACCCTCCCCCGCCTCATGTGACCATGCAGGACGGTGTGGGTGGGTACGCTATACCCTTCCCTCCGGTGAGATGCGGGCATGTGGAGGGGCGGTGTTCGTCCTCGTTCTTACAGGGGCACCCGCCCTCGCTTCGCTTCGGGCACCCTGATGTCACTTCGGACGACACCGCCCCTCCGCGCACCCAAGCACTGCCAGAGCGAGCCGGTGCACCTTCCGGAAGCGACATCAGGGTACCCTCTCGGGTGCTCTCCGCAGCGAAGCAAGGAGAGAGCGGAGCGCCCGAGAGGGTGGGTTCCCCTGTAGGAGCGTAGGAAGGTCCGCACCGGCCGCATCCCATAGAAATGCGAATACCGCCTCAGAACCGGCTAGTTGCCGGTCATGCCCAGCAGCTCATTCGCGCGAACGCGAGCCCAACGCTCCGCGTTCAGCACAGCTTCCAGCGTCAAATCAGCGTCAGAAACAGCCTCGGCGCTGCCGGTGTGCTCCTCCAGCACGCGTGCGACCGAATCGACAATGTCGGTAAAGCGAATCGCGCCCGCGTGGAATGCTGCCACGGCTTCCTCGTTGGCGGCGTTGAACACAGCAGGGTGCGTGCCGCCGACCTTACCGGCGTCCTTGATCATGCGCACGGCGGGGAATGCTTCCTCGTCCAGCGGTTCGAAGGTCCAGGATGCGGCCTTCGACCAGTCACACGCGGGCACGGCGCCGGGGATGCGGTGCGGCCAGGTCAGACCCAGCGCGATGGGCAGAACCATGCTCGGCGGCGACGCCTGCGCGATGGTGGAGCCGTCCACGAACTGCACCATGGAGTGCACGATGGACTGCGGGTGAACCGCCACGTCGATACGGTCCAGGTCCACGCCGAACAGGTGGTGTGCCTCAAGCACCTCGAGCGCCTTGTTGACCATGGTTGCCGAGTTGGTGGTGACGACCAGACCCATGTCCCAGGTGGGGTGTGCGAGCGCCTGTGCGGGGGTCACGTCGTGCAGCTGCTCGCGCTTGTAGCCGCGGAACGGGCCGCCCGAGGCGGTGAGGATCAGTCGGTCGATTTCGGCGTCGGTTCCGGAGGCGAGCGCCTGCGCGATGGCGGAGTGCTCCGAGTCGACGGGCACCATGGGAATGTCCAGGGCCGAGGCGTCCACGGCGGCGCGTACGAGCGGGCCGCCTGCGATGAGGGATTCCTTGTTGGCGAGTGCCACGCGGTAGCCACTGTTGAGGGCGGTGAGGGTCGGTTCCAGGCCGATGGAGCCGGTGATGCCGTTCAGGACGGTGTCTGCCGGGTGCGCTGCCGCCTGTACGGAGGCTTCGGCGCCGTGAGCAATCTGCGGGGCGTAGCCGGTGAGGCAGGCTTCGGAGGCTGCCGCCTCGATGAGTTCGCGCAGGCGCTGTGCGTCTTCGGCGGTGCCGCTGGTGGCGACCAGTTCGGCTCGCACGTGCACGGCCTGGCGTGCGAGCAGCTCGAGGGAGCGAGAGCCCGCCGAGAGGGCGACGACCTTCAGCGGTGCGTCGGCTGCGGAGGCGCTGGTGCCCTTGAGCGCGGCGAGGTGGTCGATGACCTCCATGGCCTGGGTGCCGATGGAGCCGGTCGAGCCGAGGAGGGTGACGCGCTGCGGTGCGCGGGTGAGTTCTGTGAGGGCGTCGGTGAGGCGGTCGCGGCTGCCGCCGACGCGTTCTGAGGATCCAAACTTCATGGTTCTAGTGTCTCACGAGCTCGCGGCTTCGCTGCGGCACGCTGGCTCGCCTCCGCATAGACCCTTCCGCGTAGAAGACCTCAATACATAAGACCTCAGCATAGAAGACCTCAGTACATAAGACCTCAGCATAGAAGAATCCCCCACCCTGTCGTCCGGGGCGGGGGATTCAACACATACGTTTTAGAGCAGGTCCTGCAGTAGCTCGATGCAGCGGTCCAAGAAGGCGTCCACCTGCGCCTCGTCGTAGCTGACGGTGCCCGATGCCGGGCGGAACATCGCGTGGCGCACGACCGAAGGGTCGAGGGGCTCTTCGCTGTTGAGCTGGGCATACACGCGGTCGCAGACGGCGTCCACATCGCCAACGAAGTAGCCCATGTAGCGGCGCTTGCTGGGGCGGCGGAAACGCTCACCGGCGGGACGCTCCAGGCGGCCGGCGAGCAGCTCACCGGTCTCCACGAGGGAGCGTTCCCAGTTGTCCAGGCCGTACGCCTCGATGTAGCGGCTGCGCTCGAGCTTGGCGAAGCGCTCCTCAATCTTTTCGAGGGCGCGATCAACCACGTCGAGCTTGTAGCCGCCGGGCTCCTCGCGGAAGATGACCTGACGAATCCGTCGGGAGGTGTAGAGATCTTCGGGGAGCTCGGCTGCTCCGCTGAGCTTTTCGTAGTCCTCGGCGAGGCGGGTGAAGAGGCGGTCTACTTCGCTGCGCTTGTAGCCGGGTTCGGTTTCTCCGGCGCGGGCAAATCCGCCTCCGCGGGTGGTGCTGGCCAAGGTGACTCCTCTCAACGATTGAGCTTTAAGAATACCAACGTCAAGGCCGCATCGTGCAAGAACCTGCGGGCCATGTCTCAGATGCACACCGTGCATCCGCCGCCGCGCGCGCCAACGCCTACCCAGACCGCCCGGATGCGCAGGACCCGGTACGAGCCTTCCGGCACGCAAAGCGGGGTGCCCTTCCCCCGCTGTGGGAGAGAAACACCCCGCTAAACGTCACGCCCTTAGAGGGGCATCACGAAGGCGAAGATGAGGCAGCCGGCGGCGGCCGCGAACAGAACCGAGTCGAGGCGGTCCATCATGCCGCCGTGGCCGGGTAGGATATTCGACATGTCCTTCACACCCATGCGGCGCTTGAAGACGGATTCCACCAGGTCGCCGGCGGTGGAGGCAATCACCATCACCGCGGCGAAGGGAATACCCCAGAACCAGGGCGAACCCATCACGGCAAAAGCGATGGAAGCAACCAAGGCCGAGCCGACGAAGGAACCGGTCAGGCCCTCCCAGCTCTTCTTCGGCGAAATTCGCGGCGCCATGGGGTGCTTGCCCCAGTTCACGCCGGCGATGTAGCCGAAGGTGTCGTTGCTGACGGCCATGAGCAGGATCATGAGGATTCCCTGCACGCCGTGCTCGCTCCGGAAGTACACCATCGCGGTACCCATCATGAGGGGAATCCACAGCACGGCCAGCAGGCCGCCGGCCCAGGACCTCAGCGGCGACACCCTGCGGTCGGCCCGAGAAGCATACGAAGCCAGCAGAAGCAGCAGCAGGGTCGCGCCCACCGCAAGCCACAGTCCGCCGAATCCCGCGGCGTAACCGCAGGCCACCGACACCGTCGAGAGGACCCCCAGCGGGACGGCGGGGATGCCGTAGCCGCGGCGGGTGTTGAAGACCGTAGCCACTTCCCAGACGCCTATCCCGACGGCCACGGCGGCAAAAGCCACCAGGACCGGCTGGATGAAAAGGCCCAGCACCAGGACGAGGCCGAAGCTCACACCCACGCCAATGGCGGCGGGTAGGTTGCGGCCTGCCTTGGAGGCGGGCTTAGCATTCTCAGAAGTAGTGTTCATTCTCTGTCCCCGGTTGGCGGGGCAGAGCGGCGTGCGCTGCTGTCCCTTCCTTCGCTTCGTTGCGTGTCGTGATGAGGATTTAGACCTCGAGGAGCTCGGCTTCCTTGTGCTTGTACAGAGCGTCGATCTGCTCGACGTGCTTCTTGGTCAGAGCATCCAGATCCTTCTCGGCGCGTGCGCCCTCGTCCTCACCAATCTCGCTGTCCTTGACGAGCTTGTCGATGGAGGTCTTGGCATGGCGGCGCACGTTACGGATCGAGATGCGTGCCTCCTCAGCCTTCTGGTTAACGAGCTTGGTGTACTCCTTGCGGCGCTCGGCGGTCATTTCGGGCATGACCACGCGGATTGCGGCGCCGTCGTTGCTGGGGTTAACGCCCAGGTCGGAGTCGCGCAGTGCCTTCTCGATGGCGGCCAGGGCGGTCACGTCGAAGGGAACGATCTTGACGGTGCGTGCGTCTTCAACGTTGAAGGACACCAGCTGCTGCAGAGGGGTGGGAGCGCCGTAGTACTCGGCGGTCAGGCCGCTGAAGATGGCGGGGTTCACGCGGCCGGTGCGGACCTTTGCGAACTCGGTCTTGGTTGCTTCGATGGTCTTTTCCATCTTCTCGCCGGCTTCGGCAAGGATTTCTTCGATCACGGAAGGATCTCCTTAGTCGTAATTCTGGTGTGCAGAATTGTCGGTGGGGCGCGTTCCTCACCCTCCCGTTTCTCTGCCGCACGCACTCCGGGGCGTCAGACCCCAAATATGCGGAGGAGGCATGAACACATACGAAAGATGATGAACGCCGTGGTTTCTATCAGTTTAGACGGTACCGGCGGGCAGGGCGAGTTAGGCTCTACCCGCTCGGTACCGTGACGTTATTGCGCGCCCGAAAGCGCGGTTTGGCGGGCCGGATGCGCCCCTAGCGGGTGACGAGGGTACCCATCTTCTCGCCCAGAATCGCGCGGGTCACGTTGCCCTCGCCCTGCATGCCGAACACGCGCATCGTCACGTTGTTGTCGCGGCACAGGGAGAACGCGGTCTGGTCCAGCACGCGGATGTTGCGCTGCATTGCCTCGTCGTAGGTGAGGTTGTACAGGCGTTCAGCGTTGGGGTCCTTGTTGGGGTCAGCGGTGTAGATGCCGTCCACACCGTTCTTGGCGACCAGCACCTCGTCGGCGTGGATTTCCAGGGCGCGCTGGGCGGCCACGGTGTCGGTGGAGAAGTAGGGCAGACCCGCACCGGCACCGAAAATCACGACGCGGTCCTTCTGCATGTGGCGGATGGCGCGGCGGGGAATGTAGGTCTCTGCAACCTGCGGCATGGTGATGGCGGACTGAACGCGGGTGTCAATGCCCTCCTGCTCCAGGAAGTCCTGCAGGGCCAGGGAGTTCATGACGGTGCCGAGCATGCCCATGTAGTCCGCGCGGGAGCGGTCCATGCCGGCCTGCGAGAGCTCGGCGCCACGGAAGAAGTTGCCGCCACCGATCACGATGGAGGTCTCAACCTCGCCGACGGTTGCGGCAATCTGCTTGGCGATGCTGCGAACCACCTCGGTAGAGATGCCAACTTCACCGCCGCCAAAAACCTCACCGGAGAGCTTGAGCAGCACGCGGCGGCGGCCGGTATCATCACGGTGCATCGGGCGGGGATTCGCTTCAGTCATGGTTCCTCCAGTGGCTTTTATTCGAAGAGTTATGAGGGCGGGTTTAGGCCGCCCGGTCCCTATCAAGGATACAGCAAAGCCGGGTAGCCACCACTGGTGACTACCCGGCTCAACGCTATAATCCAAACCTCAGTTTTCGCCCCTTATCGAAGCGAATCGGTTTAGACGCAGAACGTGCGGTCGTTCCTTATGCACCCACGCGGAAACGAGCGAATGCGGTTGCGGTTGCGCCAGCCTCGGACAGGACCTGTGCAACAGACTTCTTGGAGTCCTTTGCGAAGTCCTGATCCAGCAGGGTGTTCTCCTTGAAGAAGCCCTTCAGGCGACCCTCAACGATCTTGTCCAGAATCTTCTCGGGCTTGCCCTCGGCGATTGCGGTCTCGCGAGCAACGCGCTTCTCGGTCTCAACCTGGTCGGCGGGGATGGACTCGGAGTCCAGGTACTTGGGGCTCATTGCAGCAATGTGGACTGCAACGTCGTGTGCGATCTCGTCGGTGTTCTCACCGGAGACAGCCAGCAGAACGCCAACCTGTGCGGGCAGGTCCTTGGAGGTCTTGTGCAGGTACACTGCAACGTTCTCGCCCTCAACGCGTGCAATGCGGCGGACAACAATCTTCTCGCCCAGCAGTGCGCCAGCGTCGGTGGTCAGCTCCTCAACGGTCTTGCCCTCGTAGGTTGCAGCCTTCAGCTCTTCCAGGGTGGAAGCGTCTGCGGCAATAGCGGCCTCGAGCACGTTCTGGCCGAAAGCGATGAAGGGGTCGGACTTTGCCACGAAGTCGGTCTCGGAGTTGACCTCAACCATGTAGCCAACGCCGTTCTCGACGCGTGCAGCCACCAGGCCCTCAGCGGTTGCGCGGCCCTCGCGCTTGGTGATGCCCTTCAGACCCTTAACGCGGATAATCTCGGCAGCCTTCTGCTGGTCGCCGTTTGCCTCGTCCAGAGCCTTCTTGACGTCGAGCATACCTGCGCCGGTCTTCTCGCGCAGTGCCTTGATGTCTGCTGCGGTGTAGTTCGCCATTGTGAACTCCTTGTGTTGCTGTAATAATCGGGAAATTTCCCGGTGGTACTATGGCGGACGGCGCCGCGCCCAGGTCAGGGCGGGCGCCGTCCGAACGTGGTCCCCGCGGGCGGGGGCCACAAAGCATAAAGCTTAGTGGGCTAAGAAAGCTTACTTAGCGGCCTCTTCAGCCTTTGCAGCCTCGTGCTGCTCCAGGAGCTCGCGCTCCCAAGCTGCCATGGGCTCCTCAGCTGCTTCGGTCTTGCCGTTCTTCTTAGCGTTGCGCTCGATCAGGCCGGCTGCAACAGCGTCAGCAATCACGCGGGTCAGCAGGTTGACGGAGCGGATAGCGTCGTCGTTACCGGGGATCGGGAAAGCAACTTCGTCGGGGTCGCAGTTGGTGTCGAGGATAGCAACAACGGGGATGCCCAGCTTCTGAGCCTCGTTAACTGCCAGGTGCTCCTTCTTGGTGTCAACGACCCACAGGAGGGAGGGAACCTTGGTCAGGTTGCGGATACCGCCGAGGGTCTTCTCGAGCTTCTCGAACTCGCGACGCATCAGGAGCAGTTCCTTCTTGGTGTAGCGAGAGCCCGCCACATCGTCGAAGTCAATCTGCTCGAGTTCCTTCATGCGCTCGATGCTCTTGGAGATGGTGCTGAAGTTAGTCAGCATACCACCGAGCCAGCGGTGGTTCACGTAGGGCATGTTCACGCGGGTTGCCTGCTCAGCGATAACTTCCTGAGCCTGCTTCTTGGTACCCACGAACAGGATGTTGCCACCGTGTGCGACGGTCGACTTAACAGCCTCGTATGCCTTGTCGATGAAGGCGAGGGACTGCTGCAGGTCGATGATGTAGATGCCGTTGCGCTCGGTCAGGATGAAGCGCTTCATCTTGGGGTTCCAACGGCGGGTCTGGTGACCGAAGTGAACGCCGGAGTCCAGCATTTCACGCATAGTTACGACGGGCATGTCGTCTCCTTTGTGGTGCCGCGCGGACCTCCCATTCGGGCTAGCCCAACGCGCGCATAGTAGTTATCAGTTTTTCCTGGCGGCGGTTAGCGTTCACGGTTACCCGTTCAGCTCAGGCCCTAACCACCCCGTATGGGTGGACTGAAGGTCCCTTATCGGCTCCCCGTTTGAGGATGCCGCTCACGCCGCGCGTCGTCAGTGATGCTGTGCGGAATCCCTCGATGAGGGAGAATACCCGCGCAGGCGCACTGCAATACGACATTGTACCGTATATTCCGCGATTAATCCGCAAGAAGAGGCTTAACGCCCTTCCCTGCCGTTCCGCTGTGTTGAGCGGCACTGTGGATCAAGGATTTTCTACCGAAACCGGCGGGTTTATCCACATTTCTCGACGCGGTGTGGCGGCTCCATCGGATACATGATGAGCTCGATCTATGAAGACCGCATTGAAAACCCTAGAGCGAGCGCTACGATGTCTTGCCCTCCTGACCTGCTGCCTGCTGGGTGCGGGCAGCCAGAGCTATATGAACGAAACGGGTGCTGAGGTAGCCGAGGCTGTTGCCGCCTCGGTAACGGAAGCGCCGGGCCCCCACGCTTCGGGCGGTGCAGGTCCACACGCCGTTGAGCTCGTCGCCGGCCGCACGCGCTACCGCTCCCCTACCGCGGACTCCGCCCCGCGGGTTATCCACCCCTTCGAGAAACCCGCCCAGCGCTGGAGCGCCGGGCACCGCGGGGTGGATCTGGCCGTGCCCGACCGCGACCGGCACGTCTACGCGCCGGCGCCGGGAAAAGTGGTGTTCAGCGGTACGGTCGTCAACCGAAAAGTGCTGGTCATCGCCCATCCGGACGGGCGGCGCAGCACCTTCGAACCCATGGATGAGGCGCTCCCGGTCGGCACCGAGGTAACGGCCGGGGATGCCGTCGGCACCGTCGCCGTCCCGGAGAGCGCTGGCGAGAACGGTGAGCGTCCCTACCGGCGATGCTCCACCCCGTGCCTGTACTGGGGCGTGCGTCAGGGAGGTGCCCGCGGGGACGGCAGCGGGCGCGAGGCCGAATACGTGAACCCCATGAGCCTGCTGGGTTCGCAAGATCCCAGTATTTTGCTTCCGGTACCGGGCGGGTACTAGCCCCGGCCGCGGTGATGTTCTCTCTCCCCTCCCCCGGGAGTGGGTGATTCCCGTAGGCTGCTGGATACAGCGATGGCCCGTCGTCTCCCTTTGGGAGACAACGGGCCACAAACCTCGCACTGAACTACGCTCCCGGTGGGGAGCTACGTCCGGAGGTTGGTCGCTACCTATTGGAGCACATCGCCGTCAGTATCGCCGAACTGAGTCGGCTGGGCGGGCTGCTGCTGACCGTACTGCGGCTGAGCAGGCTGCTGCGGAGCATCCTGAGCGGGAGCCTGAGCGGGCATGGCAACCGTAGGGTCGGCCTCGCCCTGCGCGGGCTGGGCCGCACCGGGCTGGGCCGCACCGGGCTGGGCTGCACCGGGCTGGGCTGCACCGGGCTGGGCTACGGCCTGGGGGCTGAAGACCTGCGTGGGCGAGTCGTCCCCGGCAGCGTAAGCGGCACCCTGCTGCGGCTGGTAGCCTCCCTGTGCCGGGTATGCCGCCTGCTGCTGGTATGCATCCTGGGCCGGAGCACCCTGAGCAGGAGCGGCGTAACCCTGAGCGGCGCCATAGGCTGCGCCAGCAGCACCGGCCGCGGCGGGAGCGGTCGCAGCGTAAGCGGCGGCAGTTGCCTCACGACGCTCACGGCCCTTCGCGCGGGCGGCCGCAATCTTCTTGCGGAAGAGGAACAGCAGAATCAGGCCGGCCAGAACCAGAGCCAGGATAATGCCGTTCACGATCAGGTCGGTCATGCTCAGGCCGGAAGCCGGAATCTGCAGGTCGCGAGTCGCGAACACGCCGCGATCGCTCTTCATGCTCAGCTCGCCGCCGTTGACGGTGAACTCGATGCCCGCCTCCACGTATCGGGGGTTCGCGGTGCGCACCTTCTGCTGATCCAGCGAGGAGAAGGCCGGGGCCTTGAAGGTGAACTCGAAGGGCACCTGGTAGTAGCTACTACCCATCTTCGAAGCCGGGTTGACCTCGGGGCGCACCGTGTAGTCGGAGCCGAAGGGGTGGTAACCGCCCTCGCGAGTCACGGTAATCTTCGAGCCGTTCAGGTAGGAGCCCAGACGCTGGTTGAACTCATCCTGGTCCTTGCCACGAATCTTCACGCTCACGATGGTGGAGTCGCCGTCCTGACGAACCTCGGTCTCGTCATCGCCGCCACCGGCCAGGGAGTCCTTGAGCTTCTGCTCAGCACCGGCGATGTCGCTCGTGGGGAAGGAGTAGAGGATGCGTGCCTCCATCGAGCCGTCCAGACCCAGGGAGGTCGCCATCTTCACGTTCTTCATCGTCACGGTCTTCGAAGAGACGAGGGTGAAGGTGGGCATCGTCTTGTTCGAGGTGCTGGACGAAGAACTGGAGGAGCTCGAGGAAGCGCTGCTGTAGCTGTCACCATCGCTGTTCTTCAGCGAGAGGGCAACGCCGTAGCCCTCCGGGGAGCACAGCAGGGAGCAGTCCAGGGTGCCGGAGACGGTCTTCTCAACCTTGAAGACGTGGGATTCCTCGGTCACGTCGCGAGTGAAGGTCAGGTCGGTGGTGCTTGCGCCGAGCACCTTCTTGATCTTATCGCTCAGGTCCTGCGAGGAGGAGGCGTGGAAGGTCATGGTGCGACCAATCTCTTCCTTGGCGGCGTTCGTCGAAGCGGAGGGAGCGTAGCTCTTTGCCTCGGAAGCGTCCAGGCCCTTCTTCAGCTCAGCACCGTCGGGCTTGACCTGGTTCAGGAATGCGTCGACCGCAGAGGAAGTCTCGGAGCTCATAATTTCCTTAGCGATGAAGGAAATCACGACGTCGTAGCCGCCATCCTTCTCGGACGCCTGAATCAGAACGCCCTTGAAGCCGCGGTCCTGCACGTCCTTAGCGGAAATAGTGGAACCGCCGGAGTTCTTCACTTCCTTATCGCCGAACTTCACGGTGGTGTCGCCGTCGCTGCTGAACACGCTGCTCTTACGCGAGGACTCAATCACACCGTCGACCACGAGGGCCTCCGGAACCCAGCCCAGCAGCTCCTTCGAGGTGAAGTTCTCCTTCACCTGGATGCCCTGCACCAGGCCCTGGCTGGAGTTGATGATGCTAATCTGCGGTTCGGTATCGGTGCCGGAAGCCTTCAGGATGCTGGCCACCTTGGAGCGGTACTCGTCAATCGACGAGAAGGGCAGGGTGAAGGTCGCGCGGGCCTTGTCGCCCTCGGACTGGATACCGCCGTACTCAAGGCCGCTAGGCAGGTGCTTGCGGAGGGAGGCGTCCAGAGCCTGGGTGCCGCCCTTGATCTTGTCCTGGTTGTCCTTGAGGTCGAAGGAAACCTGCATGGTGCGAACACCCTTATCGGCGCTTTCGAGGCCAAGCTGGGTCTCAATCTTCGCACCGCAGGCGCTCAGAATCAGGGCCGCAATGGTCAGCAGAACGGCCAGGAGCATCCAGCGCTGGCGGGAGCCGCGCTGAACGGAATAAGTCAGAGTCTGCATACGGGTTTCCTTAGTTGAGCATGCGGAAGGTAATGAAGTACACAACCATCACGGCGAGCACCCACGCGGTGCTCAGCAGCGCGTGCATGATGACCGGAGACTTAGCGAAGCGGCCCAGACGGTTCAGACCCAGGTAGATGAGTGCCTCACCCGAGAACACTGCGAAGGACATCACCAGGCCCAGCAGCACAAAGATGAACCCGAAGCCCTCGTTGCTGCTGACGCCGCGCATGAAGAGAGCCACCAGGCTCAGAAGAATGTACGTGGGGATTAGGGGCAGGCACGAAACCGCCACTACCTGCATCGAGGACGAGAAGTTCGCCGGAGCCTTACCGATGCGAGCGGTCAGCAGAATCTGCACGCCGCGCAGAATCAGCACCACGGCAGAAACTACGAGGAACACCAGGAAGGCAAGGAAGACCTGACCGAAGGTAATCTTGTAAGCCACCAGGGCGTAGGCATCACGCACTGCGAACTTCACGAAGCCCAGCGACAGCTGGGTGAGGAAGAACGCCGAGATAATGGCCTGCAGAAGGCTGGGGATAGCCCAACCCCACAGGCCGGAGGCGGCCAGACGGGACTGTGCGGGGCCGGGCTTGCCGGCGAAGACCTCCAGGAACGCATCCCAGCTTGCACGCAGAGCCGTCACGAAGGGGTTCGGCGCGGCGGGTGCGTAGACCGCCTGCGCGGGCTGACCGGGCTGAGCACCCGGGTAGGCCTGGCCCTGGACCGGCGGAATCGGCTGGCCGGCGGGCTGCTGAGGCTGCGCGCCCTGGGCGGGAGCACCCTGCTGAGCCGGCTGGGTGGGCTGCGCCGGCTGAGCTGCCTGCGCGGTCTGGCCCGCCAGCGAAGCATCCTGCGTGGGTCGGGCTCCAGCATCGTAGCCGTAGCCCGCTGCGGCAGAATCTCCCTGCTGCGGGTTGTGGGGAGTGTTCTCTGACATTGAGATCCTCTCGTATGGTGTGTCTGTCAATGATGCGAGCCTACCGGTATCTTCCGTACCCAAGGTGCAATCACGGTCTCTCTTTACATGAGACTCTTCCACAGTACCTTATCAACCGCAGGTGCGCTCTCCGCGCGGTCATTTATCTAAACCTAGGGCGGGACTAGGGGGGGGTCACCTCAACGCCTACCGATACGAGCATCCTATATCTCAGACGCAGAAAGCCCCGCCCGTCGACAAGTGGGTGAAGTCGACGGACGGGGCCGTAGGGAGTGCGGGGCTCGAACCCGCGACCAAGGGATTATGAGTCCCCTGCTCTAACCGGCTGAGCTAACTCCCCATCCGGTGCAGGCATCGCCTATTATCTCGCGAGCGCACCATCTTCTAGGGTACCCGAAGGCACTCCCAGAGTGAAAAACATTGCGATCCGGTCCTCGGCGCTCCGCTCCCCCGCTCGCCGACCACGACGAAGCGGGCTGGGAACGGGCCGCCCCGGGAGCCCTGAACCGTTCGGGACCGTTAGCGGCGGGAAGCCAGGTAACGCTCGTAGGGCGCGTCGCTCACGTAGAGCTCCTCGAAGGTACGCCAGGTGTTCTCTGCGCTGTGGAATCCCACGATGCGGCGGGATTCGCGGCCCATCTGCTCGCGCTCCTCAGCGGGCAGGGAGATGATTGCCTCCAGCTTCTCCGCCAGGTCCTTCGCGTTATTCGGCTCGAAGAGGTAGCCGTTGACGCCCTGCTCGACCAGGTGGGGCAGGGCCAGGGCGTTAGCGAGAACCACCGGGGTGGAGGCGCTCATTGCTTCCAGTGAGACCAGGGACTGCAGCTCTGCGGTGCCGGGCTGGCAGAAGATGTCGGCCATCTGGTAGACCTCGGGCAGCTGATCGTCGGGCACGAAACCGCGGAAAATCACGCGGTCGGCCACGCCGCAGTCGTGCGCCTTCTGCTCGAGGGCCTCGCGCAGCTCGCCGTCGCCGGAGATATCCAGTACCACGTGGTCGTACGAGTCGGGCAGCATCGAGAAGGCCTCGATGAGAACGTCCACGTTCTTCTCCTCGGCCAGGCGGCCCACGAAGGCGATGCGCAGCTCGCCGGGGACCTTGCCGATATCCGTGCCCTCGGCCAGCTCGTAGTCGCTAATTTCGATACCGTTCGAGACGGGCATGACGGGGTGGGTAAAGTGGCCCAGGTCGCGCATTGCATCGGCACCAATCTGGGTGGGAGTCGTGACCACGGCGGTACGAGCGAAGCAGAAGCGCATGTCCTTCCAGGTGCAGCGGTCAATCAGACGCTTGACGGGTGCGGGGAAGGGCAGGAACGGGTCCAGGTTGGCGGGCATGAAGTGGTTGGTGGCGATAACGCGAATACCGCGGCGCTTCGCCTGGAAGATGAGGGCTCGGCCGATGATGTAGTGGCACTGCACGTGCACGACGTCGGGGCGTACCTCGTCAAGAATCTTGCCGACCTCGGACCAGATCTCCCAGGGCACGCAGATGCGGTTGGTCTCGTGGGTCGGGGGCAGGTGTGAGCGCAGACGGTGCTCAACGATGCCGCCCTCGACCTCGGTGCGGTAGCTGGGGCCGGGGATGGGGCTGGCGGCTACCACGTGCACGGAGTGGCCTCGCTTGAGCATGGCGTTTGCGAGGCGGTGCCCGAATTGTGCCGCGCCGTTAATATCCGGCGGGTAGGTCTCTGCGCCAATCAGAATCGTCTTTGCCTGGTCCATGACGGGGCTCCTCATCGGGTGTAGTGTGTCGGTGACTGGGTTGGGTGGCGGCTAACGCCGGAACCGTTCCTGTGTGCCGTATCTGCCTGTGGTCGCCGCGCGCGGAGGGGGCATCCTGTGGTGCACGACATTTGTCCATTCTACCGGGGACTCGCCGCGTTATCCGACCTGCGGGGCGGGTTGGCCCCTGGGAATTGCCCCAAAAAGGTAGCTACCGCCCCCGCGGAGGCAGGTTGCGGGTTTCTCGGGTACGACAACGCCCCGACGGGCGGGGCCTGTCGGGGCGTTTGTTACTCGACCGGTGGTCGCGCGTGGGCGGTAATTCGCTTAGCGGCGGACCAGGCGGTTGAGGAAGTGCAGGACGGTCGCAATGGATGCACCCAGCGCTGCGAAGGACTTCCAGCGAGCCTGCAGAACCTCGGGCTTGCGCACGTTCTCTGCCAGGCCGCGGCCGGTTGCTGCTGCACCTGCGGCAACCTCGGAGGGCACTGCCTTGAGAGCGTCCAGAGCCTGCTGGGTGTTGGCCTGAACGTCGCCGGTGTAGGACTGCAGGTCGTCGCGCAGGGCGGCCAGGTGCTGACGGCGCTCTGCGGTGCGCTGCTTGAGCTCTTCGAAGGTCGGCGGCTTGGGCTCCTCTTCGCCGCGAGCCTTGCGTTCTTCGGCTTCCTTGCGGGCGCGTTCTGCAGCCTCTTCGGCTTCCTTAGCCTTCTGAGCGGCACGCTCTGCCTGTTCCTTCTTCAGGCGCTCAGCGGACATGGCGGTGCCTTCCTTGAGCACGCCGAGGTCGAAAAGCAGACCGAAGATTGCGGATTCAGGCTTGAAGGGCAGCTGCGCCTTGACCTTCTTGAGGCCGACCAGCGCGCAGATGGCCACGACGATCAGGAAGATGAGGGCAAAAATCAGTGCCGATGCCCAGTACGGCATGACGGTGCCGAGACCGAGGATTGCGGCAGCAACCAGGGCGATGATGAGGAAGAGACCGAAGACGGCAGCAACGCCGAAGAAAGCTGCGCCCTTACCAACGGCAATGCCCTTGGTCTTCAGCTCGTGCTTTGCAATCTGGATCTCGTCCTTGACCTGGCTGGGGCCGAGGGACTTGAAGGTTTTGCCAGCGTCGATGATGTTCGCGACGCCGGACTTAATCCCGCTGATGCCAGCAAAGAACCCCTTGGGTGCCTTGGGATTAGTAGTAGTGGTCATGACCACCTCTCCGTGACTCGTGTTTGGAGGCTTCTGATTCGCACTCCACCTCCTATATTTTAGCCCCTCGCCCCAAGTGTTCGTGACCGTTTGAACGGAGGTTACGGCCATCTCTTGGG
This sequence comes from Rothia sp. HMSC072E10, assembly GCF_001813965.1. Taxonomy (NCBI): domain Bacteria; kingdom Bacillati; phylum Actinomycetota; class Actinomycetes; order Micrococcales; family Micrococcaceae; genus Rothia; species Rothia sp. HMSC072E10. The sequence continues at coordinate 97,267 of NZ_KV814488.1, read as the reverse complement.
GTATTTTCGACTTTTTGAGGGGTGAGGTTCAGCCGCGAGCTGAGAAACAGACTGCCCGCGACCTGCGCTAAGAGGGCCGGAGGCGGGTGCTCACCGGCGGCGGGAACCTGTCGGAGTTCGGCGACGGCGGCGGGCGAAAAACGGTTCGCCGTTCCCTTTCTTCGACTGGGCTCGACACAGCGGGGTGACGGTTTTTCCGAGCGCGCGAGGAATCATCTTTGTTTCCCTCCGTAATTCGCTGTTGCTCTGGACTCGATACAGCGGGGTGACGGTTTTTCCGAGCGCGCGAGGAAGTAAAAACCGTTATCCCGCCGAGGGCGTAAGCCCGAGGGCCCGAAGGGAGCGCCCCAGCGCTCACGTAGGGTGGAGTGGTTACTGGTTCACGGCTTAGAGGGAACGTTCCGACTGGACTCGAACCAGCGAGGCGAAGATTTTCCGAGCGCGCGAGGAACCAAAAATCTCAACCACCCCGTATGCCACTGTTGCGCTGGACTCGAACCAGACGGAGCCTGGAGCAGGCGCCCCAGCGCCTGCGTATGGCGGAGTGGTTACTGGTTCGAGCCAGAGGAGCAGATATAGCAAGAACCCCGGAACTTCGTTCCGGGGTTCTTGCTATATCTGCTCCCCCGACTGGACTCGAACCAGTAACCCTTCGATTAACAGTCGAATGCTCTGCCAATTGAGCTACGGGGGAATATTTTGTTTTCGTTGCGCGGTTTCCCTTGCAACGAGTAATAACTATACCGGGGGTCTCGGGGCTCCGCAAGCCGAAATATGATGAAGTGCATCACATTTCGTGGTGGCGGTGCGGAATCGCCCGCAGGGCGCCCTGCGGACCTCCGGGCTACGCCTCTGCCCCGTCGTCCCCTTCCCCATCGCGCCCGCATCGGGGGGGGCGTAGATGACACGCGGTCATAGGCGCGTTGGGCTGCGAGTTTAGGCGCGCTGGGCTGTGAGCTGACGGCGGCGCATCTCGAGCTCGAGGAGCTGCCGCTGCACGGCCTCGTACTCCTCATCGTCCGGGTTGGCGCTCAGCTGCTCCAAGCGCATCATCAGGTCGGACTTCTGGCGGGCAATCTGCTGCTCGAACAGGGCGTTGAGCGCACCGGTCACGAAGCCGGGCAGGCGCTCGGCGCTGCTGACGGGCAGGGGCGAGACGGCCAGCTCCGCAATGGCGGGGTGAACCCCCTCCACCGCGCCGGAGCGCACACAGTTGATCCACTCGATACCCGGCGTGGGCGCCATGACGGTTGCGGCGTGAATAATGCCGGCGGCCACCTCGCGGTGGGTGCGGTAGCGGAACTGCACGGTGGCGAGGTTACGCCACTGCTCCACGCTGATGAGCTCGGGGTGCTGCAGGGCAATCTCCAGGGCGGCCTTTTCGAGGCGCGCGACCGGGTCGTTGGGGTCGGGAGTGAGGAACTCCTCCGCCGCGGGAGCACCCTGAGCGGCACCCGGTTCCGCGCCGTTCTGTCCACCCGGGGCCTGCGCGTAGGGGATGCCGTAGTTCGCGGCGGGAGCGGGCGGATGCGCGGCGGCGTTATAGCCCGCGTAGGCGCTCTGAGCCGGGTACTCCTCGGGCGGGGGTGCGTCGTAGCCGGGGTCGTAGGGCGCATCCGCGGGGTACGGTCCGGCGGGGCCGCGCTCGGGCAGACGCTCGTAGCGGGGCGCCGCGGGGGCCTCTTCCCGGTAGCTGCGCTGGGTTTTGGGGTGGTTCTGCGCGTACGCCACGGCGCGCTGAATCTCGTCCAGCTCCAGGCCGAGCTGACCGGACACCTTGCGCATATAGGCGGGGCGCAGGTCGCGGTCCTTGATACCGGCAATAATCGGGGCGATGGCGCGCATCGCCAGCACACGGCCCTCCAGGGTCGCCAAATCGTACTTGGCGAGGGTCGTGTCAATGGCGAACTCGAAGAGCGGACGGCGCGAGGCAATCAGCGAGCGCACCGCGGCGTCCCCCTTGTGCAGGCGCAGGTCGCAGGGGTCCATGCCGTCCTCGGCCACCGCCACGAAGGTCTGCGCGACGAAGCGCTGGTCCTCCTGGAACGCGGCCATGGCGGCTTTCTGACCTGCGGCGTCACCGTCAAAGGTGAAGATGACCTCTCCGCCGGAGCCGTCGTCGGTAATCATGCGGCGCACCATCTTGATGTGCCCGGGGCCGAAAGCGGTACCGCAGGTGGCCACGGCGGTGGTGACGCCCGCCAGGTGCGCGGCCATCACGTCCGTGTAACCCTCCACGATGACGACCTGCTTCTTCTTGGTCATCTCGCGTTTGGCCAGGTCGATGCCGTAGAGCACCTGGGACTTCTTGTACAGCTGCGTCTCGGGGGTGTTGAGGTACTTGGGGCCCTGGTCGTCGTCGAAGAGGCGGCGGGCGCCGAAGCCGATGGTCTCACCGGCAATGGTGCGGATCGGCCAGATGATGCGGCCGCGGAAGCGGTCGTACAGGCCGCGGTTGCCCTCGGAGAACATGCCGGTCGCCTTCAGCTCCTCATCGGTGAAGCCCTGGGAGCGAAGGTGCTTGAGCAGGTGGTCCCAGCCGCGCGGGGCGTAGCCCACGCCGAAGTGGCGGGTGGCGGCGGGGTCGAAGCCGCGGGCACCCAGGAAGCGTTGCGCCTCCTGCGCGTCCGGCGAGTAGAGGTTGCGTTCGAAGAACTCGGCGGCAATCTTGTGCGCGTCGAGCAGGCGGCGACGCATGCCCGCCTCGTAGCGTTCGCCGGGGTTACCGCCCTCGTAGTGCAGGGTGTAGCCAATGCGGGCGGCCAGACGTTCCACGGTCTCCACGAAGCCGGTGTGTTCCATGGCCATGACGAAGGAGTACACGTCGCCGGACTCACCGCAACCGAAGCAGTGGTACGAACCCACCTGCGGGCGCACGTTGAAGGAGGGCGTGCGCTCGTCGTGGAACGGGCACAGGCCCTTGTACGTGCCGATACCCGCGCTTTTGAGGCTCACGTAGCCTTCAATGATTTCGCGAATATCGGTGCGAGCACGTACTTCGTCGATGTCTTCTTTGCGGATTAATCCAGCCATGAACTCAATTCTACGGTGGTGATGCGTGAGCCCCGGGGACGACCCCGGGGCGGGTTGGCTGAGGGTTCAGCCGCGATGGTTCGGACGGGGTTTAGCCGCCCGAGATGTCGAGCTCAGCCTCCACTAGGCCCAGGCGTTCGGCGTCGCCCAGGATGCGCGAGTCAAGCCAGCCATCGGGCAGGTGCGGCTGCTTGGGGCTGCCGGCGCGACCTCGAGAGCCCTCCACGGCGGCGCCGGGGTAGCCGATGGTGTGGTCGAGCTGGGCCAGCAGCTCGCGGAACGTCGCCAGGTCGGGCACCTGAGCCATCTTCGCGCGTAGCTCGCCGCCGACCGGGTAGCCCTTGAAGTACCAGGCCACGTGCTTGCGAATCTCGCGCAGGCCGCGGGTCTCGTCACTGAAGGTCTCGACCAGCAGTTCTGCGTGGCGGTAAATCATGTCGGCCACTTCTGAGAGGGTGGGGCGCACGCGCTCCGGGGAGCCTTCAAAGGCGTTCTGCAGGTCACCAAACAGCCACGGGCGGCCCTGGCAGCCGCGACCAATCACCACACCGTCCACGCCGGTCTGCTCGACCATGCGCACGGCGTCCTCGGCGGAGAAAATATCGCCGTTGCCCAGAATCGGCACGTCGGGAATCAGCTCGCGCAACTGCGCAATGGAATCCCAGTCAGCCTTACCCGAATAATGCTGAGCGGCGGTGCGGCCGTGCAGGGCAATCGCGGCCACGCCGGCATCGCGCGCAATCTTGGCGGACTCGAGGAACGTGATGTGGTCATCGTCGATGCCCTTGCGCATCTTAATGGTCAGCGGAATATCGTTGCGGGACGCCTCCTTGACCGCCGCCTGCACAATCGCGGTGAACAGGTCGGTCTTCCAGGGCAGGGCTGCGCCGCCGCCTCGGCGGGTCACCTTGGGCGCCGGGCAGCCGAAGTTCAGGTCAATGTGGTCGGCACGGTCCTCTTCAACGACCATGCGCACAGCCTTACCAACGTTGACCGCATCAACGCCGTAAATCTGAATGGAACGAATCTTCTCGTCCGGGTCGTGCTCGATGATGCGCAGGGACTCGGGCTTTCGTTCCACGAGGGCGCGCGCGGTCACCATTTCGGTCACGTACAGGCCGCCACCGTATTCGCTGCAGAGGCGGCGGAAAGCCTTATTGGTCACGCCGGCCATGGGGGCGAGGACCACGGGGGTGTCAACGGTCAGTTTGCCCAGCTTCAGGGGCGGAAGAGTCAGGCGGGGTGCTTCAGAATTCGCCCCTATATTGTGGCATACGGGGGCAAATCGGGAACCGCACTCAGCTGACGGGGTACAGAGCTATCGGGGTACGGCGGCGCAGTACAGCAACACAGTACGGCGGCACGGCACAGACTTAACAATGGTGGTGAGGCGCAGGCACGCGAAAGGGGCGGGAGAGTATTCCACTCCCCCGCCCCTCTCGGCAAGAACCAGCCGGCAGGCTCGGTGCCGAGAATATACTCGGGAATATACTCGGGAACCTACCCGAGAACCTACTCGGTCACGTAAATATAGGTCGGGTCACCCTCCACCGAGGCGGTACCGGCGCGCAGTAGCACGTCGGTCACCTGAACCAGCGCCTCCATGGCGTCGTCGACCTCCACCGTCACCGGGTACTTAGCGCTCAGCAGGGACAGCACCTGCATAATCGCCTCCACGGCGCCCTCATTATCGAAGTCGTAGCCCAGCAGCAGTTCGGTTGCGGTGTTCTCATTCACCAGGGCCGCCTCCGGGTCGGTCTCGAAGGGATGGTAGCTCACGGCGAAGGCCACGATCGGGCCCTTCTTACCCTCTGCGGCAGCCTCACGAATGTGGTCGCGAAGCACCACGGCGCCAAAAGCACGCACCTCATCCGAGAGGAAGTAGCGGTTCACCGTGCCCATACCCACCTCAGCGGGAACATCCCACTGATGCGAACGGCGGTAGAACTCCCAGAGGGCGGCGGTCAGCTCCACCGAGCCGGTCGCCAAATCCTCAATGGCCTGAGTCTCGTTACCGTCGGCGTCCTCGCGCAGAGACACCGGAGGAATCGCTCCCGGTTCCACGCGCACCATGCGGGAACGCTGAATCAGCTTCATGCCGGTCGCCTGCGCGAACTCCTCACCGTCACTAAACGGCGACAGCTTCACGCGCAGGGCGGTCGTCTGGCCGTTCGCCGCGGCCACCTCTCGCAGGGCGTCCATCAGGGCGGTGCCGATGCCCTGGCGGCGGTGGTCTGCCGCCACCTCAATGTAGGACCACAGGCGAGTCGGATGCAGGGTCGAGGCCACCACCGAACCGGCGGCAATCGGCACGCCGGATGCGGTCACCACCAGGGTGCTGCTGAACGGCGCATCCGTATCCGGGCCAAAGAGGCCACGCTGGCGCTCCTCAACCTCATTGCGGGCAGAGTTCCAAATCTCAAGCAGGGCGAGGTCGTCGCCTTCCTGCCAGGGGCGAATCTCAAATTTTTCGCTGAGGCGTTCTGCCATGTCTGTATGCTCTCCTTCACCTATACCCGTACGTGCCTGAGCCGCCGACGGGTTCCAAGCCGCGGCCCGCCCCGTCCGGCGTGACGACCCGCACTATCGCGTCTAACCAGGGTAGCCTAAATACACTGCGGCGGGTAGCCTCTTTCGCTCTCAGAGGCTACCCGCCGCAACGTAATGGTCAGTGGTTCGCGGGAATACTCCCGCCGCGGGCCGGTACTAGCCGGCCAGGCGTGCTGCCAGGTAGGACTTCACCTGGTCCAGGGCCACACGCTCCTGGCTCATGGTGTCGCGTTCGCGAATGGTCACGGCCTGATCCTCGAGGGTGTCGAAGTCCACGGTGATGCAGAACGGGGTACCGATCTCATCCTGGCGGCGGTAACGGCGGCCAATAGCGCCCGCCTCGTCGTAGTCCACGTTCCACAGGCCGCGCAGCTCCTCGGCCAGCTTGGTTGCCGGCTCGGACAGCTCAGCCTTCTTGGACAGCGGCAGCACCGCGGCCTTGACCGGTGCCAGGCGCGGGTCGAGCTTCAGCACGACGCGCTTGTCCACGCCGCCCTTGGTGTTGGGGGCTTCGTCCTCAACGTATGCGTCGACGAGGAACGCCATCATGGAACGGGTCAGACCGAAGGAGGGCTCAATCACGTAGGGCACGTAGCGTTCGCCGGTGGCCTGGTCGAAGTACTCGAGCTTGGCGTTGGAGTGCTCGTTGTGAACGCCCAGGTCGTAGTCGGTGCGGTTCGCGACGCCCATCAGCTCGCCCCATTCCGAGCCCTGGAAGCCGAAGCGGTACTCGACGTCGATGGTGCCGGCCGAGTAGTGTGCGCGCTCCTCCTTGGGAACGTCGAAGCGGCGCATGTTGTCCGGGTTGATGCCCAGGTCAACGAACCAGTTCCAGCAGTCCTCAACCCACTCGTTGAAGTACTTGTCAGCGTCGTCCGGGTGCACGAAGTACTCGATTTCCATCTGCTCGAACTCGCGGGTACGGAAGATGAAGTTACCGGGGGTGATCTCGTTACGGAAGGACTTACCGATCTGGCCGATGCCGAACGGCGGGCGCTTGCGGGAGGCGGTGACCACGTTGTTGAAGTTCACGAAAATGCCCTGAGCGGTCTCGGGGCGCAGGAAGTGCAGGCCCTCCTCATTATCGACCGGGCCCAGGTAGGTCTTCATCAGACCGGAGAAGTTCTGCGGCTCAGTCCACTCACCACGAGTACCACAGTTCGGGCAAGCAATCTCGCTCATGCCCTCGGCGGGGCGGCCCTTCTTCGCCTCAAAGTTCTCCAGCAGGTGGTCCTGGCGCAGGCGCTTGTGGCAGGAGAGGCACTCGACCAGCGGGTCGGTGAAGGTCGCGACGTGGCCGGAGGCCTCCCACACCGCGCGGGGCAGGATGACGGAGGAGTCCAGGCCGACCATGTCCGCGCGGGAGCGGACGAAACGCTGCCACCACTGCTGGCGGATGTTTTCCTTCAGCTCCACGCCGAGGGGACCGTAGTCCCATGCGGAGCGGGAACCGCCGTAGATTTCACCGGCCTGGAAAACAAAGCCGCGGCGCTTTGCGAGCGCAATAACGTTATCGAGGGTGGACTTTTCAGCCATAGTTACTCCTTCTGCCCCGCCACCGGCTGTGGCGTGCGTGAGTTCGGGTTGATGGGGGCGCTACCCAGAGCAGGGCGCCCGGTGTTCGCGCTCATCGGCGCAATATGCACACTTTTTGATGCAAGACACCAGGGTACCATCACCAACCCGCCCCTGGGTATGCCTACCCGGCCCACCACTCCCTCATTTTTGCCAGGCACCAGGATGCACCCGGCGGGATAAACTAGGAAGCATGGAAGAAATTTTTATTCGCGACGACATGATCCGCCTCGGCCAGTTCCTCAAGCTCGCCAACCTCGTAGAGGACGGTGCGCAGGCACGCGAGGTCATTCAGCACGGCCTGGTTAAGGTCAACGGCGACATTGAAGAAGCACGCGGCAAGCAGCTGCACCCCGGAGATACCGTGACGTTCAACGGCGTGACCGTGAAGGTTGCGCACGAGGACTAACCCGACCTCTTATTCCGTTTGAGATAGGCCTTTGTGGCAAGGCTAGGAGGCAGTGCTCGTCCTCGTTCCTCTCCCCCGGCCCAAGGAAGCAGCCGGTGCGCACCTTCCTACGCTCCTACAGGGGAACCCACCCTCTCGGGCGCTCCGCTCTCTCCTTGCTTCGCTGCGGAGAGCACCCGAGAGGGTACCCTGATGTCGCTTCCGGAAGGTGCACCGGCACGCTCCGGCAGCGGGGCCGAGGGCGGGTGCCCTGTAGGAACGAGGACGATAACCGCCTTCAGCGCGGAAAATAAGGCTAAACGTAAAGCCCCCGAATCGTCAGACCCGGGGGTTTTCTGCATGTCGATTAGGCGTCAGAGCCTTCCGCGGCGCCGGTCGCCTCCGCAACCTTCTGCGCACGAATACGCGGCTCCTTACCCTGCACCTTCGCCTCCAGGAACTCGCCTACATGGCGAATCTCCATGGCGCTCACGCCGTGATCCATTCCACCCATCTCGTCCATGGTCCCCATATGACCCTGAAAGGGTGCGCTTCATGGTGAAGCCTTTCAGGGTCATATGGGGCAGTGGAGAGAGGTGGTGAATCAGTGGACGGCGGTGGATGCCGGAGCAGGCGTGGTGTGTTCTTCCTTCGGACTGGTGGGAGCCAGGTGGGCCGGGTCCAGATCAATCCGGCGCAGCAACTGAGCGTTAAGCGCCACCACAATCGTCGACAGCGACATCAACACCGCAGCAGCAGCCGGGGGAAGCAGAATGCCGCTAGAGGCGAGCACGCCGGCGGCCAGGGGCACGGACAAGATGTTGTAACCGGACGCCCAGATGAGGTTCTGGATCATCTTGCGGTAGCTGGCCTGCGAGAGCTCAATCATCGACAATATTGCCCGGGGATCGTCACTGGCCAGGACCACTCCGGCGGATTCCATCGCCACATCCGTGCCGGCCCCGATGGCGATGCCGACCTCGGCGCGGGCCAGGGCCGGGGCGTCGTTGACACCGTCGCCGACCATGGCCACGCTCAGGCCACGCTCCTGTAACTGGGTGACCTTGGTGTCCTTGTCCTGGGGCAGGACCTCGGCGAAGACCTCATCAATCCCCAGGTCCTGGCCAACCGCATGGGCCACCTGCTGCGCGTCACCGGTAATCATCGCGACCTTCACCCCGCGGTCCTGCAGGGCTTTCACAGCGGCGCGGGATTCGGGGCGGATCTTATCCTCGACGGCCACCGCACCGATAATCTGACCGTCGCGGACAATATGGAGTACACCGGCCCCACGCCCGGTCCAGGCGCTGGTGGTGTCGGTGAGCTCGGCCGGGGTGGTGAGGTTGAACTCGCGCAGCATGTTCGGCCCGCCCACGAGGATCTCAGCGCCATCGACAGTGGCCCGGACCCCCCTGCCGGAGGCGGCGCTGAAACCAGTTGCACGGATTTGCCGACGAGAGGCCTCGGGATGGGCGGCCGCGGCCGCCACGATGGCGCGGGCCACGGGGTGCTCGCTGTCGGCCTCCGCGGCGGCGGCCAGGGCCAGCAGCTCGCCCTCGGTGACGCCGACAGTTGCCGCGACACCGGTGACCGCGTGCGCGCCCTCGGTCAGGGTGCCGGTTTTATCGAAGAGCACCACGTCGATGGTGCGCATCCGCTCGAGCGCCATCCGGTCCTTGATGAGCACCCCGGATTTCGCGGCCCGCTCGGTGGAGATCGCAATGACCAGCGGAATCGCCAGGCCCAAGGCGTGCGGGCAGGCGATGACCAGCACCGTGACCGTGCGCACCACGGCATCGTCCGGGCTGCCGATGGTGGTCCACACCACCGCGGTGATCAGAGCAGAGATCAGCGCGAACCAGAACAACAACGCCGCCGCCCGATCCGCCAGGGCCTGGGCCCGGGAGGAGGACTCCTGTGCGTCGGCAACCATGCGTTGGATCCCGGCCAAGGCGGTGTCCCCGCCGGTAGCCTCCACCCGGACGCGGACGGTGTTGTCGGTGGCCACGGTACCGGCGACCACCTTGTCACCGGTGTCGCGGAAGACGGGACGGGATTCGCCGGTAATCATCCCCTCATCGAATTCGGCGGCTCCGTCGATGATGGTTCCGTCGGCCGGCACCCGGGCACCGGCCCTCACCAGCACGACGTCGCCGACGACCAGCTCGGAGATGTCCACGGTGCGGGTGGTCCCATCGATGACTTTCTCGGCCTCATCCGGCAACAGGGCAGCCAGCGCGTCAAGCGCGGAGGACGCACCCCCGAGAGCGCGCATCTCCAGCCAGTGGCCCAGCAGCATGATGGTCACCAGCAGGGCCAGCTCCCACCAGAAGTCCAGGTCAAAACCGCCCAGCCCCAGAGTGGTGACCCAGGAGGCGACAAACGCCACGGTGATGGCCATGGCAATCAGGAGCATCATCCCGGGTTGGCGGGATTTCACTTCCTTCCATCCGCCCTTGAGGAAAGGCGTTCCGCCGTAGACGAAGATAATCGTGTCCAGTACCGGGGGAACCCAGGTGGATCCGGGGAATTCCGGGAGGGGGTAGCCGAGCAGGTGGGCGACCATGGGGCTGAAAATAACGACGGGAATGGACAGAATCAGCGACCACCAGAAGCGTTCCCGAAACATTGCGGTGCTGTGCCCGGCGTGTTCGCCGTGACCATGAACCTGGTGGTCTTCGTCCAGGACGGAGTGCGGGTGACCGTGGTGCATCGCCTGGCCGTGGGTGTCGGCGTCTGCGTGGTGTTCGTGGCTGGCATGATCCGGGTGGTGGGTGTGGTCTGTTTCCGGAGCGGGGTGATCGCCGGAATGGTGGGGAGTGTTCATGACGTTCCTTTCGCTCAACCCGGTCGGGGTCGAGATGATGGGTAAATCGATCAGGATAAGACGGTGTAGCCGGTCGCCTCGATAGCCCGGCGAACCATCTCCGGAGGTACGACACCGGTGACCGTGACGGTGGAAACACCACCAGCAGCGAGATCAACCTGGACGTCGTGGACCTGGGGGAGGGCCTGAAGGGCCTGGGTCACACTTTTCGCGCAGCGCCCGCAGGTCAGGCCGGTGACTTGGTAGCTAGAGGAGGACCCTCCTGCTGACGAGTCGCTGGCGGCAGGGTTGGAGACGGTGTCGGCACGTGAGGCAGGTCCGCAACAGCTGCAGCCGTGGGAGGCCATCGGCAAGAGGCGGGGCGGGGCGGTAATCATGGGAAAGCTCCTACGGGTCGATGGGATGCGGGGATACTACTCTCCAGCATATACCCCCCTGGGGTATGTTTTGAAGGACGGCGATGTTGCTCTCCAGTATATACCCCCTGGGGGTATATTTTCAAGGGGTGGAGGGCACAGCCCTCACGCGGGGCAGGACGTGGTCACCGAGGTCTGGGACACCACCTGGATCGGTGATGAACGCATCGTCGATGTCCACATCGGCAACTTGCATCGCAAGCACGGCACCGACACCCGGGGCCGGCGGGCAGGTCCGGATTAGCGTCCACCGACAGGGGGCGTCCACCACGCTCATCCACGTCGCCAATGACGGCGAGGGCATCCCACCTGGCCAGCTCGGACACATCTTCGAACGCTTCTACCGGGGGGGCTGCCCGCAATCGGGACAACGGCGGGGCCGGTATCGGTCTGATCATCTCCAAGGCATTGAGCGAGGCCCACAGCGGCACTCTCACCATCACCTCCTCCGGGCCCGGTCGCGGAGCGGTGTTTACCCTCCGTCTCCCGCTGTCCCCTCCCGACAGTGAGGAGGCTGCTCGGTGACCACGCCCTGCCCCGCGTGAGGGCCGTGCCCTCCACCCCTTGAAAATATACCCCCAGGGGGTATATACTGGAGAGCAACATCGCCGCCCTTCAAAATATACCCCAGGGGGGTATATGCTGGAGAGTAGCATCCCCGCATCCCACCGACCCGTAGGAGCTTTCCCATGATTACCGCCCCGCCTCTTGCCGATGGCCTCCCACGACTGCTTCTACCACAGCCTCACGACCTGCCTGGGGGAACTCGACAATGAGGATATCCAGGTCACGATCACCGATGAGGCGACCGGTGAGGCGCTGGTGGACGAGGCGACAACCACCTTCGACAATGGGTTTGGCTTCTGGCTTCCCGATGATGCCACCGGCCTGATTGAGGTCAGCTCCCAGGGGCGTACCGGCACCACGGAGTTTTCCACCACCGACGACGGTGCCACCTGTGTCACAGACCTGCGCCTGACGTGATGGCTCAGCAGAGTCCTCACCTGCGCCTGTCTTCCGTATCACTGAAATCTTGCACCAAGAAAGGTTAAATCATGACGAACACGTTTCCCCGACGACAGTTTCTGCTCGGCGGGCTCGCCCTCGCCGGCACCGGGGTCTTGGCCGCCTGCACCAGCAACCCTGGACCCGCTGCCTCGACACCAGGTCCCTCCCTTCACCCCACTCCCACCCTCACTGCGCTCGGTGAGCCGACGGTGCGCCGGACGCTGACCGCCCGGCCCCTCTCCCTGGATATCGGCGGCATCGAAGCCAAGACGTGGGGATACGTCTCTAACACCGGGGATGCGGCCATTGAGGCTACCGCCGGCGACGTCCTCCAGGTCGATATCACCAATGAACTGCCTGAGAGCACCTCCATCCACTGGCATGGCATCGCACTCCACAACGCAGCCGACGGTGTGCCCGGCATGACCCAGGACCCCATTGAACCTGGCAAGTCTTTCTCCTATGTTTTTAAAGTCCCCCACGGTGGCACCTACTTCTACCATTCCCATGCCGGCCTGCAGCTTGATCGCGGCCTCCACGCCCCACTGATCATCCGTGACCCGCAAGACGCTGAGGACCATGACGTCGAGTGGACCATCGTGCTCGACGACTGGGTCGATGGCATTCAGGGCACTCCCAATGATGAGCTCGACAAGCTAACCGGAATGGGTTCGGGCGACCATCACGGGAAGATGGGAATGGGAAATCATCACGGCACCCCGGACCGGGTACTGGGCGGGGATGCCGGCGATGTGATGTATCCGTACTACCTCATCAACGGACGTATCCCCCGTGCTCACCGGACCTTCGAGGCTCGCCCGGGCAACAAGGCCCGCCTGCGGTTTATCAACTCCGGCGGTGACACCATCTTCAAGGTGGCCCTCGGGGGTCATCGCATGACCGTTACCCACACCGACGGCTTCCCTGTCCAGCCCTTGGAGACCGAATCGATTTACCTGTCGATGGGCGAGCGTGTTGACGTCGAGGTCATCCTCGGCGACGGCGTCTTCCCGCTCACGGCTTTGGCGGTGGGTAAGAACGACCGCGCCTTCGCCGTCATCCGCACCGCCGGCGGCCAGGCCCCCAGCCCCGATGTCGACTTCCCCGAGTTGTCGTCCACCGGACTGCTTCTGTCCTCCCTGAAGCCAGCAGACCGTGCACTCCTGCCCGAGGGCACACCAGACCGAGAAGTCAGCATCGACCTGGACGGGCAGATGATGCCGTATAAATGGAGCATTCTCACCGACGGCCAATCCTCCTCCGCGACCGTGCAGGAGGGCCAGCGCCTGCGGATGGTCATGCGCAACAGGACCATGATGCCCCACCCCATGCACATCCACGGCCACACGTGGTCGCTGCCCGGCAGCGGCGGGCTACGCAAGGACACCGTCCTTCTCCGCGGCGGTGAAACCATAATCGCCGACCTGATCGCTGAGAACCCCGGTGAGTGGGCATTTCACTGCCATAACGCCTATCACATGGAAACCGGGATGTTCAGCTCGCTTCGCTACAAGTAACCCCCACAGCAGGGTTGAGTGCCGAGGTGGGCAGAGTCGCTACAGGCCACCCACCGGGCAGCACGATGACCTTCCTCGGTGTTGTGCTCTTCCGGGACAACCAGAACACCGTCTTCTTCCCCACCGCCCCGGAATAAGAAGATCTAATCCGTGCCGAGCACACCCCGCAGAGCCGCCATCGTGGTTGCCGCGGTGCTCCCCCTCGTTCCTCCCCTCACTAAGCAGGGGCGGGGCGCCGCATATTTCCTCATGCTGAGCGCTGGAGGCGCTGGTGACCGTCCTCGTTCCTACAGGGAACCCGCCCTCGCTTCGCTTCGGGCACCCTGATGTCACTACGGACGACACCGCCCCTCCGCTCACACCAAATCGCGTACCTCGGACAGCCGGGGTAGCTATACCCTCCGGAAGCGACATCAGGGTGCCGCCCCGGGCACTCTCCGCAGCGAAGCAAGGAGAAGCGGAGCGTCCGGGTGCGGCGGG
>NZ_KV814488.1:69316-83373 GCF_001813965.1 Rothia sp. HMSC072E10 | reverse complement strand
GCCCCTGCAGGAGCGGAGGAAGGGTATAGCGTCCCACCCAGCCCCTGTAGGAACGAGGACGATAACCGCCTTTCCAAACGGAACTACACGTAAGCCCCCGAGTTGATGACCCGGGGGCTTTCCATATAGTCGATTTAGACGTCAGAGCCTTCCACGGTGCCGGTCGCCTCCGCAACCTTCTGCGCGCGAATACGCGGCTCCTGACCCTGCACCTTCACCTCCAGGAACTCGCCCACATGGCGAATTTCCAGGGCGCTTACCCCGTGCCCGGCGCCCGCATACAGAACTTTGATGCCGTCGGTATATGCGCGAATCCACTCATAGGTGTAATCCACGAAGGGCTGCGGAATAATAGGGTCTTCCTGATCCCTGCCGTAGAAAACGGGTAGCTCGGTGGCTTTGAGCTCGTCATCCCTGAAATAGGGAGAGTCTGATTCGACCGCGTATCCGGAGAGCCCCACCAGTGCAGCAAATTTTCCTGGGCGATGCCGCACCATAGAAGTCGCCACCGCCATGCCTTGCGAGAACCCCACCAGCGCGACCGAAGCATAGTGTGATTCGTGCTGCTCGACCCACTCCAGGACGTAGTCGCTGGCCTGTTCTATGGATCGCACATCCGCATTGAGCTGCTGATCCAGCGGATACCACTGGTAACCTATGGCCTCGGCGGGAATGTGCGCGCCGGTTGCGTCCGCCGAAAACTGGGTGCCTACCGGCTGCGGGGCGCGCATCCCCGCGTAAGTGATGCCCTCCTGCGGAAGATGCGCCGCCAGGGACAGCAAATCATGCTCCTGGGATCCGTAGCCGTGCAGCAGAAGCACCAGGTGGGTTCCGGCGCGTTCATCCTCGGGTCGGGAATATTCGACAATGTACGTATTTTCACTCATATCTTCATCTTACCGAGGAGCCTGCCATAAACAACCGAAATAGATTTCCGCTCAAGGCTTGACCCTCACCTAACGTCAGGTTTTAGAGTGACACCATGGACGCGAACATAACACCACCTGACGGGCAGCACGAATACACCGTGGGAGAAGCGGCATCATTGCACGGGCTTACAGTCCGCACGCTACACCATTGGGAGCAGCGAGGCCTACTCAACCCAGCACACGATGAGTTCAACGGGTACCGATACTACACCGATACAGGTCTTGAACGGATCACCGTCATCATGGGGTACCGCGCCACCGGCATTCGAACGCACGGCGTAGACCCGGAGAACGTGACCTGGGGTTAAGCCCCCCCCAGGCTGACCCCAAGCTGAAGAGGCCCAAGAGCTATGCGTGAGCATCCGGGCACGAAAATACACCCGGTTCCCCCCATCCGGGGAATACCGGGCGTTCCATGCTGCGTTAGCCGTCGCTACTAGCGACATTCCTATTAGGCCGCATCGCCCAGTTGACGGCGATGCTCCTGAATACGGCGGTCTAGGTGCTCAAGATTCAGCTGCAATCCGAGGATTTCGTTTTCAATCTTCACTCGGGCACGTTCCATCACCTCGATGGAGAGAGCGTGGTCGTGCGGGTTGCTCAGAATAGTGCGGATGTCAGCAAGACTCATTCCGGCCTGTCGGCAGGTGGCAATAAACCGAGCCGAAGAGATGGACTCTTCGTCAAATACGCGATTTCCGTGAGCATCTCGGGGCACCGCGATTAACCCCTCTTTTTCGTAATAACGCAGGGCGTGGGTGCTCACCCCCAACTGCTCTGCTACCTCTTGAATACTTGCCACGGATTACATGCTAGGAGGTTAGAGCGGGTCTAAAGCAAACTGAGCCGTCTTCTCTTTTCGGGCCCCAAAAAGCATGTTCCCGAGGATCTTGAGGCGGGGCACCGCGCCCCTTCCAGCGGAATATATTTACCTGACTAGTGCAAATACTATTTTTGGTGGAACGACCGCGTGCCGCCGATCCCTCACGTAGAAGGACCGGCGGCACGCGCTCCGTCATGAACGGTGTTTTACCGATGTTCTCACCTGGTGGAAGAGCCTATGACGACACTATGAGTACCCCCGGAGTTCCCCGTCCACCGCGGAAATTCTCGGGCAGGCCCCGCATCGGCAAAGCGGTTCTCAGGCGGCTATGCCACAGTGCGGTACAGGCTCGTAATGGATTCGAGAGCCTCGCGTTCGCGAGTCTTCTCGTCCAGAGGCTCATCCTCGGCCGTGCCCAGGGCGCAAGCCAGGATGCGTTCCACCTGCTTTGCCTCGATGAGGAAGCCATCGTGGCCGTGGTTCGACTCGATGATGTTCACCTCGACCGGGTTGGGCAACGCCTCCGCCAGGCGATGCGACTCGTGCGGGAAGAACAGGCGATCGGTGTTCACCGCGGCAATTGTCCACTCGCAATCGGTGCGGGCCAGCGCCTGCGAGAGCGAGCCGCGACCGCGCGCCACATCGTGCGAGATGAGGGCCTCGTTGACGGCCAGGTAGCTGTTCGCGTCGAAGCGTTCCACCAGCTTGTTGCCGTGGTGATCCAGGTAGCTCTCGATGGCGTAGCGTCCGCGATGCTGGCCCAGCAAGCCGCCCTCAACGCTTTCTCCGCGGTTCTCCTCGCGGCCGAAGCGGTGCTCCAGCTCGGCGGGGCTGCGGTAGGTGGTGTGGGCGATGCGGCGGGCCAGGGCGAGGCCCGCGGCCGGCGCGGGGCCGTTGTAGTAGTCGCCGCCGGCAAAGTTCGCGTCGGAGCGAATCGCCAGGTTCTGCGTGTGCGCCCAGGAAATCTGCTCGGCGGTGGCCGAAGGACCGGAAGCGATGACCGCGCATCCGCGCACCAGCTCGGGGTTGGTTGCGGCCCATTCTACGGCGCGTGCGCCCCCGAGGGAACCGCCGATGACGTAGCGGAAGCTCGTGATGCCCAGGGCCCGGGCCAGACGCGCCTCAGCACGCACCGAGTCGCGGATGGTGACGAGCGGGAATCGGGATCCCCAGTGCTCGCCGGCGCCCGGGTAGCCCTCGGGAATGATGCTGGCCGGACCGGTCGAACCGTAGCAGCCGCCCAGAATATTGGGGGCAACGACGAAGTATCGGTTGGTGTCGATGACCGCGCCGGGGCCCACGATGCCCTCCCACCAGCCGTCGGATTCGATAGCGCGGATGAGGGGCGCGGGCATATCCGGGGTGGGCACGCCGCGGGAGACATGCGTGTCGCCGGTGAGTGCGTGCAGGATGAGGATGGCGTTATCGCCGGTCTCGTTGAGGGTACCCCAGGTTTCGTAGCCGATGGTCACCTGCGGCAGGGTGATGCCGGATTCAAGTTCAAAATCACCGATGGCCAGCTGACGCAGGTAGCCCTGCGCCTCGGGATGTTCGGTGCGGGTGCCCGCCACGGGAATGGGGGCGGTCACGGGCTGGGCAGTACAGGTTTCGGGGGTGGTCTGAGCGGTCATGGGTCCCTCCGGTGGGTTGTGCAGAGCTGTCCGCGTCGCGGCGGTAAGAACGCGTCGGCCAGTTAGGGGCGGCGGGTCAGAAACGGCAAAGATAACGGATGCGGGGTAATCCCCCGCGGACGGGCTGAGGGGTGCCGGGTGGCGCCTCCTCGGCCCGTCCGCGGGGGCGGGCCGCCGCGTTTAGGAGAGGGTGTCGAAACCCAGCTGCAGGTCGGCAAGAATATCGTCGATGTTCTCGATGCCGACGGAGAGGCGCACGAAGTTCGGGTACACGCCAATCTTCTCCAGCTCCTCGGCGGACAGCTGGGAGTGGGTGGTGGAGGCCGGGTGAATCACGAGCGAGCGCACGTCACCAATATTGGCCACGTTCGAGTGCAGCTTCAGGGCGTCCACGAAGTCGCGGGTCTGCTCCAGGGTTGCGCCCTTGAGAGTGAAACCGACGACCGCGCCGGGGCCCTTGGGCAGATACTTCTGTGCGCGCTCGTACCAGGGAGAGGATTCCAAGCCAGCCCAGATAACACGGTCGACCTGCGGGTTGGCTTCGAGCCAGCGAGCGACCTTGGTGGCGTTCTCGATGTGGCGCTCGATGCGCAGGGAGAGGGTCTCCAGACCGATGCCGATGTTGAAGGCGTTGGTCGGCGAGATGGCGGCACCGGTGTCACGCAGCAGCGAAACGCGGGCCTTCAGAATGTAGGAGAGGTTCGCACCGAACGCGGAGTCCTTGCCCAGATCGCGTGCGTAGACCAGGCCGTGGTAGCCGGGGGCAGGCTGGTTGAACTTGGGGAACTTCTCGGGGTCTGCGCCGTAGTCGAAGTTACCGGAGTCCACAATCACGCCGCCGATGGAGGTGCCGTGGCCGCCCAGGTACTTGGTGGCGGAGTGGACGACCACATCCGCGCCGTGCTCGATGGGGCGCAGCAGGTAGGGGGTGGGCACGGTGTTGTCCACGATCAGGGGCACGCCGTTTTCGTGGGCAATTGCGGCGATGGGCTCAATGTCGAGCACGTCGTTGCGGGGGTTGGGCACGGACTCGCCGTAGAACAGCTTGGTGTTGGGGCGAACCGCGGCGCGCCACTCGTCGAGGTTGTCAGGATTCTCAACGAAGGTGGTTTCGATGCCGAGATCGGCGAGGGTGTACTTGAGCAGGTTATAGGTACCGCCGTACACGGAGGGCGAAGCGACCACGTGGTCACCGGCACCGGCAATGTTCAGGATTGCGTAGGTGATGGCCGCCTGACCGGAGGCCAGCAGGAGCGCGCCGACGCCGCCCTCGAGGGAGGCGATGCGGTTCTCGATAACTTCCTGGGTGGGGTTGTTGAGGCGGGTGTAGATGGGGCCCAGCTCGGCGAGAGCGAAGCGGTTCGCTGCCTGCTCTGCACTGTCGAAGACGAAGGAAGTGGTCTGGTAGATGGGTAGTGCCCGAGCTCCCGTTGCGGCATCCGGTGCCTGTCCCGCGTGAATCTGGCGGGTTTCGAACTTCCAACCGGCGGGGTTGGCGGGAGTCGGGACGGTAGTGTTGTTGCTCATGCTTGGCTCTCCTAAGGGGATAGTTAGGGGGCCGCATGCCGAGCGGTACAGGAATCGTCGTTGAGTTGTCCTGTCACGATTGATGTACCGGATTCGGTCACATCGGTCCCGCGCTTGCGTCACGCTTGTGCGTAACGCCCGGTCTTCACCCAGGGCACCCCACCGCGGAGGAGGGTTGCCGGCCAGCTAGCTGGGGCTTGTCGCTGGCGCTCTTGACCTGTCATTAGGGTGTCATAATCGGTTGCGCGGGGTCAAGGGTTTTAGGAGTGCGCGACACTTTAAGACGCTTCATTGCAAAGATGACGTTTTATGAATTGCCTTTGCTCTGACCTCATTTTAGGGGTTCGCATACTCTCAACCCGATTAGCCGAGTCAGGCACCTGTAGTATCCGCAGCAGATTCACCCCATTGGCCTTGACCCGGTGGTAGTCCAACAGAGTCTAAAAGACCGGGGAAAAGATTCTCAATCACGCTGTCTCGGCGTGTAATTTTACGGTGCGTTCCCAGCACTTCGGTGTGCATGAGCCCTGATTCTCGGAGCACTTTGAAATGATAAGACATCGTAGATTTGGCGATTCCATAGTCAAAATCACCGCAGAACTGTGGCCCGTGGTCTGCGATACGGGCGAGAACATCTCGTCGAATGGGGTCTGACAATGCGCCAAGGACACGATCCAACGTCACGTCATCAGAGGTGGGGTGATACAGCCGTTCCTTACCCATAACCACGCCTTTCCGGGTTTTTCGCATAACGTATTGAGCCTTCATGACTCTGTGACAGAATATTACATCTTGGGCTTGCCCTCTAGCATAATATAGATTTATTCTAATTTCGACGAACATAGAAATAACATGAAAGGATGCACAATGAGTTCTCACAATACATCTCATCAGCTACCTCAAAATTCTGAGGCAACCATGCGGCTTGTATCATTCAGCACTCTCTTTGTCATCGGCACAGATACTTTTCTCACTGCCCCTCTGCTTCCGCTACTCAGCAAGGAGTTCAACACCAGCACAGAACAATCAGGGTGGTTCGTCTCTGCATACGCTTTAGGGTATGCAATTTTCGCACTCATTGCAGGCCCGCTGTCAGACCGCGTTGATCGCAGGCGCATTATTCTTACCGGGTCCATCGGCTTTACGCTTTTTACGGGCTTATGCGGTTTAGCATGGGGGTTTTGGTCTCTTTTTACCGCCCGGTTTCTTGCGGGAGTGTTCGCTTCTCTGATCTCACCGCAGATTTGGGCATCTATCCCCATGACAGTGCCGAAACAAGCCATTATTAAAACTATGGGATATGCAACGGCTGGACTTGCCATAGCCCAAATCGCCGGTATTCCTGTAGGTTCTTTCCTCTCCACTTATGGATGGCAGATACCATTTTTTGCAATCGCCGCAGCGTCTCTTCTTCTCTTGGGTATACTCTATTCACGTTTTCCCAGCATTCCCCCTGTGTCTGCAGCGCAAGATGGAAATTTTCTGACTCCCTACCTGCACGTTTTAAAAGCCCCTTCACTTTTGCTATCCCTCCTGGCGTACCTGATTTTCCAGACAGGAGTATTCGCATCTCTATCTTTCATAGGTTCATGGTTCGCGCGAGACTTTGGGGCATCGCAGACAACCATCGGTTTCGCCATGCTTGTAATCGGATGTGGCAACGCTCTAGGCTCCCTCACAGGGTCACGATTCGTCGCACATATAGGTACGCAGAAGACTATGCTCATGGGACTTATGGCACTCAGTATTGTGTATCTCTCGGCGTCATTGACAGCTAATTTCTGGACTGCTTTAGGTATTTTTACTCTTGCACTTTTTCTCGGAGGAATTATGCTCCCCGTCCTCATGGGAGAGCTACAAAGCCATACCGCTATAGCTCGCGGTACTGTATCATCCCTCTCAAACACGGCAATGTACGCTGGAACAACTATCAGCGGTGCCGTTGGCGGTACATTACTTACGCAGTTTCCGGGGTATAGCGGTATAGCCGTCATGAGTGCATGTGCAGTCGCAATTTCTCTTGGTGTCTATGCACTTGGTGGGGCATTCCGATCGAATAACGGGGGATCGTTTTAACTTCTTCGAATAAAATCAAAAAAAATTTAATCACAGCATTCCGTGAGCCGTGCTACACTGATGGAAACCTTGAATCTAGGAGTGATGAGGTATGACCTCCCGCTAAAGTCGCACCGGCTCGCGGAATGCCCGCCCAGATGGTGGGCTCTAAAAAATTTCAGAAACAACCCTGCTTTGGTTCGATACATTTCAGGAGCGCATAGTGTGCGCTTGGGATACCAAAGTTCTGAGGGTTTCGTTGTTATACCTTCCGCACCTGCAGTCGGTGACTTGGGATTATTCGGGCACTACGTAGTGCCTCTCTCACGACTATTCATCTCACCCGTCCCACGTATTGCAGGCCTGCGAACACCATGCTCAAGCGGCTTCGGGTGACTAAGCACCGCAAGGTTTTATCACGATGTCTACAATTCTTGACGCGGCACGGCTTCGCCGCGTCTTTGGCACAGGCGAACGTGCCTTTACCGCCGTCGACCGGGTGTCGCTTCGCGTCAGCTCCGGTGAAATTCATGCCCTTCTCGGCCCCAACGGTGCGGGCAAAACGACGACCGTGCAGATGTGCTCGACCCTGCTCACTCCCACCGGCGGTAGCCTCACCGTGAACGGCGTTGATGCTATCGCTCACCCGCAGCGGGCGCGCCGTCACGTGGGTCTCGCGTTGGGCGGGGAGAACGGCTTCTACCCACGCGCCAGTGCCCGCGATAACCTGCTGTTCTTCGCCGATATTGCGGGGGTTTCCGGGCGGGCTCGACGACACGAGGTGGAGCATGCCCTAGCCCGTGTAGAGCTCACCGACGCCGCCACGCGGCCCGTCCAAGAGTTCTCCCGCGGCATGAAGCAGCGCCTGCATATTGCCCGCGCCCTGCTCGGCTCCCCCGCCCTGCTCCTGCTGGATGAGCCAACCAACGGGCTCGACCCCGATATCGCCCTGACCGTGCGTACCCTCATCCGGTCTCTGGCGGATGAAGGTACCGCCATTCTGCTGACGAGCCACCTCCTCGGCGAAATTGAGGATCTGGCGCACACCATCACCGTTTTGGGCGCCGGTTCCGTTGCGGTGAGCGGCACCCTCGAGGACGTTGCCGCGCACGCAGGTATTGCCGCCACGACCGTGGTTCAGGTGGACCCCACTGCTACCGAGGGCATTGATACACTACGCGGCTTCCTCGGCAATAAGGCGGCGGTGCTGTTTGCCCCGCGCGGTTCCGGTTGGGAGCTGACCCTCTACTGGCACGGCGAGCGCGCCACGTTCGAGGCGGGCGAGGCGCACCGCATCCTGGCGGAGGGGCTCACCGCCTCACGCATTGGGGTACGGACCGAGCCGTACACTCGCCCGGCAACCCTGGAAGAGGCATACCTGGCGATGGCGGAGGGGCTCAAACGATGAACGCTCAGACACGGCGTCCGGTAGAGTCCCGGCAACAGCGCCGAGGGTACAACCTGTGGCAGGAGTGCGCCCGTCAGCTGCGGCTCATGGGCTTTAGTCTGCGGCAGTTCCTGACGGTCCCCTACTTCATCCAGCTACTCATCAGTACGGTACTCGGATCGGTTATTATTCAGGCGCTCGCCGTGCACGCGGCGGCGCAGAGCTCCGCGGGGCAGACTGTCGACCCGACCCTGGCGTGGACCCGCGCGGGCATTGTGGGCATGTGGTCGGTCTGCATCGTATCGGCAGGCATCATTAATTTTGAGCGCTTCCGCGGGACCCTCGTGTACCTGTGTTCGGGGTCGATTTCTCCGCTGCGGGTGCTGGCGGCTATCGTTTCGAGTGCCTCCATTGTGGGTCTGGCAGCCCTACCGCTGGCGTGGTTGACGTGGGCCCTGGCGACCCTCAACCCGCAGGTCACGGACTTTTCTGCCCTCTGGCCGCGCTACGTTCTGGGCGTTCCCCTGCTATGGCTTGCCTGCCTGTCGGTCACGTTCATGATTGCGGTGTTCTTCGTGGCCACACCGAACGCTATCGCCTACGAGGAGCTTCTGCTCGTACCGGTTTTTATTCTTTCCGGGGTCCTCTTCACGACCGTTGAGGCGCCCGCCTGGCTGGATGCCGCGGGCGTGCTCATTCCCCTGCAGGCGCCGGTTCACCTCCTACTTGGGCGTACCGCCATCACTACCCCGGCGGATGCGCTCCTCCCCTTGGTTCAGACCCTGATCGTGAGCTTCATCTGGGCGGCATGCGCTTTCCTCTTTGCGCGGAAGGCTCTCGCCTCCGCCCGTCGCCGCGGCACCCTAGGGGCGATGTAGCGTGCGTGTTCTCTCTACTGACTCCCTGCCCGGCGTGGTGCGTCGAGCTCTGTCTACCGCCTCTATCGGCTGGTCGTCGTCCATTACCTTCGCAACCCTCGGAACGGCCATCACGACCCTGGTTCTCGTGCCGGGCCTCAACGTGCTTTTCACGGTGCTACTGGGTGCCGACCTCGCCGCGAACGATACGGTACGCATCGGCTGCGCGACCGCCCTGATTGCCACCCTCAGCTCGGTGGCCGCCGGCATTGTCGCGCGCGTCGCTACCGACCGGTGGATCGGCGTCTTCGAGTACGTGTGCACGGCACGAGCGGTGGATGCGGGCTACTGGCTGGGTGCGGCGGCGGTGCCCGCGCTGTTGGCCTCCGTGACGGGCCTGAGCAATGTGGGCATCGTGTGGTTGCTCTCCCTCACGGCACCCTCTACCGGGGCGGGTTCCGGGCTTCTGCTCGGCGCCATCGCGCTGATGCCGGTTGCGGTTCTGGGCGGGGTCTGCCTGGGCATTTTTGCCGCCGGGCTGGGCCTGTACCTGTCGGATCCGTACACGGGGTCCAATTTTCTGTCGATTATTCTGCCGGTCAGCGCTGGCGTGATTGTGCCGGTGAGCACCTACCCCGGCTGGCTTGCGTGGGTGTGTTCGTGGGTCCCCGGGTCCCGACTGGTGCAGACTTTAGATACCTCTGGCGATATTGCGAGCGGCACCGCGCCGGATCTCTTCGCGCTCCTGGCATCGGACACAGCCCTGGCGATACTCTACGCCGCTATCGGGTTGGGGCTGACTTTCCTTGCCGCCCGCCGCATCCGCGCCGGCGCCCGCGCCTCACTGCTATAGGGCGTGAAACCCAAAAAGAACAAACCTTTTAAGTACCCGCTACCCGGCGCATTATCCGGGCGTCATATTCAACCGGGCACCGCAACCAAGAAAGAATCTCCTGTGACTACTCCTCCCGCCACGTACACGCTCGAGGCCCTCGGTTTCGACCCCTCCTGGCAGGGCGCGGCAATCCGCGCCGC
Source organism: Rothia sp. HMSC072E10 (assembly GCF_001813965.1). NCBI lineage: Bacteria > Bacillati > Actinomycetota > Actinomycetes > Micrococcales > Micrococcaceae > Rothia > Rothia sp. HMSC072E10. The sequence goes on along the minus strand of NZ_KV814488.1, from coordinate 73,129 downwards.
ATTCACCCTCGACGGCACGCTTGATGATTTCACCCTCGCCCGCGTCAGTGCCGTGCACCGCACCCGCTGCGAGCTGCTGACCTGCGAGCGGGGTGAGCTCGTGAAGCTTTCCGCTCCCCTGCGCCCGGTCGAGAACGACTACGGCGAAGAGGAATACCCCGTCGTCGGTGACTGGGTGCTGGCTCAGCCTATCCCCGGAACCGGCGGTGAAACCCACCCTTCCGAGCATAAGCTCCTCGTGATTCTGCCCCGGCGCAGCTACCTCACCCGCCCCAGCGCCACCCGAGAATCCGCGGATCAGCCCGTCGCCGCTAACGTGGATATGCTCTGCATCGTTGAACCGTGCTTCCCCGAGCCGTCCATTGGGCGCATTGAACGCTACACCGCCCTGGCGCATGCCTCCGGGGTGCAGGTCGCGCTGATTTTCACCAAGGGTGACCTAGTAACGGCCGAACAGCTCGCCGGGTACCGGGAGTCTCTGGGAAGCGACGTGGATGCGGTACTCACCGTCTGCACGGACAACGGCTACGACCCTGCCCCGGTCGCGGAGCTCGTTGCCGGGCGCACCACCGCGTTCCTGGGCCGCAGCGGCGCCGGAAAATCCACCCTCGTCAACGCCCTACTCAACCCCGGAGTTAACCCCCGCGAGGACGGCTCAGAGAACCAGGTGCAGGTAACCTCCGCGGTTCGCGGCACCGACGGCAAGGGACGCCACACCACCACCAGTCGCCAGATGATTGTTCTGCCCGGCGCTGGAGAATCCGGCACGGATTGCTTCGTCGCAGAATCCTCAGCTGGCACGGTGCTGATTGACACCCCGGGCGTGCGAGCCCTCGCCGCCACGAGCGATAGCGCCGCAATCGACGAGACCTTCGACGACGTCTCCAGCTACGCCTCCGCGTGCCGGTACAGCGACTGCTCCCACAGCTCCGAACCTGGATGCGCGGTGCAGCAGGCACTCACCGCCGGCGTCCTCAACCCCGAGCGTTTCGAACGCTACCGCAGGATGATGGCGGAATCCGCGCGCCTACGCCTGCGCTCCCAGGAACGCGAGTACCGGCAGAGTAACCGCGCCTTCACGAAGGCGAACAAGGCGGGCCGCCGCACGCTTATGTCCTTCAAGGGGCGGGCCAACTAACCGCCGAACATGCACGTTCCGGCGGTGCTTCGGCGATGCTTCCACGAGCTGAGCCAGGTAATCCTGCGCAGGCCGCAATATAGTAGCCTCCCTCACTCTTCGATACACTAGAAACAGGCGTGCCCACAGGCCCCAGCGCCCCGTCCGCCAAGCCCACGGCGGGGACCCCGGCACCTCCGGCACACACCGTTCACAGATCTAAACTCAAGGAAAGAGGTGGCCTCATGGCTGAACAGAACCTCACCCCGCCCGTACCGAAGAAGGTCGAGCACCGCCGCGAACACCACGGCGACGTCTTCATCGACCCCTACGAATGGCTCCGCGACAAGGAAAGCGAAGAGGTCCTCGACTACCTCAAGGCAGAAGCCGAGTACACCGAAGCCGTCACCGCAGACCAGCAGCCCCTCCGCGAGTCCATCTTCAACGAGATTAAGGACCGCACCCTCCTCGCCGATCTGACCGTTCCGAACCGCATCGGCGACTGGTGGTACTACAGCCGCATGGTGCCCGGCGGCCAGTACCCCGTCTTCTACCGCTACCCCGCCCTCAACGAGGGCGACGAGGTGGTGCGCTACACCCCGCCGACCGTCAAGCCCGGCGAGCCGCTCGAGGGCGAAATCGTCATCCTGGACTGCAACGAGTACGCCAAGGATATGGAGTTCTTCTCCCTCGGCAGCTTCCAGCCCTCCCGCAGCGGCAAGCTGCTGAGCATCTCCGTGGACGAGAAGGGCGACGAACGCTACGAGCAGCGCTTCCTCAACATGGAAACCGGCTCCTTCCTCGAGGACACCATCCCCAACATCACGGCCGGTTCCTTCTTCATCAACCACGCCGAGCAGCTCGTCTACATGGTCCCCGACGACTCCTGGCGCCCCTGGCGCGTCTACGTGCACGACGTCGGCCAGGGCACCGAAGACCACCTCATCTACGAAGAGCCCGACAACACCATGTGGCTCTCGGCGGCCATGAGCTCCGACCGTTCCTCCGTAGTGCTCACCAGCTCGAACTCCGAGTACACGGAGGTGCGCCTCATCCCCACCCGCGAACCCAAGGGCGAGCCGACCCTGCTCATCCCCAAGAGCGCAGGCATCGAATACTACGCCGAGCCGCTCAACATTGCCGGCGAGCAGCACCTGCTGATTCAGCACGACTACAATGCGCTGAACTCCGAGCTGGTCCTCGCAGACATGCCGCGCGAAGGTGAAAGCCTCGAAGAGTACGCCGCCCGCTGGGTGCCGGTCATCCGCCACAGCGAACACGTGCGCCTGGAGGGCTTCACCTTCACCGCAACGCACCTGGTCGTCACCGCCCGCGCGGACACCACCACCCGCATCTTCCTCGCACCGCGTGAGCAGCTGCCCATCCAGTGGCGCCGCCGCCGCCCCGCCGGCGTGACCTTCATGGAACCGGCCGGCTTCGACGAGGAACTGTACACCGCATCCGTGCTGCGCGCCGAGAACTACTCCCCCGTGCTGCGCATCGCCTACACCTCGTACCTGACGCCGCGCCGCGTCTACGACTACTTCCCCATGTCGCAGACCCTGCTGCTGCGCCGCGAAACCCCGGTGCTGGGCGGCTACAACCGTGAGGACTACCGCGCTTACCGCGACTGGGCACCGGCGGCGGACGGCACGCTCATCCCTATTTCGGTGATTCACCGCGCCGACCTGGACATGAGCAAGCCGCACCCCGTCCTCCAGTACGGTTACGGCTCCTACGAGTCGTCCATGGACCCGTTGTTCTCCATTCCGCTGCTATCGATCCTGGACCGCGGCGTTATCTACGTGCTTGCGCATATTCGCGGCGGCGGCGAGATGGGCCGCTCCTGGTACCAGAACGGCAAGAAGCTCGCGAAGAAGAACACCTTCACCGACTTCGTGGACGTCACTAGCTACATTGCGGCGAAACCCTGGGCTGATGAGGCGCGTATCGGCTGCTACGGCGGTAGCGCGGGCGGCCTGCTCATGGGCGCCGTGCTGAACCTCGCCCCCGAAAAGTACGCAGCCTGCCTGGCGGCCGTACCGTTCGTGGATGCGCTGACTACCATCCTCGACCCGGAACTGCCGCTGTCGGCGATGGAGTGGGAAGAGTGGGGCAACCCGATTGAGGACCCGGAAGTGTACGCCTACATGAAGTCGTACACCCCGTACGAGAACATCCGCCCGGTCCGTTACCCGGCGATTGCTGCGGTGACGAGCCTGCACGACACCCGTGTGCTCTACGTGGAGCCCGCAAAGTGGATTGCGGCGCTGCGCGAGCAGATTGACCCGTCGTCGCCGGTGCCGCTGCTGAAGATTGACATGTCGGGCGGTCACGGTGGTGGTTCCGGCAGGTATACCCGTTGGCGTGAGATTGCGTGGGATTACGCGTTCCTGCTGACTCACCTGGGCCTCACCAAGTAGCTGCTCTCTTAAAAAGAACGCTCCGTCTGTATCCAAGTGATACGGACGGGGCGTTCTTTGCTTATCTCTGCTCCTGTGGCGGTTCGCTACACACTTCCTCCGCGCCTACGCAGGGGCACCCGTCACACGGGTGCTCCGCACTCTCCTCGCTTCGCTGCGGAGAGCACCCGTGTGACACCCTGAGGGCGCTTCCGGAAGGTGTAGCCTCACCGCCTGGTCCGCATAGGCTACGGAGAACGCCCTGATGTCACTACGGACGACACCGCCCCTCCA
>NZ_KV814488.1:64735-69216 GCF_001813965.1 Rothia sp. HMSC072E10 | reverse complement strand
CCTGATGTCACTACGGACGACACCGCCCCTCCACGCCTTCCTCAACGACTAGCCTGCCGCCAGGGTCTGTGCCGGGTCAATACGCGAAGCCTTCGCCGCCGGGTACAGACCAGCCAACACACCAACCAGCGCGCCAGCGCCCAGGCCCAGCAGAATAGTGTCGGCACTAATAATCGGCGTCCAACGGTTCAGCAAAGACACAATCGAAATGCCGTTAACCGCCAGCACAATACCAGCCACCGCGCCCAGGATTCCGGTCAGCAGCGCCTCCGCCGAGAACTGCAGCAGAATACCCGAAGGGCGCATACCAATAGCCAGACGCAAACCCACCTCACGGCGGCGCTCCATCACCGCGACCAGGAACGTGTTCATAATGCCCATCGCACCAATTACGAGGGTAATAACGCTCATGGCAAGAAGCATGGTGCGTTGCTGCTGGTCGACAGCCTCACGAAGGGTCTTCGGCTCCGGCGGAACACTCACGCTATACAGGGCGGGACGTTCCGGCGAGAGCGCGTACGGTGCTTCCTCCGCAATCTGGTTTGCGGCACCGGCAACAGTGCTCACCACAATCTGAGTGGAGCGTTTACCGGTCTGCGGCGCAGCGGCGCCACCACCGGTAGCGGGCTGCGCTTCTTCAACATCGGCACCAGGCTTCGCGCCAAGCGGCAAGTAGACCGAACCGTACGACAGAGTTAGCGAGGGATTCTCCCGCACCACACCGATGACGGTGTACGGCTCATCGTGAATATAGACCGTAACTCCGGGGCTATAGGGCAGCGCAAGCTGACGCATCACGCTTTCGCTGAGCACCACGACCTTATCGTTCCGCTCCACATGCCCCTCGTCGAAAGTGCGACCCCACACCAGTTCATGACCCTGCACGCTAAAGACGCTGGGCGTTGCCGCAAGAACGGCAGCGGTCACGTTCGCGCCGCGCTCACCGAAGTTGTCTGGACCGCGCTGAATATCCGCGGATTCATCCAGCTGATCCACCAGCGCGGTACCGGTCACTCCGTTCAGCTGACTAACGCGCCGGTAGTTCTCACTTGCCGCCAGGCTCAAGAGTTCAGTACGGCTCATGGATTCAGTTCGGGTCGAGCTTATCGTCAGGTGCTTAGCCCTAAAAATGTCGAAGCTGTCAGCCAACTGCCCAGAAATGGTGGCAGTCAGACCAACGGTCAGTACGAGCGAAGCGATACCCAGAACCACACCAAGCATGGTGAAGATATTGCGCCGCACCCGGTGCACGGTAGCGTCCCACGCTTCTTTGAGGGAGGCGAGCGCCCAGGGTGCACGCCCACTGCTCTGCGGCTTAGAGGCTTGTTCCTCAGTAAAGCTAGGCAGGTTCAGAGACGCGCGGGTGGTCGTTTCTTCCTGCCGCGGTGCATCCTGCTCGATGAGCTGCCCCTCGTGCATACGTAGCACCCGGTCGCAGTGCTCAGCCACGAGCGGGTCGTGAGTAATCACAATCGTGCTTTGCTGGTCACCCGTACATTCGCGGAGCAGATCAATGGCTTCACGGGTGAGCTCTTCATCCAGCGAGCCGGTCGGCTCATCACAGAGCAGCAACGCCGGTTCCCCGATGAGCGCACGCGCAATAGCCACACGCTGCTTTTCACCGCCGGAGAGAGTGGTGATGGGCGCATCCGTCCGGTGGCTCAACCCCAGCAGGGCGAGAGTATCCGCAACACGTTGCGTTCGTTCCGCTTTAGGTACGCCACGGTAGATGAGCGGTAGCTCAACGTTGCGGTACACGTTCTTATGCTCGATGAGGTGGAACGCTTGGAAGACGAAACCGATGCTGTCCAGGCGCGCTTCAGCTCGCTGTGCCGCGGTGAAGGTTGCGGTGTCTGTACCGTCCAGCAGGTAGCTGCCGGAGGCGGGCGTGCTGAGCAGACCGAGGATGTTCAGCAGGGTTGATTTGCCGCTACCGGACGGTCCCAGGATTGCTACGACTTCTCCGTAGCGGACTTTCAGGTCAATATTTTTGAGCACGTCAATTCGAGTGTCACCCTGCATAAAGTGCTGGGACACTCCCTGAATATTGACGCTATAGGCTAGTGGGTGCGCGTGAGCGGCGCGGGAGTCAGTCATGGCTACTCCCTACTTTTTCTCGCGCATGATTTTGACGCTGTCGCCTTCGTGCAGGTCACCGGTGACGGCGTTCTTGCCGTTGGCGTTGCTGATGACGGTAACGGTTACCTCGCGTTCTTCGCGGGCCTTCGATCCGTTGGAGCTTTCGGGGCTGAGCACGATGACTCGGGTCTGTCCGTCACGGGTGTAGAGCGCCGATGAGGGCACGACCAGGTGCGCTTCGGGGGTTTCTTCGAGGGTGAGTTCCGCGTTGACGGCGCCTCGGAGGCTGTCCGCTTTATCCCCTACGTCGAGGGTGAGGATGCGTTCCCCTTCGGTGCTTCCTGCCCCACCGGCTGCACCGTTGAGGTTGGAGCCAGCCGCACCTTCTGCGCCATTGGCCTGGCGACCGGCCTGGCTGTTGCCTGCGGCACCGGCGGCCTCGGAGGTGTTCTTGTATCCGAGGGTTGCGACGTACTCAGTATCGCCGAGGGAGGGCACGGTTACCTTCTGACCGCTACGGGCTTCGGGGGTGAGCCTGCCGGTGGTTCCGGTGCAACTGAGGGTCTTGCTACCTTCTGCGATGGTGGCTACGGGACCATCTGCGATAGCGCCGGTTGCGCGGGGGTTGCCGGTGACGACTCCGGCACGGCTGATGATGAGGAAGTAGCGGGCGGGAATAGGCTGGTCAGTCTTGACGTGCGCGTAGCCGAGGCTGTCGAGGAGGTTGTTGAGAGCCTCGTAGGTGTCTTCGGTGATGCGCGCGGGCTGCGGGCCCTGACGTCCCATGGCGGTCAGTGCCTCGTTGAGGAGTGCGGCGTCGGGGCCGCTATCGTCGAGTTTGAGATCGCGATAGAGTGCGAAGCCGCCGGTGAGGGTGATAAGAGGTTCACCGTTGACTTCTGCGATGAGGGTGCCGTTGCCGACGGTGTCACCGTGTTTGATGGTGATTGCGGTGTACTGTCCTTCACCGCTGTAGCGTAGCGGGGTTGAGGTGGCGTAGTTCGCGGTGCAGGTCAGGGGCACGGTGGTGCGCAGTTTCTCGCGGGTGACCGTGGCGGTGATGGTGGAGGGGTCCGGGGGTGCCGCTTCCGCGTCTTTCTGGGCGGTGGTTTTGATGTTTTGGGCGCTGATGAGCGTGCCGACAGTGATGATGAGGAGCAGGGCGATAATGCCGTAGAGCCAGAGGGTTTTCTTCTGGCGGGTGGGGGTGGCGCTCATGGTGTCCCTTCTTTGGGTGCGCGTGTGGGAACGCTGTTGTCTGTGCCGTTTGGGCTTAGGCGGCGATGCCGTGTGGGGTTAGTTTGTGCCCGGCACGGGGATACGTGCCGGGCACAATACGCTGTGACGAGGTGTAGCTGTTGTAGCTACTCTATACGCCTGTTCCTGGTTAGTCCGGTCTGATTAGTCCGCAGGATTAGCTCAGAATCTTTCGGGCGTTCTCTTCAGCAGTTTTCTTGGCGGTGGTCACCTGCTCGATGAGGCCCTGCTCCTTTTCGAGGAAAGAACTCAGGTAAGCGATAGCAATCTTTCGTTGTTCGGCATCCAGCCCGGTTGCTTCACGGCAGGTCGCATCGTTGATTGCCAGTTCGTGGGTGTCTTGGTTGTTCTGGCGGTACTGTTCGCGAGCCATAACCGGCGTGGTGTAGTCTCCCCCGAAGCGTTCCTTCATACACTGTGCCCACTTCTCGGTGGCGGGCCCAAGGTCTTTGAAGATTGCGTCGTTGTTAAGGTAGTGAACCGCAGTGACGTTGACCTTTTTTATGGTCGCACGGGATTCTTCTGAACCGAAGACTGCGCGGGTGGCTTCTTGTTGGCAACCACCCTTTCCTTCGGTGCCGTTTAGAGCCTGCATTTCGGCTTCGCTCATAGTACGGCTCTGCTCTTCCAGTGCTGTAGTAGCCAAAGAGTAGCGCTCTTCGTATCCGCGAGCGCGGGCGTCCGCAACGGTGAGAGGTTCAAGATCAGCCTGCAGAAGCAGCGGGATTTCAGTTTCTCCGGCAGGAACCTTGTAGTTCGGGAAACCTCGTTCAGCCATGCACTGGCTCAGGGAGCGCTGGTAGGCACGAACAACGTTGTCAGAAAGTGAGGCGAGGTTCTCTACTTTTTCGATAGCTTGACTATCAGGGTTCTTGGAGGCGCTATACGCCTTCTCAGCGTTAGCGGACGCCGAGGAGTCGGCACTGGGCTGCCCGGACGCGCAGGAGCTAAGCACCAGGGTCAGCGGGAGTAGAGCCCCGGCGAGGGTTCGTAGGGTGTTCTGTCGACGCATAAGTGGGCACTTCCTCGTGAAATATAGCTGCATCTTTGTCCGCTCGTTCAGGGGGCTCTTCGTTGTTTGCCCTTGAGAGAAGATGATTTGAACACTAGCCTACTATGCGCCGGGGGGGGGGAGGCAAGGGGGG
>NZ_KV814488.1:0-64635 GCF_001813965.1 Rothia sp. HMSC072E10 | reverse complement strand
GGGGGGGGGGGGGGGGGGGGGGGGGGGCGGTGTCGTCTGTAGTGACATCAGGGTGCCCGAACTTAACGCCCCAGCTAGGGCGAGCCGGTGCACCTTCCGGAAGCGACATCAGGGTACCCTCTCGGGTGCTCTCCGCAGCGAAGCAAAGAGAAGCGGAGTACCCGAGAGGGTGGGTTCCCCTGCAGGAGCGCAGGAAGGTGTGCATCGGCACGCTCCAGTAGCGAGGCTGAGAGAGTCTCCGCGCGGTTATCCGAAGCACATGTTCGGAAAACGCGGCCGCACCCGCACAGTACCCCAGCGAGGAAAGGCGGTATCGTCCGAAGTGACATCAGGGTGCCCGAAGCGAAGCGAGGGCGGGTTCCCTGTAGGAACGAGGACGAATACCGCTTTCCACGCGGAATCTAAGCGGAACCGTGCATCCCGCACAGAACCTGGAATGGGACAAGAGAGCACAAAAGAGGCGCCGCCTCCCACCTCGGGAGACGACGCCTCTTTCGTTAGAACCGGGTTAGCAAAAAAGCTTAGCCTTCCACGCCGCACTCAGCCAGAATCAGCTCACGCACGCGGGCGGCGTCAGCCTGACCGCGGGTAGCCTTCATGACCTGACCGACGATAGCGCCAGCAGCCTGAATCTTGCCGGCACGGATCTTGTCGGCAACGTCGGGCATTGCTGCCAGTGCTTCCTGAACGGCTGCGGTGAGCGCACCGTCGTCGGAGACCACTGCCAGGCCGCGGGCTTCAACGATTTCGGCGGGGGTGCCTTCACCGGCGAGGACGAACTCGAGCACCTGGCGGGCGATCTTGTCATTAATCTTGCCTTCGCCGATGAGAGCCTCGAGGGCGACCACGGTTGTGGGCTCCACGCCGAGGGCGGTGAGCTCAACCTCAGCCTGCTTTGCGCGGCGGGCGATTTCACCCATCCACCACTTGCGGGCTGCCGCAGCGGTTGCACCCGCGGCGACGGTCTCTTCGATGACGTCGAGTGCGCCTGCGTTCACCACATCGCGGAACTCCTCATCGGAGTAGCCCCATTCGGTCTTGAGGCGGCGGCGGCGTTCTGCCGGGGGTTCGGGCAGTTCGGCGCGCAGACGCTCAATCCATTCGCTGTTGGTGACGACCGGGACCAGATCCGGCTCCGGGAAGTAGCGGTAGTCGTCGGCGTCGGACTTGGGGCGACCCGAGGAGGTTTCGCGGGTGTCTTCGTGCCAGTGGCGGGTCTCCTGGGTGACCTTCTCGCCGCGCTCGAGGATTGCGGCGTGGCGGCGAATCTCGTAGCGGACGGCGCGTTCGACCGAGCGCAGGGAGTTCACGTTCTTGGTCTCGGAGCGGGTGCCGAACTTCTCTGCGCCCTTGGGCATGAGGGAGACGTTTGCGTCGCAGCGGACGTTACCGCGTTCCATGCGGGCGTCGGAGATGCCGAGGGAGCGCACGATGTCGCGGATGGCGGCAACGTAGGCGCGGGCCAGCTCGGGTGCTCGCTCGCCGGCGCCGACGATGGGTCGGGTCACGATTTCGATGAGCGGCACGCCGGCACGGTTGTAGTCGACCAGGGAGAAGGTTGCACCCTGGATGCGGCCGTCGGCACCACCGACGTGGGTAAGCTTACCGGCGTCCTCCTCCATGTGGGCGCGCTCAATCTCGACGGTGAAGATGGTGCCGTCGTCGAGCTCGACGTCCAGGGAGCCGTTTTCGGCGATGGGGCCGTCGGCCTGGGAGGTCTGGAAGTTCTTCGGCGAGTCCGGGTAGAAGTAGTTCTTACGGGCGAAGTAGGACTTATCCGCGATATCGCAGCCCAGCGCCAGGCCGAGTTTGATGGCGGACTCGACGGCGGTCTTGTTCACCACGGGCAGCGCGCCGGGCAGGCCGAGCGAGACGGGGGTGATGTTGGTGTTGGGCGTATCGCCGAACTCGTTGGGTGCGGAGTCGAACATCTTGGTGTTGGTGTTCAGCTCGACGTGCACCTCGAAGCCGAGGACGGGGTCGTACTTTTCGATGGCTTCTTCGAAGCTGAGGACTTCTTCACTCATTACTTGGTTCCCCCAAAGTCAAAGTCGCGGATCAGGGTTTCGGTGTCGGGCAGGCTCTTGTAGAGCGGTGCGCCCCACTTTGCGGTCAGCAGTTCTTCCAGGGCTGCACCGACGCGGTAGAGGCGGGCATCCTCGCGGGCGGGTGCGGTGAACTGGATGCCGACGGGCAGGTTGTTCTCCTCGGAGAGGCCGCCGGGCAGGGAGAGCGCCGGGACGCCCGCCAGGTTGACGGGCACGGTGGCGACGTCGCCCAGGTACATGGCCATGGGGTCGCCCTCGGTCTTCTCGCCGAGCTTGAACGCGGTGGAGGGTGCGGTCGGGGAGATGAGCACGTCGCACTTTTCGAAGGCGGCGGCGTAGTCACGCTGGATGAGGGTGCGCACGCGCAGTGCGGCGCCGTAGTAGGCGTCGTAGTTACCTGCGGACAGCGCGTAGGTGCCGAGGATGATACGGCGCTTCACCTCGTGGCCGAAGCCGGCGGCGCGGGTGGCGGCCATGACTCGCTCGATGGTGACGGGGCCGTCCTCGGGTACGACGCGCAGGCCGTAGCGCACGCCGTCGTAGCGCGCCAGGTTGGAGGACACCTCGGAGGACATAATCATGTAGTAGGCGCTGATGGCCTCGGTGACGGAGGGCAGGGAGACCTCAACAATCTCGGCGCCCGCGGCGCGCAGAGCCTCGACGGATTCGCGGAAGCGCGCGAGCACGCCGGCCTCGAAGCCTTCGCCGTCGCCGCCGCCGAGCTCCTTGATGACGCCGACGCGCAGGCCGGAGAGGTCACCCTTGCGGGCTGCTTCTGCGCCTGCCTTGGCCTCTTCGGCGAAGTTGCCGGGCGTATCGGGCAGAGAGGTGGAGTCGAGCGGGTCGTGACCTGCGATGGCCTCGTGCAGCATAGCGGTGTCGAGCACGGTGCGTGCGACGGGACCGACCTGGTCGAGGGAGGACGCCATGGCGATGACGCCGTAACGGGAGACGGAGCCGTAGGTGGGCTTGACGCCGACGCTACCGGTCAGCGCTGCGGGCTGGCGGATGGAGCCACCGGTGTCGGTACCCAGGGCCAGGGGCGCCTGGAACGCGGTGACGGCCGCTGCGGAGCCGCCGCCGGAGCCGCCGGGGGCGCGGTCGAGTGCCCAGGGGTTGCGGACCACGCCGAATGCGGAGTGCTCGTTGGAGGAGCCCATGGCGAATTCGTCGAGGTTGGTCTTGCCGAGGATCGGCATGCGTGCCTCGCGGACCTTGCGGGTGACGGTGCCGTCGTAGGGGCTCATCCAGCCTTCAAGCATGCGGGATGCTGCGGTGGTGGGCTGACCCTTGGTGACGATGAGGTCCTTAACGGCGATGGGCACGCCGGCCAGCGGGGGCAGTTCCTTGCCCGCTGCGCGGTCTGCATCCACTGCTGCCGCGGTGGCGAGTGCTTCTTCGGCGTTGACGTGCAGGAAGGCGTTGAGGCCGCTCTTGCCGTCTGCGCGGTTATCGCTCAGGGGTGCGCCATCGGTGGCGGCGATGCGGTCCAGGTGCGCCTGGGTGAGTTCGACGGAGGTAATCTCGCCGGCGGCCAGCTTGGCGGCGGCTTCGGCGGCGGTGAGCTGAATCAGTTCGTTCACTTGGTGTGTCTCCTCTTAGTCTTCGTCGAGGATTGCCGGCACGCGGAACTTGCCGTCCTGTGCGTCGGGGGCGCCGGAGAGCGCCTCTTCCTGGGTGAGGGTCGGGACGGGTACGTCTTCGCGGAAGACGTTCTCGAGGGGGATCGGGTGGCTGGTCGCGGGGATGTCGGCAGTTGCTTTCTGCGACATGGTCTCAACGGATGCGACGATGATGTCGAGTTCAGACGCCATCGCGGCGAGTTCTTCATCGGTCATCTCAATGAGTGCCAGCGATGCCAGGTGCTTGACCTGTTCAAAGGTGATGGCAGACATGGTTCTCCCGTAGTTTTGTTTTTTGTTTCTTCTCTAGTGTAGTGGAGGTTGGGTTTCTCGTCTCTTCGGGAGGCGTTCTGCCTACCTATCGGTCGGGGTACCGCCCGAGGGGGCGTGCGGCGGCGACCTTCACCGGGTACGTTCGGCTCCGCTACCGGAGGTTAACGCACAACGCCCCGCTCCTTCGGTGAAGGGCGGGGCGTTGTGGTACAGCGTCAGAACGACCGCTTCAGGGGTGAACCTTATGCGGGGATGTTCAGGACCTGGCCGGGGAAGATCAGGTCAACGTTGTAGATGATGTCGGTGTTCGCAGCGGCGATTGCCTGGTAGCCACCTGCAACGCCGAGCTTCGAAGCGATCAGCGAGAGGGAGTCACCGGGAACCACGGTGTAGGTGCCTGCTGCAGCCTTGGGAGCTGCAACGGGTGCGGCTGCGGGAGCCTCAACTGCCGGTGCTGCTGCGGGAGCCTCAACTGCTGCGGGTGCAGCCTGAGCTGCAGGAGCTGCGGGTGCAGCCTGTGCCGCGGGAGCGGTGTAGGTCTGCTGGGTCTGCGACTGTGCAGCCACGGTGGTGGTGGGCTCGGTGTAGGTGGGAGCTGCGCCGGTCTTGCCGTAGAGGCCAAGCTTAGCGGAGCATGCGGGCCATGCGCCCCAGCCCTGGATAGCGAGCAGACGCTCGCCTGCCTCGATCTGCTGTGCACGGGTAGCGTTCGCGGGGGAGCCGGACATGCCGACGCCGTTCCAGGACTGCTGGGTGAACTGCAGACCGCCGTAGAAGCCGTTACCGGTGTTGATGGACCAGTTACCACCGGACTCGCACTGTGCCAGTGCGTCCCAGGTAGCACCGTCTACTGCGTTTGCAGCGGGCATCGACATGGTAGCTGCTGCAACGCCACCGATGGCGAGAGCTGCTGCGGTACGACGAATGGAAGTGTTCTTCATAATGCTCCTTGGGGCCGTCCCCGCTCGTTCCGTCCCCGGAACTCTGGCGCGGCGCCGCTCACCCTTTGATAACGAAGTAGGTTACTCATTTTCTGGCTCTACCATGTGAGCGGCTCTCCATCGATTTCATGTCACCGTGAGCGATTCTGCGCTAGTGCGCGGAATCCGATGGCACTTCCTCGGTGGGGACGTGCGGTAGAACCGGGCATCGTTTCAAGCATTCCAAGCTTGAAACCACATAAGCGATTCCCTGACGAGAATCTTTCTGGTCTCCAAGATAGCCGAGGTTGTGGCGGTTTCCAACCCCGTTTTAGGTTCACAGCGAACGTCCCGACTTCTCCCAGGGTTCTTTAAGGTAAAGAGTGCAGGAAACGTTAATCCCCCGATTGAATCCCGGGGTTTTCGACCCGTTTTCCCCGGTATTCCGGGGTTTTCTAGGGGGTTTAGCCGGATGCGCTCCCCCGCCCTCCGCCTCCTTTAACGGGTGCCCGCACCGCCCCAATAGGGGATTCGAACAGCGTGTAAAAAAATTTTAAATATTTCTACGCTCTCGGAGTGTTTTAAGCTCTCCAACCCCCAGAAACTGTGGTAATTAAAAGTGCCAAATTTTGGTATTCGGGCCCCGAAGAACACTCTTCGGGGCCCGAGCGGCGTATATACATACCTCAAATACCCCGCGACCCACAGTACCGCGGCCCGCGGAGACAGGGGAATACCTCGACGGCTTACGCCTCCGACTCTCCGGAGGTGCTTTCGGAGCCGGTCTCAAGCGCCTCCGGGCCGCCCTCGAGCAGGGCGGTGAAGCCCTCCTCATCCAGCACCCGCAGGCCCAGGGCCTCGGCCTTATCCAGCTTCGAGCCGGCGTTCGCGCCGGCCACCACAAAGTGGGTCTTCTTCGAGACCGAGCCGGAGGCCTTGCCGCCGCGAGAAATAATCGCTTCCTTTGCCCCGTCGCGGGTGTAGCCGTTCAGGGTGCCGGTCACGACCACGGTCAGACCCTCCAGGGTGCGCTCCACCGATTCGTCGCGGCTGTCCTCCATGCGCACGCCGGCGGCGGCCCAGGAGTCCACGATTTCGGCGTGCCAATCCTCAGCGAACCACTCGATAATCGAGTCCGCAATGGTGGGGCCCACGCCGTCCACCGAGGCTAGACGCTCGCGATCCGCCTCGCGGATAGCCTGCATCGAACCGAACTCCGCGGCGAGCGCGCGGGCAGCGGTCGGGCCCACGTGGCGAATCGAGAGGGCAACCAGCACGCGCCACAGCGGCTGTTGCTTTGCTTTCTCCAGCTCGGCGAAGAGGTTCAGCGTATTCTTCGTGGGCTTCGGCTCGGGGCGCGCCTTGGTCGGTTTGGTGTAGAAATAGGGCACACGCTCCATCTTTCCGGTGCCCACGCCCTTGACCTTCTTCTCACGCTCGATGGTGACCTCGCGTAGGTCCTCGGGGGTCAGGTCGAAGAGATGCGCCTCGGTGGTCAGCGGAGGGGTGTCCGGGGTTGCGGGGCTGGTGAGCGCCTTGGCGGCCTCGAAGCCCAGCGCCTCAATGTCGAAGGCACCGCGGCTTGCCGCGTAGTACACACGCTCGGTCAGCTGCGCCGGGCAGGAGCGGGGGTTCGTGCAGCGCAGGTCCACGTCCCCCTCCTTGCCGGGGGCCAGCGGCGAACCGCAGGAGGGGCACTCGCTGGGCATGACGAACTCGCGTTCGGTGCCGTCGCGCAGGGCGACCACGGGGGCGACGATTTCGGGAATCACATCGCCTGCCTTGCGCAGCACCACGGTGTCGCCGATGAGCACGCCCTTAGCTTTGACCACGTCCTGGTTGTGCAGGGTGGCCCGCTCCACGGTCGAGCCCGAGACAAACACGGGCTCCATGACGCCGTAGGGGGTCACGCGGCCGGTGCGTCCCACGTCCACGCGGATGTCCAGCAGCTTGGTGTTCACCTCTTCGGGCGGGTACTTGTACGCCACGGCCCAGCGCGGCACGCGAGAGGTGTAGCCCAGTTGCGCCTGGGTTGCGAAATCGTTGACCTTGATGACGATGCCGTCAATCTCGTGCACGAGGGAGTGGCGTTGCTCGCCGTAGCGGTTGATGAAGTCGAAGATGCCCTCGACCGAATCGGTCAGCTCACTGTAGGGGCTCACGGGCAGGCCCCAGGAGGCGAGCAGGTCGTAGGTCTCAAACTGGGTGTCAATCTCCAGGCCGGTACGCGAGCCGATGCCGTGCACGTACATGCTCAGCGGTCGGGAGGCGGTCACCGCGGGGTCCTTCTGGCGCAGCGAACCTGCCGCTGCGTTACGCGGGTTCGCGAAGGGGTTCTTGCCGGCGGCAATCATGGACTCGTTGAGCTTCTCGAAGTCGGCGGAGGAGATGAACACCTCGCCGCGAATCTCAATTTCTTCGGGGTGGCCCTCGCCGCTCAGCTGCTGCGGGATGCTGGCGATGGTGCGCACGTTGTGGGTGACGTCCTCGCCGGTGGTGCCGTCACCGCGGGTTGCCGCGCGCACGAGGGTGCCGTTGCGGT
The DNA here is from genome assembly GCF_001813965.1 of Rothia sp. HMSC072E10. Lineage (NCBI taxonomy): Bacteria > Bacillati > Actinomycetota > Actinomycetes > Micrococcales > Micrococcaceae > Rothia > Rothia sp. HMSC072E10. The sequence continues at coordinate 57,230 of NZ_KV814488.1, read as the reverse complement.
AAAGCAGGTTCACGGCCAGGCCGTCGATCTTCAGCTCGGTGAGCCAGCGCGGGGCGGCGCCGGTAAGGTTGCGGACGCTCTCCTCGGTCTTGGTCAGCCAGGCGCGCAGCTCTTCGAAGGAGAAGACGTCCTCGAGGGAGTACATGCGTTCCAGGTGGGTGACGGGTGCGAAGGCCTCGATGGCTTCGCCGCCGACCTCCTGGGTGGGCGAGTCGTTGGCGATGATGAGCGGGTGCTCGGCCTCGATGATTTCGAGGCGGCGGTAGAGAGCATCGTACTCGGCGTCGGAGAGGAACGGTGCGTCCTCGTTGTAGTAGGCGCGGCGGGCGGCGCGAATCTTATCTGTCAGCTCCGCGTATTCGGCGCGCAGGGCATCCGTAATCTTCTCGGAGTTTTCTGCGGGGCTCTCTGCTCGAGTCTCAGCGGGTGCGGTGGTGGGGGCGTTGTTCTCAGTCACCCGTCCAGTTTAACGTGTTGGGGCGCGCTCCTCCCCCGCCGCCGTCACGGCGGGTCCTGCTCGGCCGGTTTCCCGCGGGTAGAGTTCACCCCCGCATCCTGCCGGCACTCGAGCGAGTACCCGCTGAAGGCGGGGGTGCATCAGAACTATGGGTTTAGGCCTCGACGGCATCCGCCACGATGACGGTGATGTTATCGCGGCCGCCCGAGCGCAGCGCCTCGTGCTGCAACACGTCCGCGGCGTCCTGCGGGTGACGAATCGAGGTGAGCACGCGGGCCATGTACTCGTGCGACAGCTCGCCGGAGAGGCCGTCGGAGCAGAGCATCAGGCGGTCGCCGGGGCGTGCGGGCAGAACCCAGAAGTCCGGTTCCCAGTAGTTGCCGGTGCCCAGCGCGCGGGTAATCACGTTGCGGCGCGGGTGGGTTAGCGCCTCCATGGGCGTAATCTGGCCCTCGTCGACCAGGTACTGCACCTCGGAGTGGTCCGTCGTAATCTGCTCCAGCGATGCGGCGCCCTCGGAGCCGGGCAGCTTCTCCATGCTGGAGTGGTGGATACCGTCGTCCTCGCGCATCAGGCGGTAGGTACGGGAATCGCCGATGTTGAAGACGACCCACAGGTTCTGCCGGCCGATGCGGGTCAGCCATGCACCGGTCACGGTGGTGCCGCCGGAACGCGAGAGAGCTTCCTTGATCTCCTCGTTGGTTTCGCCGAGGATGTCGTGCAGACGGTCGAGTGCCTGCACGATTTCCTTGTTCAGCTCGGCGTTGATGCGGCGGCGACGCTTGACCGGGTCGCTCTCGTCAATGGCGGCGATGCGTTCGGTGTAGGCCGCCTGCTCGCTTTCGCTGCGGCCGCCGGGCATCGTGAAGAAAGGCGAGTAGGCGAGCTGACGCACGCACAGGCGTGAGGCGACCTCGCCGGCTTCGTGGCCGCCCATGCCGTCCGCGACCACGCAGAGGGAACCGGCGACGACCATCGAATCTTCGTTGTTTTCTCGATGTGCGCCGCGGTGAGTGGCGCCGCCGGTACGTAGTTTCAGTTCAGTCATGAGAGGTTGATCTCCATAGTGTAGTGTGCGCGACGGGTCACCGCCACGGGGTCTACGTTACCAAAGCTTCGGACGTTTCGCGTTCCCTGGGATGTGAGGGTGTAATGATTTCCCACCTGTCGGAGTGTGTTTGCCGTCTCATTATCGGTGAGCACGGTTCCCGGTTCGGCCAGGGAAACCAGGCGCGAGGCCAGGTTCACGCTGGAGCCGTACACGTCGCCGCGGTTGGCCAGCACCTCGCCCCAGATGAAGGCGACGCGCACATCCGGCAACTGCGGGTCTGCGCCAATCTTTTCGGAGAGCTGCAGGCTAATCTCGGCTATCGCATCCGGGGTTTCGGTGAGGAAGAACACCTCGTCGCCAAGAGTCTTAATGATGCGTCCGCCCAGAGGCGCGATAACGTCCAGGCAGCTCTGCTCGAAGTGGTTAATGAGCTGCGAGAGGGCCGCCGCGTCCAGGTTACGCACCAGGGAGGTGTACGAGACCAGGTCCACGAAGCCCACGCCGCGCACGAGCGGCAGGTGGGCGATGCCCGAGCTAGTGGCGTTGTTCTCGCGCAGGCCCAGGCGCAGGATTCCGGCGTACATCTGGCGGCGGTAGGCGTAGACAGCCAGGTGCTCGAGCGCCTCGAGGTAACGGGGGAAATCCAGAAGCAGCTTGCGGCGGGCCTCACTGTCGTCCACGTTCTCGGTGACCATGATGTTGTGCACCAGGGCCTCAATCTGCCAGGCGACCGTGCGATCAGTCAGCTGGCCCTCGGCGCGCACCAGGGACACCACGTACTCCATACGAATCGTGCCTTCGTCGTCCAGTGCTCGCAGGTCGGCGAGCATGCGCACATCGGTATCGGTGAAGTAGGGAACGTTCGGGGCGATATCGGGGAACCCCATGTTGCGCCAGATGCGGCGGGCCGCCTCCAGCGGAATCCCGGCAAGCTCCGCGGCCTGCGAGGGGGTGTAGCGGCTGCCGTCGCCGAGCAGGGACTTTTCGAGGGCGCGCACGCCCTCCTTGGAGCGTTCGTCCCGGTAGATATTGTTTTGGGCGAGGTTCTGCAGAATCTTGAGGTTGAGCATCTGGGTTTCGGGGCCCATGCTCCCGCCGGAGGAACCCGCCGGAGCGGTGCCGCCCGATTCCCGCGGAGAGGGTTCGGGTCGGTAGTGGTTCGCCGTGCTCATAACCGTTACCGGTCCTTTCTTCTCTGCCGGATGAATAGTTCGTTGTTCTGCCCGGGCTTGCGCAATCCGCCGGAGCAATAATGCCTGCCGTGCGAGCGCTTCCCACCGGTTGGGGCACCTTCCGCCGCGGCGAATCGTGCCCTGCACCCCGCCCGGCGTGTGGTTCCGGGCTCACCTCTACCCCCATGAGAGGGCGCGGTAGTGGAGTATTTCACAGTTAAGGATACTCCAGTCCACGTTTTTCTGGCGGGGTTCAGCCGAGGGTCTGTCCCGCAAGTCTGCTTTGGCGCGGCGAAACGATGAGGTTTAGATGTAGCCGGCGCGCAGGGGGTAGTGCTCGCGGTAGGCCGACTCCAGCTCCGCGTCGAAGCGTTCGGGGGCGGGAACGTAGCGCAGACGGTGGTGCACTCCGCGGCACACCACGTAGACCGAACCGTACCCCAGCCAGGACCCCGGAGCGCTCTCACGCACCCAGCGCTGCCCGAGCGAATCCAGGTAGAGAGACTCGTCGCCCGTGCGGGTCACGAGCCCCCGCCGCACCACCAGGCGGTGCGTGGTGATGAGGTACCCGGTGGTCAGCCAGCGCCACCCGATGCGCAGTGCGCCGATGAAGAAAGCGACCGCCGCAATTGTGCCGACCCACCAGAGGATCGCGGAGGAACGGGCCGTGGATGCGAAGGCTGCCGCCGCGATGCCGAGCAGCAGGCAGGTGAGGCTGGGCAGCAGCGCCCCCGGGTGCTGGCGGGTCGCGACGATGACGTATTCGCCGGGGTTGAGTTGTCCGCGCAGGCGCATGGCACTCCTCGATTGGTGGTGGTCTGGTGTTGGCGAGTCGGTCGCCGGGGTCTTCTCGTACCTCTAGTGTGCCGGTAGGAAGTCCCCGTAGCTACCGTTGGCCGGGCGCAGGTGCTCAATATCGCCCACCGCGTAGGGGGCGAGCGTGCCGTCCTCGCGACGAATCAGGATGCGTCCCTGCGCGTCCATGTCCTCGGCCACGCCGCGCACGACGCTGCCGTCGGGCAGGCTCATGGCCACCTCGGCGCCGAGGGTGGAGCACACGGCGCGGGCCGCATCCAGCAGGCTGGGCGCGCCGGTGAGGGGGTCGGCGGCCTCGGGGTCTCCCCCGGCGCGCAGGAAGGCGCGGTAGCGTCGGGCGAAGGCGACCAGCAGGCGCTCGAGCACCTCGGTCGAGTCGACGGTGCGTCCCGTGCACAAAAGCAGGCTCGTGGCGGTGGGGACCGGGAGCTGCCCTGCGGTCATATTGGTGTTCTGGCCGATGCCCACGATAATGCTGCGCAGCCCCTCGTTGGCTCCGCTTTCGGGTACAAGCTGGGCGAGTACGCCACAGCCCTTCGCCCCGTTGGCGATAACGTCGTTGGGCCATTTGAGGTGGGCCTCGGCGCCGTAGTGCCGCCAGATGTCCACGACGCTCAGCCCGGCCACGAGGGTGAGCCAGTGGTAGCTGTCTTCGGGCAGTTCGCGGGTACCGGGTTCGGTCGAGGCGTGCGGGCGCACCACGATGCTCGTGGCCAGGCACGCGCCGGGCGGCGCGGTCCAGGGGCGTGCCAGCCGGCCTCGGCCGTCGCTTTGGTAGAGGGTTGAGAAGACGGAGAGTTCGCCGAGGCTTTCGCGGTCGGCGTCGGTTCCGTTCATGAGCAGTTCGCGGGCCCGGGTGGTGGTGGAGTCCACGCTGTCGAAGAGGTGCACGCTGGCGTAGCCGGCATCCAGGGCGGCGGTGCGGGCGCGGGGTGCATCCAGCACGGTGGTATCCAGCACGGTGGCCGGAGTCCGTTCGCTCTCGTTGCTTTCGGTCATGTCTCCCCCGGTTTGTTCTGGTTTTTGGTTTGTTCTGGTTTTCGTGCTTCGCGCGGCACCCGTCGGCACGTTGCGGCCCGTTCGGTTCTGCCCAAACGGTGCGGGTTCTCACGATATCATCAAGCGGCCGTCCACCGCGCCCCTTCCCTCGCTTTCTTTGCGTGCCCGCTGTTCCCGGCGGCGACGAGACGGTACATTAGACAGTGCGGGTGTGTAATGCACCGAAGCAGATGCGGGGTCCGCCCCGCTCACCCCGAGTTTTAGCCCGAAGGAAGTCCCCATGGCTCACTACGCAATTACCTACGTTTACGCCGCACCCGAGGAGCAGGCCAAGTACCGTCCGGCTCACCGCGAGTACCTGGCCTCTCAGATTGAGGCCGGCAACCTGATTGTTTCCGGCCCCCTGCTCGACGGCGAGGTCGCGACCGGCGCCCTGCTGATTGCGAAGGTTGACTCCGCTGAGGACGCCGAGAAGATTGTGGCTAACGACCCCATGAACGTCGGCGGCGCCGTGGTTTCGCACACCGTGACCGCCTGGAACCCCGTGCTGGGCACCATCTAGTCGTTTTCCGTCGTCGATACGGACGCTTCCCCTCCCGCGGCTCATAAGGGCCCGCGCGGAGGGGATTTCTGCGTGCACGCGAGTGTATCTAACGATGGGATGTGCGCCCTTCGTCTGGCATGTGTGCCCCAGTTCGCACTATAGTTTAAGGATATGCACTGTTATGCCCGTCCCGTCGTCGGGGAGGGCAAACATCCATCACCGCAACCACTGGCTCCCGTCGCGTCGGGTAGGAGCAGGAACGAGGAATAATGTCCGAGAACCTCCAGCAGGAATACGATCTGAGCACCACCGCCGGTAAGCTCGCCGATTTTTACGCGCGCCGCGAGCGTAGCTACGTGCCCAGCGGTGAGGCAGCCATCGAAAAGCAGCATGCCCGTGGTAAGAACACCGCCCGCGAGCGCATCGAAATGCTCCTGGACGAGGGCTCTTTCGTTGAGTTCGACGCCCTGGCGCGCCACCGCACCACGGCCTTCGGCATGGAGTCGAAGAAGCCTCTCGGCGACGGCCTGGTCTCCGGCTACGGCACGGTGGATGGCCGCCTGGTCGCCGTGTACTCTCAGGATTTCACCGTGTACGGCGGTTCCCTCTCGCAGGTCAACGGCGAGAAGATCGTGAAGGTGCAGAAGTTTGCGCTGAAGAACGGCTGCCCCGTCATCGGCATTAACGACGGTGGCGGCGCCCGCATCCAGGAGGGTGTGGCATCGCTGGCGATGTTCGCCGATATCTTCCGTATGAACGTGCGCGCCTCCGGCGTGATCCCGCAGATTTCGGTCATTATGGGCCCCTGCGCCGGCGGTGCGGCGTACTCCCCCGCCCTGACCGACTACATCGTCATGGTGGATAAGACCTCCCACATGTTCATCACCGGCCCGGACGTCATCAAGACCGTGACCGGCGAGGACGTGGACATGGAGACCCTGGGTGGCGCGCGTCAGCACAATTCCGTGACCGGCACCAGCACCTACCTGGCCGAGGATGAGGACGACGCCTTCGACTTCGTGCGCGAGCTGCTGGAGTTCCTGCCCTCGAATAACCTCACGGAGTCCCTGCCGCTTGAGCACGATCAGGATCCCGAGGTGACCGTGGACGACCTGGATCTGGATACCCTGATTCCGGATTCGGCCAACCAGCCCTACGATATGCGCGAGGTTATCGAGTCGGTCGTGGACGACGGCCACTTCCTCGAGATGCAGGCGCTGTACGCCCCGAACGTGATGATTGGTTACGCCCGCGTTGAGGGCCGCACGGTCGGTATCGTCGCTAACCAGCCGATGCAGTTCGCCGGCTGCCTGGACATTTCGGCTTCCGAGAAGGCCGCCCGCTTCGTGCGCAATTGCGATGCCTTCAACATTCCGATTCTGACCTTCGTGGATGTGCCCGGCTTCCTGCCCGGCACCGATCAGGAGTTCAACGGCATTATTCGCCGCGGCGCGAAGCTGCTCTACGCCTACGCGGAGGCGACCGTTCCGCTGGTCACCGTCATTACCCGCAAGGCCTACGGTGGCGCGTACATCGTGATGGGTTCAAAGAAGCTGGGTGCCGACATCAACCTGGCCTGGCCCACCGCCCAGATTGGTGTGATGGGTGCGCAGGGCGCCGTTAACATCCTGTACCGCCGCGAGCTGGCCGCGCTGGCCGCCGAGGGCGGTGACGTTGAGGCACGCCGCGCCGAGCTGATCGCCAGGTACGAGGAGGAGCTGCTGAACCCTTACCAGGCGGCTGAGCTCGGTTACATCGACGAGGTGATCGCCCCGAGCGAGACTCGCGTGCGCATCATCTCCTCGCTGCGCGCCCTGCACGATAAGCGTGCGGCCACCCCCGCGAAGAAGCACGGCAACATCCCGCTGTAAACCTCGCGACGATAGCGTTTCTACTCCCATGTATTGGGGTGCCGCCCGCGCCCCGTACCGCACGGTTCGCTCCCTCCGAAACCCGGAGGGTCGAACCGTGCGGGTTCTTAGGTTCTAAGGAGGCGTGCCGATGGCAGGCTACAATCCGCTGAGTTATTTCTCGTTCGGTAAAAAGAAGGATGCGACGAGCACCTCGGCGACCCCCGCCCCGTCGGGTCGAGGCCGCGAGGGCGCGCACGCTTCCTCGCGTAGCGCGTCCCGGGCGCACTCCGAGGCGGTCGCCCCTTCGCCCCGCGGTCGGGTTGAGGCGCATCACGAGGAGGCCGAGGAGCACGAGCCGTTCCTGAAGGTTACGAAGGGCAACCCGACCGAGGAGGAGCTCGCAGCTCTGACCGCCGTGGTGGCCGCGATGCAGGCGAACGCCGCGCACCAGGAGCAGAACACGCTGGTGGGTGCGGCTTCTCGCATCTTGAACCGTCGTCAGCGTCTGGGCGCCTCGTTGCGTCCGGGCCCCGGTTCGTGGAGGCGCGCGCGCCCCATGTAGGCTCTCTGCCGATTTAGATTGGTTCCCGCCGATTGTCGAAAGACACGGCGGGAACCATTTATTTTTGGGCTTCTTTTGTCGAAATAGCACCGTATTCACCGCAAAATACATATAACCGAGCGGTTCCGTCATAATTAACCCGGATAGGGCATAATGATGCGCTTTAGTGATACGATATACACACAATCATAATAGTGTTGATATACGACAGGGAACATGTCTAAAAATATGACTAAAAATCACAAGCCCCCTCCGGATGTCTACATCGCACTTCTCCTGCCGACGCTCCGGCGCCTGTCGAAAACCTCGCCTCGCGCGGCCGCCTATATTTGTGAACAGCTACGACAGCAGACAAAGGCCCTCGGCTCGCGGAAGGATCTTCCGGACCTCGAATCCACCGATTTTGCGGCTGCGGTGCGTACCACCCTCAAGATCTTGGTGGCGTTGCGTTACGCCCAGCTCATGCCCCGGCTTACCCCGTGGGAGAAGCGCAAGTACCTCCTCACTCCCCTGGGCGCGGAGCTCACCTGCACCCCGCATCTGCACGGCACCGTACCGCCGCGCGTGGTCAAGCAGGTTCAGTCACTGTGCGCGCAAAACCTGACCGCCAAGAGCGCCAAAAAGCTTAAGAAACAGGCCAACGCCCTCCTTCAGGAGGCGCAGACGCGGCGCTCGCTCTTCTCTCATTCCCCCGAGGATTCGGGGCTGGATGCGTTCCTCCCGGCAGAGGCTGAAAGCGCGCAGGAGCAGCTCGCCACGGATGTCACCCCCGGCGAGGCGGGCTCCGACGACGGGTCCCCGCAGGGCACTCCCCTCGACGTGATACTCAAGGCCAGCGAATCGCCGATTATGCACGCCCAGGCTGAATTTGCCGAGCATTTTACGCGGGATTTAATTCAGCATATATACGCCGTTACCCCGGAATATTTTGAGCATATTGTGGCCGATATTTTCACGGCCCTCGGTTTTATCACCGAGGTGACCGGCGGCGTGGATGATAAGGGCGTCGACGTTATTGCCCGCTATTCCGACGGTCTCGATTTCGCCCCCATTTACATTCAGGTTAAGCACTATTGCGGAACCATGAAGGTCACCCCCAATGAGATTCAGAAGCTGGCCGGGGCGGTTCTTCTGCACGGCGGTCTGCAGGGGGTGCTCGTGACCTGCGGTTCGTTCGCTCAGCCGGTTCCCGAGTACCTGCAGGGCCTTCCGGGTGCGCGCAATATTGCGCTGGTCGATCAGCACAAGCTGGTGGAGCTCATGATTCGCCATCGCGTGGGCGTGCGCGAGGGCGAGGGCGAATGTGGCTACACAATTGACGAAGAGTACTTCGAGAAGGGCATAGAACCCTAACCTGCCCCGTGCTGGTGGCGCAGCTACCGCGGCCGCTCGCACGGGGATTTACGTCTGCGGCACGAGCTTGCGATATACGTATGTATATTCGCCGGATATTTGCCGGCCACGATATGCGCTGCGGCAAATTCTTTCGGCCCCATTTCCCCGCGGTGCCCGTTTATGTCTCGGTAGATTTCCAGGTATTTCTCGTCATTAATTCCGGCACCTATCTTCCGCATATTTTCTTCCGCGTATTTCTCGGCCTACCCCGAAATGGGGAGCGCCGCCTTGTACGGCTAGAATAAAGAATGTTATGCGACGCATATTCCTCGCGTTCTCAGGGCAGAGGACAGCTCCGGGTTAGGGAGATAAGCCCCGCAATATTCGCTCGGGGGCCACTCTTACTCGGCCCGAGCGTCGTTCGCGGCGCGTCGCACCACCATAAATTCATACATTTAAATCACGATAAGGAATCCCCCAGTGGCTTTTGTGAATAAAACGATGCTTCACCTCGATCACTCCGACCTGCGACAGCTGCAGGAACAGACCTCCTGGGAGGCGCTGCCCGAGCAGGCTCACGCCCTCAGCCTCGCGGCCGTCTTCTCGCTTCTGCACCACTTCGAGCGCGCATCCGAGCGGGGCGAGAAGGTTTTCTTCCCCGATACGTACACCCCGGTCGGCGTGGATCTGGGCTTCACCATGACTCAGCGTTTTATCGCCGTCGATGACACCGTGCTCTTCCGCGAGGCCGTCAATAAACTCATTACCGCCCTCGTCAACAGCGACTACCTGGAGGTTTCCCTCAGCCAGCTGCACCCCGGCAATCTGAACTACGCGCTCAGCGAGGCCGGGCGCGAGCTACTCGCCGCCCCCAAGGAGAGCCAGGCCCGCGACCTCGCGAAGATTCTGCCCCTGCAGACCGGCGTCTACCTGTACTACCTGCAGCGCTTCTACCCCGAGCTACTCTCACACCTGACGGTCCGCGAGCTGCTGCCGATCGTGCTGAGCGTCACCCCCTCCTACCCCGCGGCCGCCCCCGTTAAGATTCGCGAACTGGTGCTGCGCGAGTGCGGTTTCGTGCAGGGCTGGTACGGCCTGTCCTACCTGGAGCAGCGCATCGTCGAGCCCGCCATCGCCCGGGCGCTGAGCCTGCTGACCCGCGCCGGATACCTGCGCACGAAGACCATCCACGAGCACACCGATTCGCCGGTGACCCTGTACTCGCTCTCGCCCGAGGCGAAGGAACTCGTGGCACGCTACCCCGAGCAGGCGGTACCCGCCGCCGAGCTGTCCTCGGTGCTGAAGGAGGTCCCCGAGGACGATGCCGCCGCCGTAACCGCAGAGGATATTCTCGCGACCGAGAAGCTGCTGGTGCACATGGGTGCCCTGCTCTTCGGCGTGCTCAACGATGGCGGCGCGGACGTCGAGCTGAGCCTGCCCAGCCTGGAGCAGGTCTTTGAGCGGGACGAACGCCTCAAGGCCGCCGCGGAAAACCCCTACTTCCAGCGGATTGAGGCGCAGGACTACCTCTACGACGTGCTGACCGCGCACCGTTACCTCTCCGAGCGCGACACCGTGTACTCGCTGGGACCGGATTTTGCCCCCGCGCTCGCGCAGGCTCAGGAGCCGAAGGTTGAACGCCTGGTGACCGCAACCCTGCTCGACCCCGCCGCGGTGGACGCGCTGCCCTACCCGCACCAGCTGCTCTACCCGATCCTGAAGATTGTGAGCGAGAGCCCGCGCATCTCGTACTACGACGTGTACGACGAGCTGAAGGCTTCCCTCAACATCCCCTACCTGCAGGGGGAAATCGCGCCGCACCGCTACAAGCTGACCCCGCGCCTGCGCAACCGCTTCTCGGTGGCTATGCACGTGCTCAAGGGTGAGCGGCTCTTGAACGCCCTGCGCGAGGGTACGGGCCGCACCTCCCGCAAGAACCCGGAACGCTACGAGCTGAGCGAGTCGGGTCGCGAGCTGCTGGAGCGCTTCCCCGAGGGCGCCCCGGAGGCGGTGACCGCCCGCATGGCGCCCCTGCCGCCGCAATCGCTCAAGCACAAGCTGCCGCAGGATATTGCCGAGGAGCTTGCCGCCCGCGAGCAGGCGGTGCAGGCAGCCAAGGAGGCGCGCGCCGCCGAGCGTCAGGCCCGCCTGGCCGCTCGTGAGCAGTCGCATCGTGCCGAGCCGGTGCCGGGCGCATCCCCCGCGATGCTGGCCCGCCCGGGTGCCGCCGCGTCCGCTACCCCCTCGGCCTCGGAAGCCCCCGCGGTACCCGTCTCGGTTCCGGCCCCCGCACAAGCAACGGCCCCCGCCGTTTCCGAGGCACCCGCCGCAACCGTGAGCGTCGAGCCCTCCGCAGCCCTTGAGGTCGCCGCATCCCAGGTGCGTGAGGCTCTCAAGCGCTACCGCGCGGTCTTCCGCCGCGAGGCCCTGGTCCCGGCGCTGGCGGGCGTGAGCGACGAGCGGTTCCGCCGCATCGGGTTCGATCTGTTCCTCATGCGCGGCTACAGCGTTGAGCCGCTGGATGCTCAGGGCGTGGACGGCGTGGCGACCCCCGCCAGCGGCGATGCAGAACGCGCGTTCTACATTCGGGCCCTACGTCTGGATTCCGGAACGGTTTCCCCGCGGGAAGTCACCCAATTCTTCCTGGCCGTACACGCCCGAGGCGGTCAGCTCGGCACCTTCATCACGAACACCGCGTTCAGCGATGAGGCCTACGACGAGTTCATCCGCTGCTCGACCAAGTACCCGCAGATTCTGGTGGATCTGGTTTCGGGTAATGAACTGCAGGATCGCCTCATCGCGCACCGCCTGGGCGTGGCCGAAGGAGCCGGCGGTCTGCTCGAGCTGAAGGGCGAGTACTTCACGAGCTAACGGCCCGCAGGGTGGCCAGGCGGAGCCGGGAGGTCCGCATCCGGACGAAAGAGCCACTATCGAGGGGCCCGTGCACACGAGAATCATCCGTGCGCGCGGGCCCCGTGCTCTCCCGGGCCCCCACCCGGTCCGCCCCGTCGCGGTGTGTAATAATACCGCCACAAGAGGGGCATATCGTGGCAGAAGGCACACTGCTGGGTTAGGATATGAACATGAGCACCTACCAGGAACTTCCGAGCATTTACCGCGTGAAGCGCCAGTTGAGCGACGTCGATCAGCTGGCCAACGATTACTTCGAAAAGGTCCTCGACCTTAACCCCGTGCTGGCTACAGAGCTGGGCCGCAAGGGCGTCGAAACCCTCTACCCCGATTACTCCCCCGCCGGTGAGAAGGCGCTACACCGCCTGGCCAAGAAAACCCTCAAGAAGATTGACAGCGTTCTGCCCATCGACGACGTCGACCTGGTCACCCTGGACGCCCTTCAGGAGCGCTTGAGCCTGTACCGCGCCCAGCGCAAGGCGGGATTCGGCTATTGGCAGCTCAACAACATCACCTCTGTGCCGCAGGAGGTGCGCTCCGTCTTCGACCTCATGAAGCGCAACTCCCGCGAGGACTGGGAGCACATTATCGGCCGCATGCACCGCGTGCCCGAGGCGCTGGACGGGCTCGTGCTGAGCCTCGAGGCGGCCCGTGCGGACGGCAAGATTTCCCCGCGCCGCCAGGTGGACATCGTCATCGAGCAGACCGCCGCGTACTACGCGCCCGGCGGTTTCTTTGACGAGCTGGCCGCCGAGGTTGCCGCCGCCGAGCCCGAGCTGGCCGAGGCCGCCGCAGAGGGTGCCGAGCGCGCCAAGGACGGTTACCGCCACCTCAATGACTACCTCGTGACGGTTCTGCAGCCCGCCGCACCCGCCCGCGATGCGGTGGGCCGCGAGGCGTACAGTCTGCACTCGCGCTCCTTCCTGGGCACCACCGTCGACCTGGACGAAACCTACGTCTGGGGCGTGAAGGAGCTGGAGAGCATCATCGCCCGTCAGCGCGAAGTGGCCGAAGAGATTGAACCCGGCGCCAGCATCGAGCGCGCCAAGCAGCTGCTCGACGAAGACCCGAACCGACAGCTGAACGGCACCGATGAGCTGAAGGCGTGGATGCAGAAGCTCGCCGACGCGGCGGTGGAGGACCTCTCCGCCGAGCACTTCGCGATTGGCGGCCCCATGCGCCGCATCGAGTGCTGCATCGCGCCCACCCACGAGGGCGGCATCTACTACACCGGCCCCTCCCCCGACTTCTCGCGTCCCGGCCGCATGTGGTGGTCGGTTCCCGAGGGCGAGGACCGGTTCACGACCTGGCGCGAAACCTCCACCGTATACCACGAGGGCGTTCCGGGACACCATCTGCAGATTTCCATCGCCACGGCACTGGCCGGCACCATGAACTCCTGGCGTACCAATATGCTGTGGGTTTCGGGTCACGGCGAGGGCTGGGCCCTGTACGCCGAGCGCCTCATGGAGGAGCTGGGCTACCTGAAGGATCCGGGCGACCGCATGGGCATGCTGAACGCCCAGCGGATGCGCGCGGCCCGCGTGGTCTTCGATATCGGCGTTCACTGCGAGCTGCCGGTGCCCGATGAGTGGACCGAGCGCCTCGGCGTTGAGCCCGGCACGATCTGGACCTCCGAGCTGGGCTACGAATTCCTGAAGCAGAACCTGGACGATTCCGAGGGTCAGGTGCGTTTCGAGTTCCTGCGCTACCTGGGCTGGCCGGGCCAGGCCCCCAGCTACAAGATTGGTGAGCGCCTGTGGCTGCAGCTACGCGAGCAGGCCCTGGCCCGCGGCGAGGATATGCGCCAGTTCCACACTCGAGCCCTGATGCTCGGCTCGGTGGGTCTGGACACCCTGCGTCGTGCGCTCACCGACGAGATGATGCTTCCGCTCGAGGCCGAAGACGACGATGACGACGACTAGGCCGTAGCTCCGCACCGGTTTTTCGTCACGGCCCCGCCGCAACGGCTGGCTTAACGCCGAAGGCCCCCGCCTCAGCTAGTGAGGTGGGGGCCTTCGGCGTTAGGGGGCTCGGTGGTTCAGCCTCGGCCGAGCCCGGCGTGCGTGCCTAGTAGCCGAAGTTTGCCGTGCCGGGATCCTGCGAGGCGGAACCCAGCGAACCGGGGGTGTTCAGGTCAACCAGGTGCGGCGCGAAGCGGCACCAGTAGTCGGTCAGCGCGCCGTTGGACTCACGGATGCCCACGCCCACGCAGCGTCCGCCGACGACCCATACACCCAGAACGGGGTGGCTCACCGGCTGGATGATGCCCTCGTAGCGGGGTGCCGGGATGTACTCCTGGTAGACGAACTCGCTCTCGGGGGCGGTGGAGAAGAAGTCGTCCTCCTCCGGCTTGACGAAGACGTTGTAGTCGGGGGCGTAAATCTCCACGCCGTCGCCCTCGCGCCCGAAGATGGGCTTGCGAACCCAGTTGCGCAGGTCGCCGCGATGCCCGGCGTAGGTGGGTACCAGGTTCGGGTGGCCCGGGTACTTATCCCAGAGAGCGGCCAGCAGTAGCTTATTGGACAGGAACATCTTCCAGGCGGGCTCAATCCAGCGCTGCACCGCGCCGTGGTAGGCGAAGAGCAGCTGGTCGTAGCCCGAGTCGCTGTCGGTGGCCAGGTCCTCCCAGGGGTAGAGCTTGAAGAGGTTGCTGATGGGTCGGCCCTCGGCGTCCTTCCAGCTCTTGGTCGGCTCGTCAAAGATAATCTCGTCGATGGGCACGAGGATGGTTTCGATGCCGGCCTGCTGGGCGGCGTAGGCGATGAGCCACAGGTTGTTGTAGTCCTCCCGGTTCTCATCGATGTCCTCGGGCACGTGGGCCAGGTGCAGGACGGGGCGCTGGCCGCTCGTGAGCTCGGGCGCAAAAATCTGTCGCCAGCGGTCCACGAAGGCCTCGCCGATTTCGCCCCAGTGCGCGTAGCCCTGCATGTCGAGGCGCTGATCCTTGGCCCAGGTCTTCTGGCAGACGGCCGCCTCCACAATACCGGTGGGGGTGTCGGCGTTGTACTCCAGCAGCTTGAGGGGTTCGCCGGGCACGCCGGAGTAGATGAAGTCGAAGCGTCCGTAGAAGTCGGGGTCGCGGCGGTTCCAGGACTCGACGGCCAGGTTGAACGCGCCGTGCGGCAGGCCCAGGGTACCAAAGGCCCCGGAGGCCAGGTAGTCCACGGCGCTCAGGCACATGCGGTGCATTTCTTCGGCCTGGGCGCGGACGGAATTCATCTCTTCCGGGCTGAAGATGTAGGCTGCGTACTCGTTCCAGTAGTGGTCGGGGTCGTCGGGGCCGTCCACGCTGTAGGTGAGGCCTTCTTCGACGATGACCTTCTCCCACTCGGGGCGGCCCAGGGGGAATTCTTCACGGCGCATAGTGGTTTCCTTGCCGGTAGCGGGGGTGATGTACGGGTGCGGATGCGGGAGGGCTTAGCCGCCGGAGCGGCCGCCGCCGGACTTGGAGCCGCCGCCGAAGCCGCCCTTGCTGCCGCTGGATTTGCTACCCGACTTGTTCGAGCTGGACGAACCCGACTTGCTACCCGACTTGTTGCTGGAGCTGGTGCCCGACTTAGAGGAGTTGGAGGAGCCGGAGGAGCCAGAATTGCTACCGCTACTGCCGTTGCGGCGGGAGTTCGAGACGGTGCCGGTCGTGTTATCGCGCACCGAGGAGGTCTTGCCGGTGTTCTTGGTCGAGGTTTCCTTACCCGACGAAATCGTCGAGGACTTCTTGGCGCTGCGGTAGGAGTCCTCGAATCCACCGCCGCTCGAGGGCACGCCGCTGTACACCGTGCCGTTCGAGGGACGGGTCGTGGAGCCGCCCGAGAGCTTCTCGCCCACGCGCGGAATGTAGTTACTCGACGCTCCGTTCGAGTTGGCGGCGCTCTGACGGCCCAGGTAGTACCACAGGAAGGCGTTGGAGCCGCTGTGGTGGGTCGTGGTGGAGGAGTTCGAGGTGCCCGAAGAACCCGAAGAACCGGAAGAACCCGAGGAACCCGAAGAGCTCGAGGAGTGCGAGGAATCCGAGCTGGCCGACTCCGAGGGGCTGGCGGTCGTTTCTTGCGCACCTGCCTTCTCACATTCGGAGTCGTCCACGCGCTGACCGGTCGTGGCGTCCTGGCAGACGCGGGCGTACTCATCGCCGGTGGCGAGGAAGGCGTTCTCTTCCTGATGCATGCTGTTGTAGGCGAAGATGCCGCCACCGATGAGCAGCACACCGGCGCCGGCCACCGCGATCATCTTGGTCACGCCGGGGCGGGTGGCGCCCAGATTCACGGCGTTCTGCGAGGTGGAGCGGGCGGCGCGGCTCGCGAAATCGGCAATGGAGTTAAGGGGGCCTCGCGAGGTCTTGGGCTGATCAACCCGGTGGGTTCCGCCCGGGCGTTGGGGTGCAGAACTCATGCATCTCTCCTTGAAGGTGTCGTGCGGGGGCGTTCTCGCCGGATGCGCGGCCGGCCGGTGAGTACCTGCCGAGGACGGCCTCGGAGGGGGACCACCGGGCCGTTGCACGGGCCGGAAGAGCGAAAACGGCGCTGGTCCGGGGCCTATCCCGGACGCACATCCAGCATAGCAAGGGAGTCTGGGAGTCACCTTAGTTCGGGGAGCCGTCTCACGAGGTTTCACGCGTTGTGCCGGTCTCGTTATACCCGCGTTCCATTCGAGTTTGCCTGTTGTTTGCTTTTCAGCGTTCCGAAGGCTTCGCAGCCTCGTTTCGCGTGGCCTGCTCTCTCGCCGCCGCGCGCCCCGGGTGGTTTCGTGCCGGAGGCGCTGTACGAGGAGCAGGTGGCCGACGAGCCGAAGCGCCTGCAGGTGGCCGAGACTCGCTAGACCCGTTAGGTCGGCCAAGTCGGGTGTTCCCGTAGCTCCGCGCGGACGGATTTGAGGCCGCCGGCACGCTAAGCGGCCGTCACCATGTTTACGGCGTATCTCACTCCCCGCAGTTGCGGGGAGTGAGATACGCCGTTTGCGTACCCGCCGGGGGCCGCACGAATCGCAGGCCTAGACTGCGGCCTGTACTCGACCTGTTCGTGTGCTGCCTGTACGCCCATCGCGAGCGCGGCAAGCTTCAAGGTGCACGTGAGGGTAAACTTCCCGCCCCCGGCCTTAAAATAGAGAGCATGACTGCAGTAGACCCCTCCCCCGTCCCTTCCGCCGAGGCCGCGCCGGTAGGATTGGTGCTTGCCTCCGCATCCCCCGCGCGCCGCAAGCTCCTGGAGGATTCCCGCATCGCCTTTACGGTGCGCGTCTCCTCGGTTGACGAGGACGCCGCGCTCGCCGCCGCCAATGAGCGGGCACGAGCCGAAGGGCGCGAGGGGCTCAGCCCGGCCGAGACCGCTTCCCTCCTGGCGAGCCTCAAGGCCCGAGCGGTTGCCGAGGAGCTGGCCGCCGAGGGCGTGCGCGATGCCCTGGTGCTGGGCTGCGATTCCGTCTTCGAGTTCGAGGGGCGGGCCTACGGCAAGCCGCACACCGCAGAGAACGCCCGCGAGCGCATCACCGCCATGAGCGGGCACCACGGCACGCTCCACACGGGTCACGCGCTCGTGGATCTGCGGGAGTGTGACCCCGAGAAGCATGCGGAGGCGCCCGCCGTTGCCGAGCTGCGCAGCGCCGTCGTGCACTTCGATGAGCTGAGCCCCGCCGAGGTCGAAGCGTACATCGCCACGGGCGAGCCGCTGTGGGTGGCGGGCTCCTTCACCCTGGACGGCTACGGTTCGGCGTTTATCCGCGGTATCGAGGGCGAGTTCCACACGGTGGTTGGCCTGTCCATCCACGCCCTGCGCGAGCTGCTGCGCCGCCGCGGCGTGGCTGTCACGGACCTGTGGCTACCGCCCGAGGACTGATCCACCGGACCAGTCCCGAGGACGAAAACACCCACGCGGGCGCGCACGCCGGACCGCGCCCCGCACCCCCAACACACGTATTTGAACACTAATCGATATCATGGAACAGTACGATGCGCGATATATTCGCCATTCTTGCCGTTTCTCGATATGCTTTCGGCAGGAGATAAAGGAGAGCTTTAAGTGACTCAGAACCAGGCAGAAGCCGCCAAAAAATTTACCGCGGTCCCCGGCCGACACACCGGCCCGGTCAGCAAGATTCTCATCGCCAACCGCGGCGAAATCGCCGTCCGCGTGATTCGCGCGGCCCGCGATGAGGGCCTGCAGACCGTCGCCGTCTATGCTGATCCCGACCGCGACTCCCTGCACGTGAAGCTGGCCGATGAGGCGTACGCCCTGGGCGGTTCCACCGCGGCGCAGTCCTACCTGGTGATGGATAAGCTCATCGAGGTGGCCATCCGTTCCGGTGCCGACGCCGTGCACCCCGGTTACGGCTTTCTCTCCGAGAACGCGCAGTTCGCGCAGAAGTGCATCGACGCCGGCCTGACCTGGATCGGTCCCTCCCCCCAGTCCATTACCCAGCTGGGCGATAAGGTGGCCGCGCGCCACATCGCTCAGAAGGTGGGCGCTCCCCTGGTTCCGGGCACCAAGGATCCGGTCAAGTCCGCCGACGAGGTTGTTGCCTTCGCCGATGAGCACGGCCTGCCGATTGCCGTGAAGGCCGCCTTCGGTGGCGGTGGTCGCGGCATCAAGGTGGCCCGCGACCGCGAGAGCATCGTCGAGATGTACGAGTCCGCCGTGCGTGAGGCAACCGCGGCGTTCGGTCGCGGCGAGTGCTTCATCGAGCGCTTCCTGGATTCCCCGCGTCACGTTGAGACCCAGTGCCTGGCCGATGCGCACGGTAACGTCGTGGTGGTCTCCACCCGCGACTGCTCCCTGCAGCGCCGCAACCAGAAGCTCGTCGAGGAGGCACCTGCCCCCTACCTGAGCGAGGAGCAGACCAAGCGCCTCTACGAGGCCTCCCGCGCGATTCTGCGCGAGGCCGGCTACCAGGGCGCTGGTACCTGCGAGTTCCTGGTCGGCACCGACGGCACCATCTCCTTCCTCGAGGTCAACACCCGCCTGCAGGTGGAGCACCCCGTCTCCGAGGAGATTTCCGGTCTCGACCTGGTGCGCGAGCAGTTCCGCATCGCCCGCGGCGAGAAGATTGAGGAGAAGGACCCCGTGCTGCGCGGCCACTCCTTCGAGTTCCGCATCAACGGCGAGGACCCGGGCCGTTCCTTCATGCCGGCCCCCGGCACCATCGAGAAGCTGAACGTCCCCACCGGCCCCGGCGTGCGCTGGGATTCCGGTTTCGTGGCCGGCGACGTCATCGGCGGCAACTTCGACTCCATGCTGGCCAAGCTGATTGTGACCGGCGCGGATCGTGAGCAGGCACTGCAGCGTGCCCGCCGTGCCCTGTCCGAGCTGAACATTGAGGGTATGCCCACCGTCATCCCGTTCCACCGCGTGGTTCTGGAGGACCCAGCGTTCGTTCCGGCCGAGGGTGAGGACTTCAAGGTGCACACCCGCTGGATTGAGACCGAGTTCAACAACACGATCCCCATGTACGCTGGCGCCCCCGGTAGCGTGGATTCCGATGACGAGGAACGCACCACCGTGGTGGTTGAGGTCAACGGCAAGCGCATGGAGGTGTCCCTGCCCGAGATGGGCGGCGCCGCCAAGCCCGCCGCCAAGCCGGCTTCGAAGAGCCGCAAGTCCCGCTCCTCCCGCGCCGCGGCGAAGGCCGGCGGCGACGAGCTGACCAGCCCCATGCAGGGCACCATCGTGAAGGTGGCCGTCTCTGACGGCGATACCGTGGCCGAGGGTGACCTCGTCCTGGTCCTGGAGGCCATGAAGATGGAGCAGCCCATTACCGCGCACAAGGCCGGTAAGGTTTCGGGCCTGTCGGCTAAGCCGGGCGACACCGTCACCTCCGGTGCTGTGCTGGCGACCATCAAGTAGCGTTTGCGAAGCATCCCCGCTGCGAGTTTCTCTCGCGGCGGGGATGCTTGCGTATTCGGGCTCATCACTCGCGCGGTGCGGCGGCCCCGCGCGTTCCTCCGCTGAGGAGTAGCCGGGGATGCGCCGCCCCTGAAAATTACCGTTCGGAGGGCCGCCGTCCAGATAGTGACGGGGCCTGCGCCAACTTTTCTGAACGGTTTATAATAATGCACTTTAGGGGAACCTTTCGTTCCGAACCCGCACACCCGGTTCAATTCTCCGGTGTCACGGCGCGGCATCATCCCCGCCGCCCCGCACTCCGAGAGCAGCGTCACCTACGCCTCCGGTTCCCTTTTGTACGCACAGTCCATCTTCGGGAGCATCTCTCATGAGCACCACCGCATCCGGCACCAAGGCCTCCGCCGCGCCGGTCGAGAACACGACGCCTCGCAGCCGCGTGATTCTCGCATCGCTCATTGGTACCACCATTGAGTTCTACGATTTCTATATCTACGCCACCGCCGCCGTGGCCGTCTTCCCCGTGCTGTTCTTCCCCGCGAAGGACGCCACGACCGAGCTGCTGGCCTCCTTCGCAACCTTCGGTGTCGCCTTCGTCGCGCGTCCCCTCGGTTCCATTATTTTTGGCCACTTCGGCGACAAGATTGGTCGTAAGGCAACCCTCGTCGGTGCGCTGCTCACCATGGGTATAGCGACCTTCATCATCGGCCTGCTGCCCACCTACCACCAGATTGCTCTCTGGGCACCGACCATGCTGACCATCATGCGCTTCTGCCAGGGCCTGGGCCTGGGCGGCGAATGGTCCGGCGCGGCTCTGCTCGCCAGCGAGTACGCGAAGGAGGGTAAGCGCGCCCGCGCCGCCATGTGGCCCCAGCTGGGTGCCCCCATCGGCTTCGTCCTCGCCAACGGCTTCATGCTGATCCTGACCAGCTTCATCGCTTTTAACTCCACCACCGACGCGAAGAACCTCGAGCACCCCTTCCTCGTCTGGGGTTGGCGTATCCCGTTCCTGCTCTCCATCGTGATGGTCGCCGTCGGCCTCTACGTGCGTTTCCGCCTGGAGGAGACCCCCGTCTTCGCCAAGGCTGCCGCCAACAACGAGAAGGTTAAGACCCCGCTCGTCGAGGCGTTCAAGGTTGCCTGGTGGCCCATGATTCAGGGTACCTTCATCATGGTTGCCTGCTACGTGCTGTTCTACCTGATGACCGCGTGGGTTCTCTCCTACGGTATCGCCAAGGCGGAGAAGGGTGGCCTGGCCATTCCGTACCACGAGTTCCTCATCATTCAGCTGGTCTCGATTATCGGCTTCGCCATCTTCATCCCGATCTCGGGTTGGCTGGCTGATAAGTACGGCCGCCGCACCCAGCAGCTGTGGACCACCATCGCCATGGCAGTCTTCGGCCTGTGCTTCGGCCCGCTCATCTCCCCCGCCGTCGTCGGCACCGGTGCGAACGTGGACACCGTCGCCGTGACCGTCTTCATCTTCATCGGTATGTGCCTGATGGGTCTGTCCTTCGGTTCTATGTCGGCCTACCTGCCGGAGCTGTACCCCACCAACGTGCGTTACACCGCCAGCGGTATCGCCTACAACGTGGCTTCCATCCTCGGTGCGGCTCTGACCCCGTTCGTGGCGGTTTGGCTGAACTCCACCTACGGTGTGGCCGCCGTGGGTGGCTACCTGGCCTTCGCCTCGATTCTGAGCGTCGTCTTCATCCTGCTCACTCACGAAACCCGTGACGTGGACATGAACGCCGTCGGCTCCAAGAAGTAACTTTCTATCAAGTAGCCGAACGCAATAAGCGGTGGGGGTCGTCTTCCATACCTCATGGAAGGCGACCCCCACCGCTTTTGTGTCTGGTCCCGGATGCGGCTAGAACTTACCGCGGGTGTGCAGCTTACGCGCCGCCTCGGCAATCGAGCCGGACAGCGAGGGGTACACCGTGAAGGTCTCGGCCAGATCGTCCACCGTGAGCTTCTTCTCCACGGCCAGGGCGATCGGGTAAATCAGCTCGGAGGCGCGCTGGCCCACGACCACGCCGCCGATGACGGTACCCGAGTGGCGGCGGGCGAAAACCTTCACGAAGCCGTCGCGCATCGCCATCATCTTGGCGCGGGGGTTGGTGCTCAGCTGCAGGGTCACGGCCTCGCCGCGGTAGGAGCCCTCGTGCAGGTCGTTCTCGCTGATGCCGACGGTCGCGATTTCGGGCGAGGTGAAGATGTTCGCCGCAACCTTGTCGGTTCGCAGGGGGCGCACGGCGTCACCCAGGATATGCGCCATCGCGATGCGGCCCTGCATGGCGGCCACGGAGGCCAGCGGGTACACGCCCGTGCAGTCGCCGGCAGCGTAAATATTGTTCACGCTCGTGCGGGACACGCCGTCCACCGTAATGTGGCCGCTCGGGGCGTGCTCCACGCCCGCCGCGTCCAGGCCCAAATCTTCGGTGTTGGGAATCGAACCGATAGCCACGAGGCAGTGCGTACCCGAGACCTTGCGGCCGTCCGAGAGGGTCACAATCACGCCGGAGCCGTCCTCGGTGCGCTCCACTGCGGAGGCGCGCGAGCGGGGCATGACGCGCACGCCGCGACGCTCGAAGACGTCCTCCAGCACGCGGGCGGCGTCCTCGTCCTCGCCGGGGAGCACGCGGTCGCGGGAGGACACCAGGGTCACCTTCGAGCCCAGGCCGTTATAGGCCGAGGCGAACTCGGCGCCGGTCACACCCGAACCGATCACGATGAGCTCCTCGGGCACCTCGCTGAGGTTGTACAGCTGGGTCCAGGTCAGGATGCGCTCGCCATCGGGCATGCCCGTGGGCATCTCGCGCGGATGCGTGCCCACCGAAAGCAGCACGAAGTCGGCGTGCAACGGGTAGACGAGGCCGGCCTCGTCGGTCACCTGCACCGTGTGGCGGTCCAGGAGCTTGCCGGTACCGTGAATAATCTTCACGCCCGCCGAGGCCAGGGCACGCTTGATGTCGGCAGACTGCTGCTGGGCCAGGTCGCGCACTCGGCGGTTCACGCGGTCCATGTCTACCCGAAGCTGCGGGGCCTTGCCCTTGGTATTCTCAATGCCCAGGCTTCCGGCTTCGGAAAAGCGGGTCATCATATCCGCCGTGGCGATAAGCGTCTTGGAGGGCACGACGTCCGTTAGCACGGCCGAGCCGCCGATGGCCTTGCGCTCGATAAGCGTCACGTCTGCTTGCGAGGATGCGGCCACCATCGCGGCCTCGTAGCCGCCGGGTCCGCCGCCAATAATTACAATGCGCTGGGATGCGTAGTTCACCGTTGAAGTCATGCCTTAATTGTGAGCTATGCCGCCTGTTCGGGGCAAACGCACTCGCCGTGCAGATGTGCCATATTATGACACTCCGCACGGCGAACTTCTCCCGAGGGCGCGGGTCGTGCGGGCCGGGTGTTCCCGGCCCGCTGCTTCCCTGCCCCGTTACTCCTCGAGGGCCTGCGGCTTCTCCGCGTAAATCGAGTTGATGAACTTCTCGGCCCACTCCAGCATGGGGCGGTCCACCAGCTCCTTGCCGCCAACCGGCATGGTCTTCGGGCGGGGAACCAGGGTCAGCCAGGTATCCATGCCCTTCGGCTGGGCGTGCGTGGAGCCGGGGTACACGCGCTTCAGGCGCATCTGGCGTGACTCCGGCAGGGGCTGGGCGCTCACCACGCGCACCTTCGGCCCCAGGACCACCATCTCGTGAATACCGGCGGCGCGGGCGTGCATCCTCAGCGTGGCCACGGCCAGCAGGTTCTCCACGGCCTCGGGCAGCTCACCGTAGCGGTCGGCCAGCTCCTCGCGGGCCTCCTCAATCTTCTCCTCGGTGTCGGCCGCCGCGATCTGGCGGTAGGCCTGCAGACGCAGGCGCTCCGAGTCAATGTAGGTGTGCGGGATATGCGCGTTGACGGGCAGGTCGATCTTCGTCTCGACCTCGCGCTCCTCCTTCTCGCCGCGGTAGTTCGCCACGGCCTCACCCACCAGGCGCAGGTACAGGTCAAAGCCCACGCCCGCGATGTGACCGGACTGCTCGCCGCCGAGCAGGTTGCCCGCGCCGCGAATCTCCAGGTCCTTCATGGCCAGCTGCAGGCCCGCGCCGAGCTCGTTGTGGGTCGCCACGGCCTTCAGACGCTCGTGGGCGATCTCACCGAGGGTCTTGTCCACCGGGTACAGGAAGTACGCGTAGGCGCGCTCGCGGCCACGACCCACGCGGCCGCGCAGCTGGTGCAGCTGGCTCAGGCCGTAGTTTTGGGCGTTGTCCACGATGAGCGTGTTCGCGTTCGAGATGTCCAGGCCGGTCTCCACGATGGTCGTGCACACCAGCACGTCGAAGCGGCGCTCCCAGAAGTCCACGATAATCTGCTCCAGGCGCGACTCGCTCATGCGGCCGTGTGCGGTGGCGATGCGCGCCTCCGGCACGAGCTTGCCGATTTCGGCTGCCACGTTGTCGATATCGGCCACGCGGTTGTGCACGAAGAACACCTGGCCCTCGCGCATGAGCTCGCGGCGAATCTCGGCGGTAATCTGGCTGTCGGTGCGCGGGCCGACGAAGGTGAGCACGGGGTGGCGTTCCTCGGGGGCGGTGGCCAGCGTCGAGGTTTCGCGAATACCGGTCAGCGACATTTCGAGGGTGCGCGGGATCGGGGTTGCGCTCATGGCCAGAACGTCCACGTTGGTACGCATCTGTTTGAGCTTCTCCTTGTGCTCCACGCCGAAGCGCTGCTCCTCGTCGATGATGACCAAGCCCAGGTCCTTGAACACGATGCTCTCCGAGAGGATGCGGTGCGTACCGATCATCACGTCCACCGCGCCGGAGGCGATTTCCTCGGTAATCTGGCGGGTTTCCTTGGCCTTCTGGAAGCGGGAGAGCACGCGAATCTTCACGGGGAAACCGGAGAAACGCTCGGTGAAGGTTTCGTAGTGCTGCTGGGCGAGCAGGGTCGTGGGCACGAGCACGGCGACCTGCTTGCCGTCCTGCACGGCCTTGAACGCGGCGCGCACGGCAACCTCGGTTTTGCCGAACCCCACGTCACCGGAGATGAGGCGGTCCATGGGGATTTCCTTCTCCATGTCCTCCTTCACCTCGTGGATGGCGGTGAGCTGGTCGGGGGTCTCGTTGTAGGGGAAGGACTCTTCCAGCTCTCGCTGCCAGGGGGTGTCGGGCGCGAAGGCGTGGCCTCGCGAAGCCTGGCGCGCCGAGTAGAGTTTCACCAGGTCGGCGGCGATTTCCTTGACGGCCTTGCGAGCGCGGGACTTGGTCTTAGCCCAGTCGCTACCGCCCATCTTCGACAGGGAGGGGTTCTCCCCGCCCACGTAGTTGGAGATGAGGTCCAGCTGGTCCGAGGGCACGAAGAGTCGGTCGGGTGCGCCGCCGCGCTTGGAGGGGGCGTACTCGATGACCAGGTATTCCTTCATGGGCTGCACCCCGTTGACGGGTGCGGCGCCGGCCACGGGGCGGGAGGTCATTTCGACGAAGCGGCCGATGCCGTGGCGCTCGTGCACCACGTAGTCGCCGGGGTTCAGGGCGAGCGGGTCGACGGCGTTGCGGCGGCGGCGCGTCTTAAACTTCTGGCCCGATGCGGAGCGCGGCGCGTAGGTGCCGCGGCGGCCGAGCAGTTCGGCCTCGGTGAAGACGGCGAGCTTGGCGTCCTCGAGCAGGAAGCCCGCGGATGCGGGTGCCTCGCACACCTCGACGATGCCGTGTTCGAGGTCCCCGGCGGGGTCCTCCTCGAGGCTTACTCGGCGTGCGGCGGGCACGGAGGCGGCCCCCTCCTCCCCGGAGTGGAGCAGAGCGATGAGCCGGTCGGTCGAGCCGCGGCCGTTAGTGAGGGCGAGAACGGTCCACTGCTGCTGGATGAGGTCGCCGAGGCTTTCGAGCATCCGGTGCACGGAGCCGTTGAAGGCGGTGGCGGGCCGGGCGGTTAGGGTGTAGGTGTCGATGCCCTCCTCGATGGCGTCGGCCAGGGCCCCGTTCTGCAGGTTTTCGACGGATTCGATGGCCTCGGCGGCGTCTTCGAGCAGGCTGTCGTCGGTGGTGAGCTCGGTGATGTCCCACCAGCTCAGGTGTGCGGCGAGGGCCTCGGCGCGGGTGCTGTCGATAGTGCGGAATCCGCTGTCGCTCAGGCGCAGCTGGCCCAGGTCGATGGGCGAGACCGCGTCGGCCTCGGCGGCGGTGTCCCAGGCGGCGGCGAGAAATTCCTCGTTGGTGGCGACGAGGTCTTCGGCGCGGGCGCGCACTCGCTCGGGTTCGACGCTGACTATCAGGGATCCGGCGGGTAGTAGCGCGGTGAGGGTGGTCATGGAGTCGACGAGCAGGGGCGTGAGCGATTCCATGCCCTCAACGTAGATGCCGCCGGCAATCTTTTCGAGCATGGATGCGGCGGCCGGGTAGTCGGCCTTCAGGCGCGCGGCGCGGCTCATGACCTCGGGGGTGATGAGTAGCTCGCGGCAGGGCAGCAGGGTGAGTTCGGTGAGATCCTCTCCCCCGCTGAGGGTGCGCTGGTCGGCCACGGAGAAGTGGCGCATCTCGTCGAGCTCGTCGCCAAAGAATTCGAGGCGCACGGGGGTGGTGGCGGTGGGCGGGAAGACGTCGATGATGCCGCCGCGCACCGCGTACTCGCCGCGCTTGGCGACCAGATCCACGCGGGAGTAGGCGGCATCGTTCAGGCCGCGCACCACGTCCTTGAAGGGGTATTCCTCGCCGCGGACCAGGTGCACGGGTTCGAGCTTTTCGATGCCGGAGACGATGGGCTGGATGACGGCGCGCACGGGGGCGACCACGATGCGGGGGCGGCTCGCGGCGGGCCCGGTGATGGCTCGTAGCACCTGCAGGCGGCGGCCGATGGTGTCGGATCGGGGCGAGAGGCGCTCGTGCGGCAGGGTTTCCCAGGCCGGCATCATGGCAATGTCTTCTGCGGGCAGGTAGGAGCGCAGGGCGTGGGCCAGGTCTTCGGCCTGACGGTCGGTGGGGGCGATGACGAGGCTGAGCGCCTCCGGGGTGCCTTCGCGCACCGCGGTGGAGAGGTCGGCCAGCAGGGCCGCGTGGGTTCCGGCGACGGCCCCGATGAGGGTGCGGGCGCTACGCTCGGCGGCGGGTACGGCGGCCGCGGCGCGGATGGCAGCCCAGCGTTCCTGCCGGTTGAGCAGCTTCAGGAGGGGGTACAGCGGTGCGGCGGGGCTCTTCTGTGTCGCGCGGGTGGGGCTCAAGGCTTCTCCTGAATCATGGTGTGTACGGTACGAGCTGAGTGAGTGGGACGAGTCGAACGGGAGGTATTCCCGCTCTTCCCGCCGCTCGTGTGAACAGCTTTTTTATTCTAGAGCGGCTCCACCCTGCGCGGGTATTTCGCTTTCTTCGTTTCGCAGGGCGGCGAATATTTCTTAAATATTCTGCGTGTCAATTTCTTATATTTCGAGGGTGCCCGGTCTGCGTGATTTTCGGAGTTTTTCTCTCTCCTCAACATTTAGGGCACAAATCACATTTTTCCGGTATGCGCGCAGAGCCTCCGGGCCCCGAATTCTCAGCTTCATCCTGTACGCTAGTCAATACACCGACGAGAGCACTCTCACGCATTCTTCCGAAACGAAGTGTTTTAAAGAATTACCACCTTTTATATGCATTTCGTGATGCGCTGTGCTTCTTTGAGGTCTCAATATCACCGTTTCTTTCGATGTTTCTTCCGGAACGTCGCATCAGAAAGACACATATGACAACCACATACACACAGCGTCCCGACGCCGCGCCCCGCAAGCGGGCGGCGAAAAAGTGGGCCGCATTCGCACTCGCTATGGGTACCGCGTTTGCCGCGGCGCCTTTGATTCCCTCTACGCCCGCCTCCGCTGCGATCGGAACCCACGATGGCTCCAGCAGCGATAAGGCGGCTGCTTCATGTTACGAGGTCAAGCAGGTCAACCCCTCGGCCTCTTCTGGCACCTACTGGCTGTACACCCCTGCCATGAGCGGTCCCGCGCAGTTCTACTGCGATCAGGAGACCGACGGCGGCGGTTGGGTCATGGTTGGCCGCGGCCGAGAGGGCTGGACCGAGTCCTATAACGGCACGGGCGACCCGAACCAGCTGCACCAGAACCCGACCGGACCGGCCGCATTCACCCCGGTCCAGCTCTCGGGCACTACCGTGGATGCCCTGCTGAACGGTATTAAGCCGCAGGACCTCCCCGACGGCATGCGCCTGCACCGCGCACACAACGCGCGGGGCACCCAGTGGCAGGACGTGTACGTTCAGCGTCCCCAGACGGATCAGTGGACCTGGGCCATGAGCTACGCCCAGCGCTGGGGTACCGTGCGTTTCAAGGGCGCGGGCATTAACCGCACCGCCCGCATGGGTCTCTCCGCCTCGGAGATGGCTCCGGGCATCACGACCAGCTCGGTTCGTTTCTTCGCCAACCCGAACCAGGGTTACCAGATTGGTTTCGCCTACGGTTCCCTGGTGAACTTCGGTAGCGAAAACCCGGATTCGTACATCTATCAGAAGCGTGGCTCGGCCGGTTACTCCATCCCCTTCACTCAGGTGTTCCTGCGCCCGAAGCTGACGCAGAACGACCTGCACTTCTCCTCAATCGGTTCGGGTTCCGCGGCAAGCAACCGTCGCGCCCTGCCCAATAGCTACACGATGCCCGTGCGTTGGCGTACGAGCGAGCAGACCGGTACCGGCAAGAAGAACGAGATGAACACCTACGTTCAGGCCATCACCCAGGTGGGCGATACGGTCTTCACCGGCGGCGACTTCAAGTACGTCGAGTCGGCCGGTGGCGAGCGCGTGAACCAGTCCTTCCTGGCCGGTTACAACGTGGATTCGGGCGAACTGGTTCGTTCCTTCCGCCCGACTTTCAACGGTCAGATTAAGGCGCTTGAGGCCCTGCCGAATAACCGTCTGGCGGTCGGTGGCGAGTTCACCGAGGTCAACGGCGAGAAGGTCAACCACTTCGTGATTCTGGATGCGACCACCGGCCAGATTGACCGTACCTGGGATGTTCAGGTGCAGCGCCGTAATGGCGATGCGGCTCAGGTGAAGACCCTGCTGGTACAGGACGGTTACCTCTACATCGGCGGTAACTTCACCCACGTGAAGGGCAACACCTCTTCCTCGTACGCGTACTCGCGTGGTGCGGCCCGCATCAAGCTCTCCAACGGTGCGGTGGACTGGAATTGGCGCCCGAACTTCAACGGCACGGTCAACGGTATTACCGCCGCTTCCGATAATTCGACGGTTCACGCCGCCGGTTACTTTACCGAGCTGAACAATCAGCGCGCTTTCCGTCTGGCCGCGTTGAAGGGCTCCGACGCTTCGAACATTAAGTGGGAGTGGGAGCCCTCGCTGAAGCTGAACATTACTGACCGCATTGTGTACGCGTTCCAGTTCGATGTTCAGGATGCCGGCTCGACCGTGTGGACCGGCGGTGCCGACCACCTGATCGCTAACTACTCGAAGAACGGTTACGGTCGTATTTCTTCGTCCATCTCTAAGTACGGTGGCGACTGGCAGGACCTGCACCTGAGCGGTAACACGATTTACGGTGCCTGCCACTGCGGTGACGTCCTCTTCGAGGGCTCGACCGGCTACCACACGTACTGGAAGGAGTCGAAGGCCGTTCACCGCATGCGTCTGGTGGCCGCTTTCGATAAGGACAGCGGCGAGGTCATCGGCGAGTTCAGCCCGGTGCTCAAGGGCGCCAGCGGCTACGGCGTGTGGGAGTCCTTCGTGGATTCGCGCGGCAACCTGTGGGTGGGCGGCGACATTAACCGCTCGCTGGGTGCTAACGGTGAGCAGCGTACCGTGGGCTTTGCCCGCTTCGCGGCTCGCGACGTGACTCCCCCGGCTACTCCCTCGAACCTCTCGGCCCGTCGAGATGGTTCGACCGATAAGCTCTCGTGGTCCGGCGTTCGTGAGGGTGGCGTGCGCTACCAGGTGTTGCGCGATGACCGCGTGATTGCCACGGTGAGCGGCACCAGCTACGAGGTGGAGCACACCGACGGCGCCCGCTACTACGTGCGCGCCATCGATGGTTCCGAGAATTACTCGGCCTCCACGGGTGCGGTTCAGGCCTAGCACCCCCGTCGCGGGTTAAATGAGCCCGCATCTTTCCCGGCTGTCGCCTGCGAGAGGTTCCCCGCGGAACTCTCGCAGGCGGCGGCGCACCCGGGGTATCGCTACCCCCCCTAGTTTTGGTTCTTTCCGAGCTCGACGCGGCCCGCAGGGTTCGCATCGGCGGTCAGACCCGTTCCGCATCTTCTTGACGGCCGTTCCGGCGACGTCAGGTGATGCGGTTGAACGCGTTCAGGGGCAGCCGGCGGGTCACCCGCTGACAGGTTCTGAACGTATTCATTCAATTTCCGATAACTACACTCACTGATTCCGATGGTGGACACGCTGTTAGCTCGGGTTGAGCGGCTTTCTTTAAGGCGCTCGCAGCACCGATGCGCAAGAGAGCCGAGCACGAGAAACGCGCCCGCTACCGGTTGAGGTCTCTGAGGAGAGACAATGAATTTTCTTCCGTTGATGCGTCGGGGGCGTTCTCGATCCCTGACCTCTGGCGGCGACGCCGTTCCCCCCAGTTCTGGCGTAGCGTCCCGTTCGAGGTCCCGGGCTTGGGGCGCCGCGGTGGCTTCCGCCGCGATGGTGGTTGCTTCGCTGGGTCCGATTGCTTCGGGTGCGCAGGCTGCCGACGCCGGCTACTATGATGGTTCCTCGAGCGAGCGAGCCGCGGCCAGCTGCTGGGAGGTTAAGCAGAACAAGTCGAACGCCAAGAGCGGCGCATACTGGCTGTACACCCAGCAGATGAGTGCCCCGGAGCAGTTCTACTGCGATCAGGAGACCGACGGCGGCGGCTGGGTCATGATTGGTCGAGGCCGCGAGAGCTGGACCGAGAACTATAACGGTCGTGGCGATGCCAAGCAGCTGTACCAGAACCCCACCGGTTTTGACGCGGTGCAGTTGCCGGGTCAGACGGTGAACGCGCTGCTGAACGGTACCCGTCCGCAGGATCTGCCCGATGGCGTGCGCTTCCACCGAGCTATGAACGTGAACGGTACCGCTTGGCAGGATTTCAAGGCGACGCGTGCCGCAAGCACCGAGTGGTCCTGGACCTTCCGCGCAACGATGTACTGGTCGAACATTTCGATTACTCATCCGCGACAGTACCGTGGCTACAACTACTACAGTCAGGATAAGACTGAGGGCAATATCTTCCGTTACGGCTATTCGGACGATTACCGTTCCCTGTACTTCGCGGAGAAGCCCTCGCAGGGTTACAAGCTGGGCTTTACCTACGGCCCGAACGCCAGGATTACGGGTTGGTTCCAGAATTACCTGCTGAACAGGACTTCTTCGTATATCTACCGTCCGGCGAACGACCATTCCACTCCCCTGGTCTTTACCCAGATTTTCCTGCGCCCGAAGCTGACGCAGAACGATCTGGCGGCTAAGGGTCTGCACGACTACGGCCAGCAGGGTGCCGAGGCAAGCAACCGCCGCGCACTACCCAATAGCTACTCCGAGAAGTGGAAGTGGCGTACGAGTAAGACGACCGGTACCGGCAAGAAGGGTGAGATGAACACCCAGGTGGAGGCCATTACCGAGGTGGGCGGCGCGGTCTTCACCGGCGGCGACTTTGCCTACGTCGAATCGGCCAGCGGCGAGAAGGTCGACCAGGCTTTCCTCGCGGCTTACGAGGTGGGTACCGGCGAGTTGCGCCGTTCCTTCCGCCCGAGCATCAACGGTCAGGTGAAGTCGGTTGAGGCGCTTCCGAACGGTCTGTTGGCCGTGGGCGGCACCTTCGACACGGTGAACGGTGAGAACCACAACGGCTTCGTGCTGCTGGATCCGAAGACCGGTCAGGTGGCGAAGCAGTGGGATATTCACGTTCAGAGCCGCATCTCTTCCCTGCCGGTGCAGGTGAAGACCCTGCACGTCCGCGACGGGTACCTGTACCTCGGTGGCTCCTTCACGCACCTGAAGGGTAACACCTCCCCCACGTACGCCTACTCCAGGAACCTGGCCCGCATCAAGCTGAGCAACGGCGAGGTGGACTGGAACTGGCGTCCGGTCTTCAACGGCACGGTGAACGGTGTGAGCGCTTCCGAGGGCAACAGCCACGTGTACGTGGCTGGCTATTTCACGCAGCTTAACGGCGGTGAGGCTTTCCGCCTCGCCAACATCACCAATCCCCGCCAGAGCGGCGGCGACTGGACCCACGAGCCCTCGTACGTTCCTTCCCGCGCCCAGACCTGGGACCTGAAGAACGAGCGTAGGATGTGGGGCTTCCAGTTCGACGTTCAGGACGCCGGCTCCTCCGTCTGGCTGGGCGGTACCGAGCACATGATTAGCCGCTACGATAAGTCGAGCATGCAGCGTACCTACAGCGCGATTACTCGCGAGGGTGGCGACTTCCAGGATCTGCATCTGAGCGGTAAGACTATCTACGGTGCCTGCCACTGCGGTGACTTCATCTACCAGGGCGCAACCAAGATTGATGCGGAGTGGAAGAACGCTACGGATGCCCAGACGATTCGTTTGGTCGCGGCCTTCGATAAGGACACCGGCCAGGTGCTGCCGGAGTGGGCCCCGATTATGAACGGCGCGCACGGCTACGGCGTGTGGGAGTCCTTCGTGGATTCGACCGGTACCCTGTGGGTCGGCGGCGACATCAGCAAGTCTCTGGGTGCTAACGGCGTGCAGGACACCGTGGGCTTCGCTCGCTACGCAGCTCGCGACGTGACTCCCCCGGAGACCCCGCAGAACCTGCAGGTGAAGCATAACGGTGCGAAGGATCAGCTGAGCTGGTCCGCTGTGCCGGAGAAGCGAGTGACCTACCAGGTGTTGCGCGATGACCGTCCGATTGCGACGGTGACGGACACGCACTACTCGGTTGATCATCGCGATGGCGCCAAGTATTACGTGCGTGCGGTGGATACCTCGGGCAATTATTCCGCGAGTACCCAGGCCGTGCGGGCAGCATAACCCCTTTTCAGAGCGGATATCGAGTAATATAACGTTTAATTCAACGTGATATTCGCCCTAATGCCCCGGGTTAGTTTTACAACTCACCCGGGGCATTTTGCACATAGTGTATGTATTTCCCTCGGATGCATCATAGTTTTCTCACCTAAAGATATACATTTCCCTCATATGCAGGTTTATACCCAGCAATACCTGTTCTTTATTCTCAAATGTTATGAAAATGCAATCTTTAAAGTCCGGGTATTTTCCCAGCTTGGCGTGATAGCCTTTAGGGGCCGAGCCTCCGGGCGCGGTATTATCCTTCCGGAATATTGACTGTCTCACTCCAACCACCAAAGAGGCTTCCCATGTCTAACCTTTTCTCTGCGGGTTCTTCAAAAGCCCGCCGCCTCGGCGCTCTGAGCACCCTCGCGGTGTCTGCGCTTCTGTTCAGCGCCTGCGCTTCCGAGAACTCCACCGCGCAGAGCTCTTCGTCGGCTACCCCCTCGGCGAGCGCTTCCACCAGCGCCTCCGTAGCTCCGTCTTCCTCGGCTACCGACGCGCAGGCTTCGGCCTCGTCCAGCCGCATCCCCGATCAGGGTTCCTCGGAGGCTAACCCCTCCGCAAGCACTGAGGCTACCTCCTCTGACGGCCAGAAGCTGGAGGAGATTTACACCGGCTCTGAAGACATGAAGAAGGCCTCTCCGGTGCCCACCGATAATGCCGAGGTCAAGAAGACCACCGAGCTCGTAAACTCCTACGAGGACATCCTCTCCAAGGTTAAGCCGGCTCCCTCCGCCGCGGCTTCGCAGGAGGCAACCAGCGAGCCCACCAGCGATGAGGACGCTCAGGCGCAGAACACGGAGAAGGCTCGCGCGGTCCTCGATGAGGACACGATTCGTGCCATCGAAAACATTGCCGTGGATTCCGCTGCCTCCGAGTTTGCGGTGCAGGCCTCCGAATACGCTTTGGCCGGTTGGCACTATGAGGGTTCCTCCACCGTGGTGGGCACGCCCCGCATGGCCGATACCGAGTACAAGGGTCAGCCCGCACGCCTGCTGGAAGTGTGCATGGACTCTTCCTCGGTCAAGATTTACGATGAGAACAATCAGCCCGTCAAGGATGATAGTTCTCCCAAGCGTTCACTCAATATCTATACCCTCGTTCAGGTTAACGGTCAGTGGAAGATTGCAACCCACGATTTCCCGAATAACCCTGATTGCTAGGGACTAATTAAGGTGCCGGTCTGCGCGGTTTAGTTCGGGCCGGTATCGTACACAACGCATTAATGATGCTGCGTTTTCATACAATTTTTGGCATTCACCTGGAGATATTATGAAAGCCCTTTTTGAGATAACGGGGTCCGGCTTTTCTCGTTCCGCAATAACTCGTTCGACTCTGTGCCTCAGCATTGCAACCGCGCTGGCAATGCCCGCCGCTCTTCCCACACTGACACCGGGTGCCGCGGTCGAGAAGACCGCCGAGCAGACGAACGTTCAGAAAAATTCGTCCTTCTACAACGGCACCACCTCCGAGCGTGCCGCTGCCAGCTGTTGGGAGGCTAAGCAGGCCAATCCCGAGGCAAAGAGCGGCGCCTACTGGCTGTACACCCCGGCCATGAGCGCACCGACCCAGTTCTACTGCGATCAGGAAACCGACGGCGGCGGCTGGGTCAAGATTGCTGAGGGTCGCGACGGTTGGACCGAAGGCTACGAGGGTCAGGGCGACCCGGCTCAGCTGTATAGCTCCGCGGCGCCCGCATCCTCCGGCCTGACGCTCAACCAGGACCAGGTTCGTCCCTACTCTTCGCTGCCCGCGGCCACGACCCCGGTGCAGCTTTCGGGCACCACCATTAGCGAGCTGCTCAACGGCACCTCTCCGCAGGATCTCACCGATGGTTACCGCTTCCGCCGCGTGCTGAACACCTCCGGCACCAAGTGGCAGGAGGTAACCGTGCAGCGCCGCCAGACCTCCGAGTGGACCTGGGCCCTGCGTGCCGACGCTATCTGGTCCAACGCCGTGGTCCAGAACCCCGATGAGTTCTCCGCGTACAACGAGAACGGTCGCCGGGATTGGGCCGACGGCACCTGGCAGGATCACCTGTTGCGCGGACAGGATAACGGTTTCAAGGCTCTGCTCTTTGAGGAAATGCCCAAGCAGGATTACCGCATTGGCTTCCGCTACGGTAAGACTTCCCCCATCTCTCAGGACGGTTCCGAACCCTCCATGAGCGATTCGCGCAACTCCTACATCTACACCAACGAGGGTACGACCCAGAGCGCTTTGGGCTACACCCAGATGTTCCTGCGCCCCAAGCTGACCCAGAGCGACCTGAAGCTGACCCAAATTGGCGTGAAGGGTACCGAGGCCAGCCAGCGTCGTAAGCTGCCCAATAGCCGTTCGGCTACCTGGCGCTGGCGCACGAGTTCCGCGACTTCCAGCGGCAAGACCGACGAGATGCACACCTACGTTGAGGCCATCACCGAGGTCAAGCACGACGAGAACTCTTCCACCGTGTTCATCGGCGGTGATTTCAAGTACCTGGAGTCTTCCAGGGGCGAGGTCGTGAACCAGTCCAACATCGCGGGCTTCGATCCGAAGACCGGCGAGCTGCGCCGTGACTTCCACCTGACGCTCAACGGCCAGGTCAAGGCGGTTGAGGCCCTGCCAAATAACCGTCTGGCAATCGGCGGCTACTTCACCATGGTAAACGGCCGTCCCTTCTCGGGTTTCGTGGTCGTGGACGCCTCCACCGGTGAGGTTGCCCCCGAGTGGGAAAACGTGAGCATCTCCAACCGCATTAAGGGCAATGAGCTCGTGGT
The DNA here is from genome assembly GCF_001813965.1 of Rothia sp. HMSC072E10. Taxonomy (NCBI): domain Bacteria; kingdom Bacillati; phylum Actinomycetota; class Actinomycetes; order Micrococcales; family Micrococcaceae; genus Rothia; species Rothia sp. HMSC072E10. Next base: position 21,929 of record NZ_KV814488.1, on the reverse strand, counting down.
GAAGACCATTCACCGCCAAGGCGACTACGTGTACATCGGTGGCTCCTTCACCCACGTCAAGGAGAGCGAGAACTCGGGCGTCGCATACTCCCGCAATATCGCGCGCTTTAAGTTGGGCGCCCCCTCCAATGGTGTGCCCGGTATCGTGAGCATCGACCGCGACTGGCGCCAGGTGTTTAACGGCACCGTGAACGGCATCAGCGCCTCCAAAGATAACTCGCACGTGTACGTAGTCGGTTACTTTACCTGGCTGAACGGCGCCCTGGCGTACCGCGTGGCGGATATTACCGAGAACCTTCAGAAGGGCGGTAACTGGTCTTACCAGAACTCCGAGATTCCCGCCGGTGCGAACGTGAACGACCTGATGCACGAAACGAAGGTCTGGGGCTTCCAGTTCGACGTTCAAGACGCCGGATCCGGAGTCTGGGTTGGCGGTACGGAGCACCTCATCTCTCGCTACGACAAGAGCGATATGCGTCCTACCTACACCGCGATTACCCGTGATGGTGGCGACTTCCAGGATCTGCACCTGGATAAGGAACGTAATACTCTCTACGGTGCTTGCCACTGCGGCGATTTCCTGTACCAGAATTCGCACACCAAGCGTGCGCCGCTCACCGAATCCACCGTGATTCATTCGGTGAAGCTTGTGGCTGCCTTCGACCCGGAGACCGGTAAGATGCTGCCCGAATTCGCCCCCGCCATTAAGGGTGACCATGGCTTCGGCATCTGGGAGTCCTTCGTGGACTCCACCGGCACCCTGTGGGTCGGTGGCGATATTCACCGCACCCTGGGCGTCAACGGTGTCCAGAACACCGTTGGTTTTGCGCGTTTCGAGCAGCGTGACGTGACTCCGCCGGCTACGCCTCAGAACCTGAAGGTGGAGCTCAAGAACGATAAGGACGCTCTGACCTGGGATTCCGTGGCCGATAGCGGCACCGTGCGCTACCAGGTTCTACGCGACGACCGTCCGATTGCTACCGTCTCGGGCACCTCCTACGAGGTGGAGCACCGCGATGGTGCGCACTACTTTGTGCGTGCCGTGGATGCCTCGAACAACTTCTCGGCTTCGACCGGAGTCCAGATTTCGCCCGTCCGCCCGACCCCCGAGGCCACCCCCTCGGAGAGCCCCATCGAGACTCCCACCGCTAAGGCCACCGCCTCGGAGAGCCCCGCGGAGACTCCCACGGCAAGCCCCACGGTTGAGAACCCGAAGACCGAGGAACCGCAGCCTGACCCGGCACCCAAGGAGCAGGTTGTCCTGCCCTACGGCTCCACCTGGAATTACGTTGTATCCGATAGGACACCGAACCGCGCGAAGGCGTGGAAGTACGACTTCCACTTCTCTCTCGAGGATCTGGCCACCACCAGCTGGAACAAGGGCCGCGCCCCCATCGGCCTGGGCGCGGGTAACTTCAACACCCGCGTTCCGATTCGTTACAGCCGCGTGTACAACAACATCTACGCCTACACCACGATTAACCTCACCCGCGATCAGGCAAGCCGCGACCTGAAGCTGACCACCTACGCGGACGATGCCGTTGCGGTGGCGGTCAACGGTCAGGAAGTGGGTCGCGCAGGTTTCGGTACCAAGCTGCCCCTCTGGAACACCGCCGTTGCGACGCGCAGCGTGTCTGCCGAGCAGGCCCAGAAGACCCCGGTGACCTTCACGGTTCCGGCTTCTCAGCTGAAGGCGGGTACGAACCTCATCGCCGTTGAGGTGCACGGCGCTCGAGGCGGTTGGTTTACCCGCACGGGTGTCAGCTTCGATCTGCAGGCCATCGTCACCGCGGCCGCGCAGAACCAGGAAAAGCCTGCCGCCCAGAACGATGAGAACGGTGAGCGAGCCGCCACCGCTGAGAATGCTCAGCAGGGCCGCAGCGTCCGCACCGTGCGTGAGGGCGTGGGCACCCACGTTCCTCTTTCCGCACGCCGAGGCTAAGCACTCCGTCTAGCGCGGGGCACATTCTGCGGATTCCGCCATGGGGTTTGATTTTCCGAATGATTTCGGAAAATCAAACCCCATTTGTGCGAATAAAATACTTTTTCGTGTTCGTGAGAGTGAATTATTCTCAAATGATTAGAGGCATCTAATTATTCGAGCCCCAGCGATATACCGGGGGTGTTAGTCGCACTCCAGAACGGGATTCGTACCGCTCAAATAGACCGGCGCATATCCCTCTTCACACAAGGGAAAATACACCAAAGGGCTTAGTCAGTGAGTTTTAAGACATATTGCTAGACACCTATCCCGCGAGAAGGTTTCCGCTTTATCTCGTTGTAAAATATCGATATAGTGGTGTACTGAGAAAAGGAGCTAACCACTCATTTCTTAGGCGAGACTTCCGGACTTTCTCGCGCCCATCCCGAAAGGGAGTAATTCGCTCTCCTTCACTCCTCTCACCGATTCAAAGGAATTGTGCATGTCCACCTCCGAGGCACCTCACACCCCGAATTCAACCCCCTCATCGGGATTCGCCGCCACCTTCTCCAGCACCCTGCGTTCCCTGGAGGCCGCCCAAAAGCCCGGTATTGGCGTGCCCGCCTACACCCGCTGGGTCAACCGTCGCGTCGCCCGCTACTTTGCTGCCGCCGCCGTGGCCCTGGGCATCACTCCCAACGGAGTCACCGCCATCTCCGCCGCCTGCTCCGCAGCCGGTCTTATCGTGCTCATCGCCTGCCCGCCCTCCGTGGGTGTGGGCATCTGCGTAGCCCTGCTCTTCGCGCTCGGTTACGGCCTGGACTCCGCCGATGGCCAGGTAGCCCGCGTGACCGGCGCATCCTCCCCCGCCGGCGAATGGCTCGACCACGTGGTTGACTCGATTCGAGTGCCCTCCGTGCACATGGCCACCCTGCTCTCCTTCTTCCTGTACCCCGCGCACTACTCCTTCAGCGGGTCCCACGCCTTCAACGGCTGGCTTATCGCCATGCCCATGATTTTCACCGCTCTCACCGCGGGCCACTTCATGAGCCAGATTCTTGCCGAGCAGCTGCGCAATAACCGCAAGACCGCCGCTCCCCCGACCGGTGGCCCCCTGCGTTCCTTCGTCAACCTGCACATGGACGCCGGAACCCTCTGCTGGATTTACATCTTCCTCGGCTTTGGTCCGCTCTTCGTGGTCGTGTACGCCCTGCTGCTGCTCGCCAACGCCGCCACGATTCTGGTGTCTATGCGCCGCAAGTACGTCAGCCTGTCCACCCCCGCCGAGTAAGGAGAAAGACCAATGATGCACTTCACCTCTCGCAACCCCGCCGTCTCCGCAGTCATCGCGACCAACGGCAAGCGCCCCGAGCTGCTGCGTGTGGCCGTGCGCTCCATCCTGGACCAGAGCTACCGCGGCTTCGTCGAGGTCATCGTCGTGTTCGACCGCGTTGAGCCCGACCGCCTCGAAGACATCGAGGTCGGCGAAAACCGTGCCCTGAAGATCGTCTCCAACACCCGCACCGGCGGCCTGGCCGGCGGCCGCAACAGCGGCATCCTCGCCTCGACCGGCGCCATGATTGGCTTCTGCGACGATGACGACTACTGGATGCCTTCCAAGCTCACCCAGCAGGTCGCCCTCTGGCGCGAAAACCCCGAGGCCGCGGGTATCTCCTCGGGCATCACCGTGCGCTCCGGCGGCCAGGACATCGTGCGCCTGGCACCCGAGCGCGCAACCTTCGCGGATTTCCTGCGCTCGCGCATCACCGAGATTCACCCCTCCGCCATGCTGTACTCCCGCGAGGATCTGCTCGGTGTCGACGGTGCGCCCGCCCGCATCGGCCTGGTCGATGAGGAACTGCCCGCCGCCTACGGCGAGGACTACGACCTACTGCTGCGCGCGACCCGCACCGGCGATATCCTGAGCGTGCCCGAGCCGCTGATTCTGGTGCTCTGGGATCGTCCCTCCTTCTTCTCGGGCAAGTGGCAGTCCATGGTGGACGGGCTGACCTACATCCTGCGCAAGTTCCCCGAATTTGAGCAGGACCCCAAGGGCCTGGCACGTATTGCCGGTCAGATTGCGTACGCTCAGGCATCCCTGGGCAACAATAAGGAGGCGCGCGCCTACGCACGCGCCGCGTTGCGCCGCGACCCCAAGCAGCTGCGTGCCTGGGCCGCCTACGTGGTCTCCACCGGCATCATTAAGCCCGCTACTCTTCTTGACCTCGTCCAGAAGACTGGCCGAGGCCTCTAACCCGGATACCGCACAGACATGGTTACTTCATCCGTTCCCTCCTATCCGGGTGCCTCGACACTCGCGCTGAAGGACTCCTCGACGGGGCTTCCCAGCGCGATTGCGCGCGCCCGGGTGCGGCTGCGTCCCGAGCCGGTCGCGCAGAAGAAGCTACCGGCTTGGCCACTCATGACGCTGCTCTACGGCTTCCCCGTGCTGTGGGCGCTGGGCGTCCTGCAGATCGCTCCGATTGTGCTGGCCGCCGTCATGCTCTTTTACCTCATCATCCGAGGTAATGTGCGGGTGCCCGGCCCGATGTGGGTGTGGGCCGCATTTAGCCTGTGGGTCGTGGTTGCGGTGCTCGCGCTGACCCGTTCCACCGACATTATCGGCTGGGGTCTGCGCTTCGTGAACATCCTCAGCGCCGGAGTCTACGCCCTCTACTACTACAACGCTCGGTCTTCCATCAGCCTCAACAAGCTACTGGGCGGCCTGGCGACCCTGTGGGGCACGCTCATTGTGCTCGGTTACGGCGGCGTGTTCTTCCCCGAGTTCCGTCTGCGCACCCCCATGAGCTTCATCATGCCCTCGGGCTTCATGCAGAACCCGCTCGTGCGCGACTACATGCTGCCTCCCCTGGCGGAGGTGCAGCGCCCCTGGGGTGCCCCCGAAGCGTATGTGCGCCCCTCCGCGCCTTTCCCCTACGCCAATAGTTGGGGTCTGGCCTACACGCTACTCACCCCGGTGATGCTCGCTTGCCTGTTGCGTCTGCGCTCCATCTGGACGCGTATCGCGCTGCTCATCGCGATGGCCCTCTCCACGGTCCCCGCGATTGCTACCAGTAACCGAGGCATGTTCATTGGCCTGGGCATCAGCGCCGCCTACGTTCTGTTGCGTCAGTTCCTGGCCGCCAATTGGCGCGCCGTGGGTATCGGTGTTGCGGCGATTATGGCTGTGGTGGTGGCTCTCTTCGCCTCCGGTACTGTGGACCACATTCTGGGTCGACAGGATTACTCCGATTCGACGGGTGGACGTGCTGCCCTATACCGGGCTACGTGGAAGGCTACGCTCGAGTCCCCCATCATTGGGTATGGGACTCCGCGTATGGAGCCGAGCATCGGTGTGTCGATGGGTACTCAGGGCTACCTGTGGACCCTCATGTTCTGCTTTGGTTTTGTGGGTCTGGCACTGTTCCTGCTCTTCATCCTGGGCACGGTGGTGGCGGGGGCCCGAGTGAGGACCGCGGCGGGGTACTGGTTGCACAGTCTGCCGGTGGCTAGTTGCGTCGTCTTCATCTTCTACAGCTTCGATATCGCGCAGCTGAGTATTCTGCTGCTCGCCTCGATGGCTTGTCTCCGCTCGGTTCAGGAGGGTGAGGGCCTATGACGAATCCTGCTGATATGGCCTCGGGAGGCGAGCACCCCCGCCGCCGGGCCCGCCTGCGTGAGGAGGCGGAAACCCTGGCCGAGGAGGTCGCGCTAGCCGAAGAGTACGGGTACGATTTCGCCCCCACCGTGGACGATATCCGTTCGGGTCGTTTCCCGGCCACTACGGCCCTGTCGATTGTGCCTCCCGCTCAGGGCTTCGCGCCTGCCGGGGACGATTCGGTTCTCCTCGGGTCCTCCCCCGCCGTTGCTTCGGCCGCATCCGCAGATGCGCGCCCGGGTGGTGCACATCGCGGCGGGCCTCGCCGCATGGTGCAGGAGGGAACCACAAGCGAGGCTACCCCCGCGAGCGCGGTTCAGACGGCAAAGCCGGCGCAGGGCAAGAAGCAGCCCAGCCTCGCCAAGAGCGGTTCGTTAGCTTCGCTGTGCGTAATCTACGGTGCCGGCATCGCGTTCGTGACCACAATGGTGGTTTCCAACGGTATTGGCGCGGCAGGTTCGGGCGAGTTTTTCCGCCTTATGGCTCTCTTCGCCATCGCGATTTCGCTCGTGACCTTCGGTGCGGATACCGGTCTGGTGCGCACCATCTCGGCGCAGCGTGCCCTGGGGCGCTACGGGCTGCTCCCGCAGCTCATCCGCTACGGCCTCGTGCCCTCGCTGGTGACGTCGGTTTTCCTCGTTGTGGGCGTGTACGTGTACTCGTCCCTGGTGCCGATGGCTCCCGAGTATCAGGCGGCCATGCGCGTCAGTTCGGCCTTTGTGCTGGTTGCGGCGCTCATGACGGTTTTCTTCGGGGCGTTGCGCGGTCTGCACCGCGTGGTGACCTTTACGATGCTCCAGAACGTGTTGTTGCCGACGCTGCGCTTTGGCGCGGTGGGACTGGTGGTGCTGTTCTCGGGTCAGCTGATGGACCTGGTGTATGCCTGGACCGTTCCGGTGGCGATTACCGCTATTGTGGCGTTGTGGCTGTTGGAGCGTGCCTTCCCGAATGAGGAACACGTGGAGGTCTTGCCTTCCGAGGATTCCCCGGAGGAGACTTTCCGTTCTTTCTGGAGCTTCAGCTCAGCCCGAGGCGTGGCCACCGTGGTCGAAACAATCCTGGAGTGGATTGACGTGCTGGTGGTGACGGCCTTCCTGGGTGCGGCCGCCGGCGGCGTCTACGGCGCGGTCAACCGTTGCGTCCGCGTAGGCACAATGATTGAGCACACCGGTCGCGTGGTGACCGGTCCGTCGATTAGCGCGGCGCTGGCGACCCGCCAGCTGGATCGAGCTCGGGATATCTTCCTGTCCACCACTCGTGTGCTGACGGCTCTGTCGTGGCCCTTCTACCTGTCCCTGGCGTTCTTCGGACCCGTGCTCTTGCATTTCTTCGGTAAGGGCTTCGAGTCCGGCGCGGGCATCCTCTGGGTAATTTGCCCGGCGGCGATGCTCTCGATGAGTGCCGGTGGCGTGCAGTCGGTGCTGCTAATGAGCGGTAAGAGCCGCTGGCAGCTGCTGAATAAGCTGTCCTCGCTGGTTGTGGCCGTGGTCCTGAATTTCACCCTGGTTCCCGTGTGGGGGCTGTACGGTGCGGTAACGGCCTGGTCTTCGGCTCTGCTCATCGATACGTTCCTGGCCAGCTATCAGGTGTTCCGCCTGGTGGGTATCCGCGCCTCGTGGCGTGAGATGGCTCCCTCGCTGTTCCTGGGGGCCGCGGTGCCCACGGCGTGTGCGCTGGTGGCGCTGCTTCTGCTGGGGCAGAGCGTGCTGGGCGTGATTGTGTACGTGGTGCTTCTGGTGCCGGTGTACGGCGGTGTGCTCTTCCGCTTCCGCAAGGCGCTGGGCATCGAGCGATTCCTGTCGGCCCGCCGCGCGAAGTCCGCCGCCTCCTAATCTTCCAAACTTTCTCCGATATTAGTGTCCGTTTTCTCTTCCAAGGATGTCCTCATGGATAACACCTCTCACAGTTCCTCGGTGACGCTGGGTAGCCAGGTTCGCCGTATTCTTCGTCATCCCGTGCTGATTCTGGTATCGGTCGTGGTGTTCGCCCTGGCCGGTGCGGCCTACGGCTACATGACCAACGGCAAGTACACCGCTAAGGCTTCCCTGGTGGTCTACCCGATGGTGGTGGACCCGGCCGGTACCGGTAGCGCCAACTCCTCCAAGGTCGACATTGCGACCGAGTCTCGCGTGGCTTCCTCTCGTGAGGTGGCTACCCAGGCTGCTAAGACCCTGATTAGCGAGGGCGATACTCTCTCCGAGGCGCAGCTGACCAGCCGCCTCATGAACTCCGTGAAGGTGACCGGCACCTCCCAGACCTCGGTGCTGGATATCGAGGTCACCCGCTCCAACCCGGACGACGCCGCACGTTACGCGAACGCGATGGCAAACTCCTACCTGCAGGTCCGTTCCGATGCGCTCAAGAGCAGCGTGGACTCGGCAACCAAGCAGCTGGACGAGCAGATTGCCGCCGCGGAGGGGGACGCGAACCGTAACGCTCTGGTATCCCAGCTGCAGGAGCGTCGCGCTCAGATTCAGCTGACCTCTCTCGTCGGTGGCCGCGTGATGAGCCAGGCTCAGGTTCCTTCTTCTTCCTCGGCTCTTGGCCCGGTGAAGCTGGGTATTGTCGGCGCCGTGGCGGGTCTGCTGATTGGCCTGGTTCTGGCGTACGGCCGCGACCGCATGATGCGCAACGTCGGCTACGCTGACCGCCTGCAGGATGCCGGTATCCCCGTGCACGAGCTGGGTTCGACCTCGGAGGCGAACGATGCCTTCATGCTGCTGCGCACTGTGGGTGCTCCCGATGGTGATATCAAGAGCGCCGGCGCCTCCGGCGTGGTGATTCTGCCGGGCACCGACCGCGGCGTGGAGCACCTGTACCAGATGCTGAAGCGCGTCCTGCCCAGCGAGTACGCACGCTTCACCGATTACGCTTCGGTACGCGAGGACCTGACCCGTTACACTCCCGAATCGATGGTGACCAAGAGCGAGGCTCCGCTGGTCATCAGCCTGAGCACCGCCACTCCCCTGTCCACCCAGCTGCGTTTCGTGCAGGCTGCCGGCCTGGCCCTGGTTCCGGTCACCGCAGCTACTTCGCTGAAGTCGGTGCGTGAGCTGTTCCAGCAGCTGGAGCAGTTGGAGGGCGTCACCTCCCTGGCGGTCTTCCTGGACCGCGAGTAGCGTCGGGGCGCACCCGCGCGGGTATTCACTCTATGGTGCGGGGCTCGGCGATTCCGGTTTGTCGAGCCCCGACCGCTCATCACATTTTTGTTTCTCCCTTTGTGGGGTATTAGGAGAATACTTATGACTGAGGCAACCTCCGCCCAGGCCCGGCCCAAACTCCTGTTGGTTTCCAGCAGCGGTGGCCATTTGAAGCACCTGACGGCTACCGCCGCCGCCTGGCAGGATTACAATCGCGTGTGGGTTAGCTTTAAGCAGCCCGACGTGGAATCCTCGCTGGCCGATGAGAAGACTTATTGGGCGTACTATCCGACGACGCGCAATATTAAGAATGCTATTCGCAACCTTTTCTTGGCGTTTCGAATTTTTCCGAAGGAACGTCCGGATGCGGTGGTTTCCGCCGGTGCGGGTGTCGCGGTCCCGTTCTTTATTGCGGCGAAGCTTTTCCGGGTAAAGACCCTGTACATCGAGTGTTTTGACCGCCCGACTCTGCCGACGATGACGGGTAAAATGCTGTACACCATTGCTGATCGCATCATTGTTCAGAGCGATGAACAGCAGAAGAATTTCCCCGATTCTCGCGTAATTCACCCCATTTTTTAAGAGTGATTAACCTATCCCGAAAATAATACCTTCCAGTGCATAGAGGGTATTATTTTCGGGGTATAGTATTTATTAAACATACAGATACATAAAGGTCGTGCGCTCCGCTGAGGACTCACCATCCACACGAACTAACCACTCGTCAGAGAAGCGTATGCGGGGATTACTCACCATTCTCTCCGGCACGACGCCACCACGTATATCCATACGATGCCCTCCGGATTTTTGCATCGGATATGCGGGGTTACTACCGATAAATACATAGAGAGGAATAGGCGATGTCTATTCAGAACTTCCCCCAGGTCAGTGTCGATACCGCCAAGTTCGACCTGCCTGTATTTACCCCCGCTGCCGCACCGGTTCGCATCCCGACGAAGACATACGATCTGGTGGTTTCTCTTGGCACCGACGTTCACACTTTTGACCGTCTTCTGCGCTGGGTCGAGGCCTACCTTGAGGCTCACCCGCAGGTCACCTGCCTCGTGCAGCATGGCCACACCGCGCCCATTAAGCACGCGGATAATCTGAAGCTTCTTCCCGCGGCCGAGCTGCTGGACTACTACGCCAACGCAAGCGTTGTGCTGGTTCAGGGCGGCCCCGGTTCCATCCAGGATGCGCGCCGCACCGGTGCTCTGCCCCTGGCCGTTCCGCGCCGCGCGGAGTTTGACGAGGTTGTCGATAACCATCAGGTCCCCTTCACCGCTCTGATGGAGAAGCGCGGCCACGCCGTTGTGGTGGAGAGCCGCGAGGATCTCTTCCACAAGCTGGATCTGGCGCTGTCGAACCCCTCTCTCTTCCGCACCGCCGAGCCCTACGTCTCCACTCCGGAAATCTCCGCGGCCCAGCTGGGTGAGGAGCTGCACGACCTGCTGGCCGGTAAGATTCACCGCCGCGATTCCTTCTGGGGCCGTTGCAAGCAGGCCGTCCGCGCGCACCGTGCGGGTAAGGCCGAGATGGCACGCATCGACGCCATGGCTCCCAGCGCCTAGTAAGCGCCCAGTACCGGCGCCTAGCAGCACGGGCTGAATATTTCGGTCCGCTCCCCTACTCGTGCAAGACGCCCCTGAGTCTTGCATCTTAGACCGGCACGCGAACCTCCGACCGAGAACGCGGTGACCTGCGGGTATAGACCCGTTGCCGCTATCTGCCCACGGCGTATTCTCGGCCGAATTCGCATCGTATTATTAGGTTGCGAAACCCCGCGCACCGTATCCTAGAGAGGAATGATGCGCGGGGTTTATCGCGCACTACGAAAGGAAAATTTCATGGCAGTTCAGGAATCTACCGTCATCAACGCAAGCGTCGACCAGGTCGTCGAGGCTTTCTCCAGCGAGGATTTCGCTCGCTTCGTCTGCTCCGAGGTGGGCGTCGAGTTCGGTAGCTTCTCGGTCTCCGGTGACACCTCCGCCGAGTTCACCGCAACCACCGAGCGCACCATCCCGGCCGACCGCGTTCCGGATATCGCCCGCAAGTTCGTGGGCAACGGCGTCTCCATGACCCAGGTGGACAACGTGAGCGCCCCCGCGGCTGACGGTGCGCGCACCGTCGCAACCGAGGTGAAGGTCAACGGTATCCCCGTTTCGGCCAGCGCCACCCAGCACCTGATTCCCGAGGGCGACAAGACCCGTCTGGACGTCAACGGCGAGGTTTCCTGCTCCATCCCGCTGGTGGGCAAGAAGATTGCCGCCGCTGCCGAGCCGCAGGTTGGCCGCGTGCTGAAGGTTCTGGGCACCTCCGCCGAGAAGTGGATTGCTCAGCGCTAATCGTTTCAGCGCTAATCGTCCCCGCCCAGTAGGCCGGCGTACCGCTGGTCCTCACGAGGGTTAAAGAATCCCCGCCACCCGATTGGGTGGCGGGGATTTATGCGTCTTGGGGGTCACGAGAGCGGCAAGGTTTTAGGAGGCGACAATCGCCTCGGAGTACTCGCGGTCCCCCAGCAGCTCAGCGAAGCGGTGCATCTCCGCGCGCAGGTCGTGCTCGGCCTCGAGCAGGTCGACGACCTTGCGCAGCTTGGTGCTGGAGGTGTGCTCGGTGTAGGGGAAGTAGTGCACCTCCACGCCCACCTCGGCGAAGCGTTCCTCGAGGGCGAGGCCCTTCTCGGTGCCCTTCCAGTCGTCGCCCTTGAAGAAGACGTTAAAGGGCTTCTGCTTCCAGGTTTCGAGCTTGTCGGGGGTGGTTTCGATGTGCACTTCGTCCACGTAATCGATGTGGCTGACGATGGCGGCGCGCTCCTCGATGGGGATGACGGGGCGGCGGCCCTTGGTGACTTCGAGGACGTCGTCGTGCACGACGCCTGCGATCAGGTAGTCGCAGTTCTCCTTGGCCTTGCGGAGAATCTCGAGGTGGCCGTAGTGGAAGAGGTCGTAGGCACCTGCGGCGTAGCCAATAATCATGAGGGGTTCCTTGTGGTTGGTAGCGGCGATGGTCACTCCGGCGCCCCGAAGGAGTCGGAGGGTGAGGAACGCATCCGCCCCGTTCATGCGGGCGGGGCCGGTCCGAAAAAGGTTCCTCGCGGGGCGCTGGTTAGGCGAACCGCACCTATTATTTTACCAGTCATCTTTTCCCGCGGGGCTCGGATAAAACGCAGAATGAGGCGGACGCGCTGTAGCGTCCGCCTCATTCCGTTGCGATCATCTTTGGGCCGCCCAGCAAGGAGCTGGTGGGAGCCGCGCGGGCTGTGCTAGTCCTCCAGAGCGGCTTCCTTGGCGGCCTCCTCGACGGCTACCCAGGAGAGCATCGCGCACTTCACGCGAGCCACAAACTTCGAAACGCCCGCGAAGGCAGCCATATCGCCGTACTCCTCCTCGTCCAGGGTCACCTGGCCGCGGGAACGCAGCATCTCGCGGAACGCATCCACGTGGCGCTGCAGCTCAGAGAGGGTCATGCCCGGAGCCATATCCGAGAGCACGGAAGCAGCCGCCATCGAGATGGAGCAGCCGTCGCCCTCCCAGGAGACCGACTCAATGGTCTTCTCCCCGTCCTTCAGCTCGTCAGAGAGCACCACGCGCAGGTTGATCTCGTCGCCGCAGGTGGGGTTGTACTGGTGGTTATCAGCGCTCGCATGGCCGGCGGGGACCTCCACGAGGTGCTCGCCGATGCGCTCCTTAGAATGTTCCAGGATGATGTCCTGGTAGAGAGCTTCGAGAGACATTTTGGTCTTCTTCCGTGTGTTGAATCGTCTAGTGAGGATAACGCGGCCGCGCACGGCGGCCCGGGTATGCCCGCCGTGCGCGCCGTAGAGATTAGAGGCCGAAGTAGGGGCGCACCTCGGCGAGAGCCTTCAGGAACGCGTCCACGTCCTCGGTCGTGTTGTAGATGTAGGTGGAGGCGCGGGTCGAGGCGGTCACGCCGGCGCAGCGGTGCAGCGGCTGCGCGCAGTGGTGACCCACGCGCACGGCGATACCCTGCGTATCGAGTAGCTGGCCCACGTCGTGCGGGTGCACGCCGTCAATGGCGAGGGCCACCAGGCCCGCGCGCTGGGCGGGATCGGTCGGGCCCAGCAGGCGCACGCCCTCGATCTTCTGAACGCCCTCAACCAGGCGGGCGCCCAGTTCGTGTTCCCAGGCCGCGACGTTCTCCATGCCCAGGTGCTGCAGGTAGCGCACGGCGGCGGCGAAGGCGACCGCCTGCGAGACGCGCTGGGTACCGGCCTCGAACTTGATGGGGGCGGGCATGTACTCGGCGTCCTGCAGACCCACGCGGGTGATCATGGAGCCGCCGGTCAGGAAGGGCGGCAGGGCGTTCAGCAGTTCCGCGCGGCCGTAGAGGGCACCGATGCCGGTGGGAGCCAGCATCTTGTGACCGGAGAAGGCGGCAAAGTCGACGTCCAGGGCGTGGAAGTCCACGGGCATGTGCGGTACGGACTGGCAGGCGTCCAGCACGACGAGTGCGCCGTGCTTGCGGGCCAGAGACACCAGGCGCGGCACGTCGGTAATCGCGCCGGTCACGTTGGAGACGTGGGTGAAGGCCAGGATGCGGGTCTTCTCGTTGACGATGCCCTCGGCGGCCTCGTAGTCGATGCGGCCGTCCTCGGTGGCGGGGATGTGGCGCAGGGTTGCGCCGGTACGCTGGGCAAGAATCTGCCAGGGAATCAGGTTCGCGTGGTGCTCAATCTCGGTGGTGACGATTTCGTCGCCGGGGCCCAGCGCAAAACGCTCGGCAGGCTTGCCGCCGATGCCCTGGGAGGCGTTACCGATGCTGTAGGCGATGAGGTTCAGCGCCTCGGTGGCGTTGGAGGTCCACACCAGCTCCTCCTCCGTGGCACCCACGAAGCCGGCCACGGTGCGGCGAGCGTCCTCGAAGAGGTCGGTCGCCTCGACGGCAAGGGTGTGCGCGCCGCGGTGTACGGCGGAGTTGGCGCGCAGGTAGAAGTCGCGTTCTGCGTCGAGAACCTGCAGGGGTTTCTGGCTCGTAGCCCCGGAATCCAGGTAAACCAGGGGGTGCCCGTTGACCTCGGTGTTGAGGATCGGGAAGTCCTGGCGGAGCTGACGCACGACGTCGTCGCTCAGGGGAATATTGGCGGGGGTGGAGTATTCAGCCACGGGTACCTTCTTCTCTCGCTCATACGCTCCACGGGGCGGGTATTTTCCCGTCGTGGAGCGTATAACGTCATTCTTTTCTAGCTTATTCCCTTGAGTGGCTCTTGCATAGTTAGGTAGAGCCTAGTTCGCGGGGCGCACAGCGGCGAGGCAATCGGCTAGGATGCGGCCCCGTGGTAGCGCTGCTGGGTAGCCTGTAGGCCCTCCTTGATGAGCATGACGGTTGCATCCGCGGCGTTCGAGATGAGGAACGGCAGAGCCTTCGCCTCGGTACTGCTGAAGGGTTTGAGCACGAAGTCCGCGGTGTCCATGCGTCCGGGCGGACGACCGATGCCGGTACGCACGCGGTAGTAGTCCTTGGTGCCCAGAGCCTTGGTGATGTCGCGCAGACCGTTATGGCCGCCCTCTCCCCCGCCAATCTTAAGCTTGATGGTGTCGAAGGGGATGTCGAGCTCGTCGTGGACGACGATGATGTGGTCGGGGTCAATACCGTAGAACTTGGCGATGGCGCTAACGGGGCCGCCCGAGGCGTTCATGTAGCCGAGGGACTTCATGAGAATAACCTTGGGGCCGCCTATACCCAAACGTCCTTCCAGCACCTGGGCGCGCGCGCGTCCGTGCTTCTTGAAGCCACCGCCTACTTCACGCGCCAGTTCATCAACCACCATCTGGCCGATGTTATGGCGGGTTTTCTCGTACTCCGGGCCCGGGTTCCCCAGACCAACAATGAGCCACGCATCAGACATATCTTCGCCCTTTCCACGGCGCTGTAAAAGGTTTTTTAGAAAATTCATGGACTACACCATTCTATGAGTATGGCCCGCTACCACCTCAGAAGAGAGGTAGCGGCGGGCCATCCACAGATCACTGTTGCGCTAGGCGCAGGGCGCGGTCTTAGTGCTTTGAGTTATCTGAGTCGTGAGCTTCGCCAGCCTAATCTGATTCCTCGGAAGCTTCAACGATGTCACCCTCGGGTGCGTTTTCGCCTTCTTCACCGGGCTCGGGAACGTCGAGTTCCTCGGGCTCAGAAACGTTAACGATCAGCAGTTCAGCGTCTGCAACCAGGGTTACGCCTGAGGGCAGTTCAACATCTGATGCCAGAACGTGAGCGCCAGCTTCGCGGCCTTCGATGCTCACGGTCAAAGCTTCGGGTGCCTTCAGTGCGTCAGCTTCAACCAGAAGAACGGTTTCTTCCTGGTTAGCAACGGCGCCAACAGCGGGCTCGCCTTCAACGTGTACAGGAACCTCGATCTCAACGCGCTCGCCGCGCTTAACGGTCAGCAGGTCGATGTGCTGCAGTTCGGGGCGGATTGCGTGACGCTGGATGTCCTTGATCATTGCGAGGTGTGATTCACCTTCGATGTCGAGGTCGAGGATAGCGTTGGGGACGCGGGCAGCCAGGGTGGTTGCGTGGCCGGGGAGTACTACGTGCTTGGGCTCTTCGCCGTGGCCGTAGATGACGGCGGGGATGTCGCCTGCCATGCGGATGCGGCGCGCGTAGCCCTTGCCGAAGTCGCTACGTACGGTAGCTGAAATTTTGATGGTATCTGACATGAGTCGTCCACCCTTTCTTGGTTAGAAGTGATGCGCCAAGTGGAATAGGGACTGGCGCCAGAAATCTCTTTCCAACCAGCCACCGTCAGTTACGGACCTACACGTTTCGTGTATTCCACCGCCTTGGCCAAGACAATATTGTACAGGTTCCCGGCTCTTCTTCAAGGGCCGGGAACCTGTGATATGGCGCTTTTCACGCCTTTTATGCTGTTATCAGCAGATATAGGGTCGAATCCTCAGAGGGTTAGGAGCCCATTTCTGCAAGGTAGGCGGCGAGCGCCTCGCGGTGATCGCGCGGGGTGAAGCCTGCAGCAATCAGCTTGGACAGGTCCATTGCCGAGTTCGTCGGACGGTGAGCGAAGAGCTCAGCGTTGGCGAAGTATTCCTCGGTGGTGGTGTCGCTGACTCGTGCCGGGTCATGGCCGGTACCCTCGTACACCGCGCGGGCGAACTGTGCCCAGTTGATGACCTCGCCGGTGTTCGACACGTTGTAGGTGCCGTATTCCGCGCCCGAGAAGAGCAGGTGCAGAGCAGCAGCTGCCAGGTCCTGGGTGAAGGTCGGGCGACCCCACTGGTCGGCAACCACGGACGGGTCGATGCCGCGCTCTGCCAGGGATGCCATGGTACCCACGAAGTTCTTACCGGCGCCAACAACCCAGCTGGTGCGCAAGGTGTAGTGCTTACGCCATGCGGCAGCGGCAACCTCACCGGCAGCCTTGGATGCGCCGTAGACGCTCAGCGGTGCCAGGGGGTAATCCTCCGGGTATTCCTCGCCCAGGGGCAGGGAACCGTCAAAGACGTAGTCGGTGGATACGTGAACCAGCGGCAGGTTAGCTTCCTCACAGATGGAGGCAAGAGCGCTCACGCCCAGAGCGTTAGCTGCCCAGGCGTCACGGCGACCCTCGGAGGTTTCTGCCTGATCCACTGCGGTGTACGCTGCAGCGTTGATGACCGCGCGGAAGGAGCGCCAGCGGAATGCGTCGCGCCACTGCTCGGGCTTGCCCAGGTCGAGGCGGTCGCGATCCACAGCCAGGAAGGGTACGTTCTGCTCGGTGAGCTGGCGAACCAGCTCGGTGCCGAGCTGACCGCCCGCGCCAATAATCAGAATCGGGTCGGCTTCGAGGGGCTTGATCTCGTTCAGGCGCGGGTGGTTGCGGTCCTTCTCGGAGAGCTCAGCCTTTGCCAGGTCGATGGGCCAGTCGATGGCGACGGTCTCATCGGCCAGGTTCAGGAAGCTGTAGCCGGATACCGCATCCGCGGACCAGTGGTCGTTGACCAGGTAGGTGTAGGCGGTGTTCTCTTCCAGGGTCTGGAAGGAGTTGCCCACGCCGCGGGGCACGAAGATTGCGGTGTCCGGGCCCAGCTCAACGGTGACGACCTTGCCGAAGGACTCGCCGGCACGCAGGTCAACCCATGCGCCGAAGATGCGGCCGGTCGCAACCGACACGTACTTGTCCCAGGGCTCGGCGTGGATACCGCGGGTGGTACCCACCGAAGCGTTGAACGAAATGTTGTTCTGCACCGGGTTGAAGTCGGGCAGGCCGGCGGCGACCATCTTTTCGCGCTGCCAGTTCTCCTTAAACCAGCCGCGGTTATCGCCGTGCACCGGCAGGTCGATGATGAGCAGGCCGGGAATCTCGGTCTCGGTAACCTTCAGCTCCTTGGTCATTACTGACCAGCCTTCGCGTACTTAGCCTCGACCTCAGCCTTCAGGGGCTCCCACCAGCCGCGGTTGTCGGTGTACCACTTGATGGTGTCTGCCAGGCCGGACTCGAAGTCGGTGAACTTCGGCTCCCAGCCGAGCTCTGCACGCAGGCGGCTACCGTCGATGGCGTAGCGCAGGTCGTGACCGGGGCGGTCGACAACGTGCTCGAAGTCGTTCTCGTCCTTGCCCATCAGGCGCAGGATGGTGCGCAGAACGGTGATGTTGTTCTCTTCGCCGTCCGCACCGATGAGGTAGGTTTCGCCAATCTTACCCTGCTCCAGGATGCGCAGCACGGCCGAGGAGTGGTCGGATGCGTGAATCCAGTCACGAACGTTCAGGCCCTCGCCGTACAGCTTCGGGGTCAGGCCCGAGAGGATGTTGGTGATCTGGCGAGGAATGAACTTCTCGATGTGCTGGTAGGGTCCGTAGTTGTTCGAGCAGTTCGAGATGGTGGCCTCGATGCCGAAGGAACGAACCCAGGCGCGTACGAGCAGGTCGGAGCCTGCCTTGGTGGAGGAGTACGGGGAGGAGGGGTTATAGGGGGTGGTTTCAGTGAACTTAGCGGGATCGTCCAGCTCGAGGTCGCCGAAGACCTCGTCGGTGGAGATGTGGTGGTAGCGGGTACCGTGCTTACGGACCGCCTCCAGCAGGCTGAAGGTACCCACCAGGTTGGTGTGGATAAAGGGTTCGGGGTTGGCCAGCGAGTTGTCGTTGTGAGACTCCGCTGCGTAGTGAACAACGGCGTCAGCCTTGCCGACCAGTTCGTCTGCCAGCTCGCGATCCGCGATGTCGCCGACGACGAGCTTGAAACGAGATTCGGGAAGACCTTCCAAAGACGCAGCATTTGCGGCGTAGGTCATCTTATCCAGCACGGTAATCGTGTGATCAGTGTTATCGATGAGGTGGTGAACAAAGTTCGAACCAATAAAACCGGCACCGCCGGTAACAAGAATGTGAGCCATACGGTAGATTTTACCCGGCTAAAGAGCGATTTTTACGCCTCAACAAAGAGATAAACATGACACAATAAGAAGTTATGAAGGGAATTATTCTTGCCGGCGGTACCGGTAGTCGTTTGCACCCCATCACTCAGGGTATTAGCAAGCAGCTCACTCCGGTCTATGACAAGCCGATGATTTACTACCCGCTGTCCACTCTGATGCTTGCGGGTATTCGCGATATTTTGATTATTACCACTCCGGCCGATCAGGAGCAGTTTAAGCGTTTGCTCGGCGACGGTTCTCGTTTTGGTATTAATCTCGAATATAAAGTTCAGCCTTCCCCGGACGGCCTGGCTCAGGCATTTATTCTGGGCGCCGATTTTATTGGCAATGATCCCGTAGCGCTCGTGCTCGGTGACAATATTTTCTACGGCCCCGGTCTCGGCACCCAGCTGGCCACTTACGAGCAGAAGGACGGCGCGACCGTCTTTGCATATCGCGTGGCTGATCCCCGCGCTTACGGTGTGGTGGAATTTGATGAGGACTTCAACGCCCTCTCTATTGAGGAGAAGCCCGAGAACCCCAAGAGCGATTACGCGATTCCGGGTCTGTACTTCTACGATTCGAAGGTCGTGGAGTACGCCCGACAGATTAAGCCTTCGCCCCGCGGTGAGTTGGAAATCACTGACCTTAACCGCGTCTACCTGGAACAGGGTAAACTGAAGGTTGAGGTTTTGCCGCGCGGCACCGCATGGCTCGATACCGGAACCTTTGATTCACTCGCTGATGCCACTAACTTCATCCGCACCGTCCAGAGCCGTCAGGGTCTGTCCGTCGGTTGCCCGGAGGAAATTGCGTGGCGTCACGGTTGGCTTTCCGACGAGCAGCTCCGCGAGATTGCTACCCCCCTCGTCAAGAGCGGTTACGGTAGCTACCTGCTCGGATTGCTCCGCTAAGCTTCACACCGCAACCCAGGGGATATACCGTATCCCTTCACCGCCCGCGGCAGTACTCCACGTCACGGGCACACACTA
This sequence comes from Rothia sp. HMSC072E10, assembly GCF_001813965.1. Taxonomy (NCBI): domain Bacteria; kingdom Bacillati; phylum Actinomycetota; class Actinomycetes; order Micrococcales; family Micrococcaceae; genus Rothia; species Rothia sp. HMSC072E10. The sequence continues at coordinate 2,856 of NZ_KV814488.1, read as the reverse complement.
ACTCAAACTTTCTGGAGTATTCTCACTACTATGACCATTTTGGAATTCTTCCGCACCACGAGGGCTAACCTCTGGTTGCTGATTATTGGCATCATCATTGGTGCCGCGGTGGGCTTCGGCTATGCATCCCTGCAGCCGAAGGTGTACGCCGCCTCGTCCTCGGGCTACGTGACCGTGGGCGAGTCCGGTACGGTGGATGTTCTCTCGGGCTCTACAGCCGCTAAGGAGCGTGCTCGCTCCTACGCAGCTATCGTCTCCTCTGAGGCCGTGGCACAGAAGATTAAGCAGAACACCCCTGAGCTCTCCCTAACCACCGGTCAGATTCGTTCTAGCCTCACCGCAACCGCAGGTGACAATGCTGCGCTGATTACCGTGAGCGCCCAGGCTTCTTCCCCGAAGAACGCACAGCTGCTCGCCAACAGCGCTCTGCAGGCTACCGCTGACTACATCAAGGAAATTGAGCAGAACCCCGGTAACGCTCAGGCCCTGGTTAACGGCGATAGCAACGCTGCGGCAACCCCCTCTGCAAGCAGCAATACCGTCCGCGTGATTCCGCTGAACAACGCAAGCGTCAACCCGCCGCTGGTTTCCCCGAACTACCAGCAGAACACTCTGATTGGCGCCGTTATCGGCCTGGTCGTGGTGTACACCGCCATCTTCCTGCGCCGCGCACTGGATCAGCGCATCCGCACCCGTGACGACGCCACCAAGGCAACCGGCGCAAGCATCCTGGGTGTGCTGCCCGTCAGTGAGGACCTGAACGAAGAGAACATCGTGAACGGTGACACCGACGACCACATTGCTCAGGAATCGATTCGTCAGCTGCGTACCAACCTGCGCTTCGTGAATGTTGATACTCCCCCGCGCTCCTTCATCGTCACCTCCGCTGTACCCGGTGAAGGTAAGTCGACCGTGTCGCTCTCGCTGGCTCGCTCCCTGGCCGACGCTGGTTCGCCCGTCATCCTCATTGACGCCGACCTCCGCCGCCCGACCGTGGCTAAGAAGCTGAAGCTCGACGCCAAGGTCGGTCTGACCCAGGTTCTGGCCGGTCAGGTGGAGATTGCAAACGCCGTGCACCAGCTGGGCGATTCGAACCTTTTCGTGCTTCCCGCGGGTCGCATCCCCCCGAACCCCTCTGAGCTTCTGGGCTCGGACAAGATGCGCCAGCTCATCAAGGAACTCTCCGAAGAGTTCATCGTGGTGGTCGACGTTCCGCCGCTGCTGCCCGTGACCGATGCATCGCTGCTTTCCCACTCCGTGGATGGCGTGATTCTGGTCGGTTCGGTTGGCCGCAGCCACCGTGAGCAGATGACCGAGGCTTCCAGCATCCTGAAGAAGGTCAACGCAAACCTCTTCGGTCTTGTTCTGAACCGTGCACCCCGTAAGGGCCTGGGTAACTCCTACTACGGCTTCGGTTACGCAAGCACCTACGTGGGCTACGCAACCTACTACGGCTACGGTAAGGACGGCGATAAGAAGTCCTCGAAGTCGAAGTCCTCAGCCCCCAAGGCATAACCTTTCGACCCTCTCCCCACGGGGAGCAACATACGGCGGGAAGGGCAGTGTTTCTGTCCCTCCCGCCGTATACTTATTTGGTATAGACCGGTGCACCGAAAGGTTATTGTGACCACTCACTCCACCAATACCCCGGAGCCGCTCACCACTCCGCTCGCGGCACGGATTCGGCTTGCGCACGCCTACTTCCAGCACATAGCCGATAAGCATTCCATCGACGTTCTGCATATCAAGGGCTACGCGTTCTCGCAGGAAATTTACCGCAAGGGTAGGTACAGCTCCGACGCTGACCTGTTGGTCCGTCCATCGCAGGTGGACCGCTTTGTGCAGATTCTCCTAGCGGATGGCTGGCGTATCCAGGCCCACTTTGAGACGGGCTCAGTGTTCGAGCACGCCATGACCCTCTACCATGCCTCCTGGGGCCTGACCGATATTCATCGATTCTTCCCCGGCCTCGGCCGCCACGGTGACTACGAGAAGACCTTTGACCGTGTGTGGGCAGCCCGCCGTACCCGATTCATCGCTCACCGGCCCTGTACGGTCCCCTCAGACCTGGATGCTCGCCTTATTGTGGTGCTACACCGTGCCCGCGCTGCGTCCCGTTACAGCGCGGATATCAACTATCTGGTGAACCGCATGTCCTACGCAGACTGGCAGCGGCTTAAGGAACGTGCCAACGAGCTCGATTCAAACCTGGCCTACAGCGCGGCCATGGGCGGGCTTGAACAGTACCGAGGCGATCGCGACTATCTGCTGTGGCTTTCCGTTTCGCAGGATGTCCCCCACTACGTTCAGTGGATTGGTCGGCTTCGGTCGGCAACCACCCTGCGCGATAAGCTACGCACCCTGAAGAATATCTTCTTCGTCAATAAGGACCACCTGGCCATGCAGCTTGGCCGTACCCCCACGCGTGCCGAGGTGCGTGCCAAGTTCTTTGAACGCTTCGGAATCGAGGTGAAAAAATGACCGCGGAATCCCCTCAGCCCGTGTATGGTATCCCCGAAAATATCGCCTACGTACATTCCGAGGAGTTCGCCAAATACTCCCCCACCGCCACGTATATCGCGAATCTAGACACCGGGGAGCACTCTATCCTGCAGGGCTCGGCCTCCATCATCTGGGGTCTTTTCGAGGAACCCACGAGCGAGGAGGAAGCGATTGAGACCATCTGTGAGCTCTACGAACAGCCCGCAGAGGTTATCGCGCCGCAGATTGAGGATTTCATTCCCGAGCTGCTCTCCAAGAACCTCTTGGAGACTCTCTAGGGCCTCTCTGTAGCTCGAAAAGCGGGTATAACGTAAAGAAGGCGGGGCGGTCAGACTTTTAGTCTGACCGCCCCGC
>NZ_KV814487.1:0-462 GCF_001813965.1 Rothia sp. HMSC072E10 | reverse complement strand
GGTAGGTTCCTTGCTCCACCACACACCCACCATCCAACACCACCACAGAATCAACACCACGCAACGTCCACGCACGATGAGACACCAACACCACCAAACGCCCAACAGCAGCCACCTTCAACCGAGCAAAAATCTCCTCCTCAGTCTCAGCATCCACAGCACTGGTCGGCTCATCCAACACCCACACCGGCGCATCCCGAAGAACCACACGCGCCAACGCCAAACGCTGCCACTGACCACCCGAAAGACCAACACCACCAAACGACTCACCCAACTGAGCATCCAAACCACCCTCAAGACCACGCACAAAATCATCAGCACAAGCCACCGACAAAGCCGACCACAAATCAGCATCACCAAGACGCTCAACCGCCGCCTGCGGCAAACCCAGAAGAAGATTTTCACGCACAGTCAGTTCATAACGGCCGTAGTCTTGACTCACCAAACCAACATTTGCCAACA
>NZ_KV814486.1:362767-393203 GCF_001813965.1 Rothia sp. HMSC072E10 | reverse complement strand
ATCCGTGGGGTTTGTCGCCGGTGTCGGTGGAGGATTTTGAGAAGTATCGCGAGCTGAAAGCGTCTTCTGGTATTACCGGATGGGTCAAGAGGACAGCTGTAGGTGTCGCAAATAAAGCTATCGAAATCTGGCAGGGTGCGAAGGATCTGTGGGGTAAGGTAAAGGCGGAAGCGAAGGCAGCCTGGAACGATCCCAAGAAGTGGCTCGGGGAAAACTGGGAGTATATTGCAGGCGCCGGGCTGATGGCTCTTGGAGGGTTTGTAGGTACTCTGTCCATTGCTGGTGGCCCTGTAACTATGATTCTGGTAGGCAGCTTGGCCGGAGCGGTTTCTAGTGCCGGTATGTCTATGATTACCCAAAAGGCACAGAAGGGGTCCTTTGAATGGAAGGAAGTAGCAAAGGACGCGGCGATCGGTGCCGTAGTTGGTGGTATAACCGGTGGTATTGGTGGTCGTATCATGGCTGGTGCTAGGGATGTTGCAGGTGTTACTCCGAAGGTAGGTAAATTGGCTAGTAAAGTTGCCGAGAAAACTGATTGGAAGTGGGCAGATAACCTAATCCGTAAGGCTGTCGACTATAAGCCTTGGACCAGCTTGAAGGGAACCGCAGGGGTGGCTGATGATGTAGCTATGATGGCTCCTGCGCGTGAAACTAAGGAATTCTTGTCGCATCAAGTTGGACAGTTTCTGAAACCGGGTCAGCATACGATGCTGATTTCTCGTGGTTGGTGGCGCAATCAGGCTGTATCTCAGCTAACCACTTCCCAACCGCTTAAGCATGCTGCTAAGTACGCTGTGAAACATACGGTAGATAATTTTGTACCTACATTGTCTGCTGGGGTAACGTCATTGCGACATCAAGTCGAGGAGGCTCCGCATAACCAGCAAAATGGGAATGGGTAAATGAAAGGAGTAGGGTGCATATTTTCTTTGAAACCTTAAGAGTGCTGTGGCTTATTTGCCTCTGGTGCGCCTTTATCTTCGTAGCTCTTGCATCTATAGCGATGGCCGTTATTGAGGGCTGGCCGTGGAGCGCGCTGTTCCTCGTTGCAAGTACTATCGGCCTCTCAGCCATAGATACAGTACTCAAGGGAGGTATTGGCTACGAATCAAACGGCGGTCTCTTCCACCACTTCTTTATCTTCGTTCACTCCATCAGCGCAGTGGGCTTGATTGTTCTGACGGCTCTGACCGCTTTTGGGGTACTGCGCACTGCGGATGCAATGCTGTGGGATCCGGCGACGAACTTTGCCTCCTGGTACATGGCTGGCGGAATATTCATTACCTACTTCCTCATTCAGCCGACCGAGCCTAATGACGATATCCCTGACCTGCAGCGCATGGAACAGATGAATAGGTACTCAACCCGTGTGGGTGTCGTGGCGGCGGCTATTTTCACGGTTCTGTGCTTCGTGGTTCCTTTGACCAGTTTCATGACTGCCGGCTATGATCCGGCGGCTCTGGCGGTTGCGCTTTTCCTGACCCCGGGGTTCCTGCGTGTTGTGCGTGAGGGCCTCTTCTACCTGCAGGGCACCCGCTTTGAGGAGGGAACCGAGGGATACCGCACCCTGCGTGCCGTGTGTGTCGGCGTGGCTGGTTTGGCTGGGTGTATTGCGCTCGGGTATGTGGGCTATTCGCTGGTTCGTCTGGAGTGGTTGCCTGCGCTGTTCTTTGCGGTGTCGGTGGCGATGAATGGGTGGTCGGTGAAGAAGTACGTGACCGTGGGTATCACCATTCCTGAGAAGGAAGATGATGAAGCCCCCAAAACCACACCCGTAACTGGTTAAATAGAATGTAAGAAGCCCCTCACCGAGTGAATCGGTGAGGGGCTTTCGCGTCTCTTCTCAGTCGCCGTCTTCTCCGCCTGTTTTCCGCCGTTGCGGCTGGAGCCTATTCGGAGTCCTTCGAGGACTTATCGCGTAGACCCTGCGGGCGCGGGGTGGGACGCTCGGGCTTGGGTTGAATCAGCTTGGCGTATTCCTCCGGGTCGTCCACGCGCAGGCCGAAGCGCTGAGCCGGACGCTTCTGCGGCTCTGCCTTCTGATCGGTCACCTGCGCACTATTTACCTGTTCGGCGGTTGCCGCCTCCCGGACGGCGGGCGGAACGCTCTGCGCGGGCTGGACGGGCGCGGGCATGTTCTGGGCCGCGCTCTGGGCCACCGCGTTCTGCGCGGTAGTATCGCGCTCGGGCAGGTTCTGGTTCGGGGCGGGCTGGCTACCGGCCTGCGAACGGTAGGACGGCGCCTTCGGGGCACCGGTCGGAACCGGCGCACCGTTCATCGAGACGGTGCTCTGAGCGGCACGCGCCTGCGAAGCCTCCGGGGCGGTCGCCGCACGCGCGGCCGCAACCGCGGCCGAGAAGCGGGAATGACCGCCCAGCACGCGGCGCGCCTCCTGGGCGTACTCCGGCAGCGCGTACAGCACGGTACGCGAGGGAATCGCCTCGGTGCGCATGGGGTAGCGAACCCCGCGGCCGCGGCGCAGGTCGAATACGCGCCACAGCACAAAAATGGCCACTGAAATCGGCACCGTTGAGAGCAGCGCGCTCATAAAGTTCGTGCCGCCGGCCGCCACAAACATCGAGTACAGCAGACCGATCATGACGCCCTGGATGGCGGATACCAGCAGGGCGCGGCCGTAGCCGGTCTGCACGGGGTACTCTACCTGACGGATGCCGTCGTTGACCAGGTACAGGGCAGTCACCGGGAACTGTTGCTCGTTCAGCACGTCAAAAGCGGATAGCGCGTCGTCGTGGCGCACGAAGGAGGCGACCGGCTCGCCGCTCGGCAGGGGGTGGCCGTTGGCCTGGGCCAGGCGCGAGGCCATAAACGAGGAGGGCGGGGTATTGGGCAGATTCGGCAGCTGAAAAGTCATGGCATTAATTGTACCGGCCTGTCCGGGCCCGGCCGCGGGGCTTCCCTGCGGGCACCGCTGAGAACGAGAACGCTCAAAGTGCGATTCCAGGCGGCGGAGCGTACCCTAGAGGGGTGAGCAATTCTAAGTTCAGCGCCCCCAGCAAGATTTACATTGCCCGTCTCCTGGGCCTCGACGTTTTTGACCCCTTCGGTGACCGCCTCGGCCGTCTCCGCGATGTTGTCGTGCTCAAACGCGGCCTGGGTGCCTCCATTGCCGGCGCCCGCCCCGCCAAGGGCACCGAACCGATTGTCGTCGGCATCATCGTTGAGGTGCTCGGCAAGAAACGCGTGTTCATGCCCATGACCCGCGTGCGCAGCATCGACGCCTCCCAGATTATTTCGACCGGCCTGGTGAACCTGCGCCGCTTCGAGCAGCGCAACTCCGAGACCCTCATCGTCGGTGAGCTCTTCGACCGCCGCGTGCGCCTGCTTGACGGCAGCGGCGACGCCGTTATCGAGGACGTCGCGATTGAGCAGCGCCGCAACGGCGACTGGGGCGTGACCGAGCTGTTCGTCTCCCGCGTCAGCTCCGGCTCCAGCACGTGGCGCCGCCGTTCCAAGGAGACCCTCATCGTCGACTGGGACGAGGCCCTGCTCTCCACCGACGTGGAACCGCAGGCGGCAACCGCGTTCGTGGCCAACCACGAAAACTCCAAGCCCGCCGACCTGGCGGATGCCATCCACGAGATGAGCGATAAGCGCATGGTCGAAATCGCCGCCGAGCTGCAGGACGAACGCCTCGCGGACGTTCTGCAGGAGCTGCCCGCCGAGGACCAGGTGCAGATTCTTTCGCATCTGGACGACGAGCGTGCCGCGCAGGTCCTCGAAGAGATGGAACCGGACGACGCGGCCGACCTGCTCATCGAGCTCGACGACGCCCAGCGTGAGAAGTTGCTGGAACTCATGGAGCCCGACGAGGCGGACGACGTGCGTCGACTGCTCGAATACGACGAGGGTACCGCCGGTTCGCTCATGAACCCGGTGCCGATTATCCTCTCCCCCGAGGCGACCGTCGCCGAGGCGCTTGCGCACATCCGCGCCGAGGAAATTCCTCCGGCAATGGCGGCTGCCGTCATGGTGACGCGCCCGCCCCTGGAGACCCCGACGGGTAAGTACCTGGGCCTGGTGCACATGCAGAAGCTGCTGCGCGTGCCGCCGAGCGAGCCCATCGGCCACATCCTCGACACCGACACCGAGCCGGTCTCTGACCAGGCTAGTTTGGAAGAGCTGGCTCGCGTGCTCGCGACCTACGACCTGACCATCGTTCCCATTGTGAACGATTCGCACCGCCTGGTAGGCGCAGTGACCATCGACGACGTGCTCGATGCTCTCCTGCCCGAAGACTGGCGAACTTACGATGATGGAACTCCCGTACGAAAGGTAGGACGACGCTTTGCCTGATTCGAACCGCCGCGACGCAAACCGTACTGAAGAGAACCCCCGCATCGATAAGGCGCGTATTCTCAAGGACCGCCTGGAGAAGAAGTACGCTGAACGCAACCGCGAGCGCGGCGATTCCCGCCCGCAGCGCGGCGACTCGCAGCTAAGCACCCCCGGCACCCGCAAGCCGAAGCTGTTCTCGAGCCCTAACCCGGACTCCTTCGGCCGCATGACCGAGGCGTTTGCGCGCTACATGGGTACCCCGCAGTTCTTGATGTGGATGACCATTTTCTGTGGCGTGTGGCTGGCCTGGAACTCCCTGGCGCCGGAGGAGATGCAGTTCGACCCGCGTAGCCTGAACTTCACCCTGCTGACCCTGATGCTGTCCCTGCAGGCCTCCTACGCCGCTCCCCTGCTGCTGCTCGCGCAGAACCGTCAGGACGACCGTGACCGCGTGGTGGCGTCCGAGGACCGTAAGCGCGATCAGCAGAACCTGGAGGAGACCCAGTACCTGACCCGCGAGATTGCTTCGCTGCGTATTGCCCTGCGCGAGGTGGCGACCCGAGACTTCGTCCGTAGCGAGCTGCGCGACATTCTTGAGGAACTGCAGAACATTGCGCAGGAGCAGGAGCGCCACGCCGAGCAGCTGCAGGACATCAGCGAGGACATTGAGGACCTGGAGGAGGCCATCGACGATATTGACGCCTCCGACGGCATCGAGGGTGAGGAAACCGAGGGCGAGGAGGCCGAGGGCTCCGCGCACGCTGAGGACCCGGGCGAGCGGAAGGCCGAGAGCCCGGCTAAAACCTCGGGCGATGCCCCGGAGGGAGGCGCCCGTGAGCGCCGATAACCCGCTGCAGGACGCACTCTACGCGGCCCTTGCCCGTGTAGAGGACCCCGAGCTGCGCCGCCCCATCACGGAGCTCGGCATGGTCGAGACCGCGCTCGTGCATCCCGAACTGGATGAGCGCGGTGAGCCGATTCCCGGCCGCCACTGGGCCGAGGTGAAGGTTCTGCTCACCATCGAGGGCTGCCCGCTGAAGAACACCATCGAGCAGCAGGTGCGCGAGGCCGCCGCCACCGTCGAGGGCATCGAGCGAGTGCAGCTGCAGGTGGGCGCGATGAACCCGCAGCAGCGGTCCGCCCTGCGTTCGATGCTCAAGCCCGAACGCACCAACCCGTTCACCGCCCCCGGTTCGCTGACCCGCGTGTTCGGCGTGGTGTCCGGCAAGGGAGGCGTGGGCAAGTCCTCCATGACGGCCAACCTTGCGGCGGCCTTCGCCTCGCGCGGGCTCTCGGTGGGCATTATCGACGCGGACGTGCACGGCTTCTCGATTCCGGGCCTGCTCGGCATCACCGATGCCCCCACACGCCTGGATGACCTGATTCTTCCCCCCACCGTGGATGTTCCCACCCCCGCCCGCCGCTGGGGCGATGCGCAGGTCGGCGGCGGTTTTATTCGCGTGATTTCTATCGGCATGTTCCTCAAGGGCAACGAGCCGGTGGCCTGGCGCGGCCCCATGCTGCACCGCGCGCTGGAGCAGTTCATCATGGACGTGCACTTCGGCGCCTTGGATGTGCTGCTACTCGATTTGCCGCCCGGCACCGGCGATATTGCCATCTCCATGGCTCAGTTGCTGCCCAATGCGGAGCTTGTGCTCATCTCCACCCCGCAGCACGCCGCCGTGGATGTGGCCGAACGCGCCGGCACCCTGAGCCTGCAGACCGGCCAGAAGGTCGTGGGCGTGGTCGAGAACATGGCCGCTATGACCCTGCCCGACGGCACCGTGCTCGACATGTTCGGTTCCGGGGGCGGGCAGGTGCTCGCTGAGCGTCTCTCGGAGGCGCTCTCCTACCCCGTCCCGCTGCTCGGTTCTGTCCCCCTGGACGTGAACCTGCGTACCGGCGGTGACGAGGGCATGCCCGTCGTGTGGGGTCGCCCCGACTCCGCGACCGCCGAAGAGATCCAGTCCATCGCCTCAAAGCTTCTACACTCCGGCGAGTCGAGGGCGGGGCAGAGCCTGCCGCTCTTCGTCTAGGGCTAGAGCCTCTAGAAGCCGCCGATAGAAAGCTGACGCAGAAAAGCTGATACAGAAAGAACCCCGCGCCGTGACCGGTGCGGGGTTCTTTCGTTTCAAAATCTTAGGTGGCGTCCACGTCAAAGGGGGCGTACGCGCCTCGCGGGAGGGAATGGCTCTCGGCCTTCTCCTGCTCCTTCAGCAGCGCCTCCTCGCGGGCCTTCGCCTCGCGCTCGCGCTCGGCGTCATCCTCGGCGAATGCCTGACGCACAATCACGCGGGGGTCGTACTGGCGGGGGTCGTACTGGCGCCAGTTGATGTCCTCCAGGCCCGTCTCGCCCAGGGCCTCTTTGAAGTCGTCCTTAGCGTCGAAGGCCATGCGGCGCACGGTCTTGACGAACTCGCGAATCTGACGGGCGTATTCGGGCATGCGTTCGGGGCCAATCACCACAAACGTGATGATGGCCAGAATAATCAACTCGGTGCCACTAATACCAAACACAGAATATAGATTATCAGCTCCGGGCCGGTGCCGCCGACCAAAAGGGCCCATACGAACGTGTCTTTAAGCTCTGGACCTGCGGGATGCGCGAGCTAAAGCCCCGCCGAAAGCTTTGCGCCCTCGGCTAAGAACGCCACAACAGCGGTTTACGGCGGATAATCCCCACCGCCGGGTTAAAACGCTGCGGCTCCTACCGCAGACACGCCCGCCTCCCGAACGCAAAAGACCGCCGGCAGCACACCGGCGGTCCCAAGCACCCGTTGGAAAGAATCAGCGGTTTACGGCGGATAATCTCCACCGCCGGGCAGCTGTTTCCAATGCCACAGCCAGCCAACCCAGCCCCACTGCGCGCACGCGCCCGCAACCAGCAACGCCCAGCGGTAAGCTCGCGAACGGCTCAGCGCCGCAATCACCACGACCAGCGGGAGCAGCGGTAGCAGCAGACGGAACGTCGACGACTGCGGGTTGAGGAACAGAATCAGGTAGGCGAAGTAGCAGACGCACCACAGATTCAGCGGGGCCGCCAAAACGCTTCGCGCCACCGGGCTCAGGCACAGCGCGGCGAAACCCAGGATCAGCAGAACCAGCAGGATCGGGGCCGCATACCCAAAGTAGATGTACCCCTGTGTCAGCCACGGCTGAATCGGCGCCAGATGGGTACCGCGCCACGCCGTCTCCGTGGCGGTGTACGCATCCACACGGCCGGTAGCCCACCACGCAATCGCGGGCCACACCAGCGCGCACGCGCACACCAGCAGGGCGCTCACCAGCTGCCCCGCACGGCGCACAAACGCCGTGCCAATGCCCATAGCGCGACTCGACCGAACCCAGCAGGCGAACCACCACAGGCCCGCCGCCGCCCCCAGCGGAACGCCCACCGGGCGGGAAAGGCAGGCCAGGGCCGCAACCGGCACCAGCCAGCCGTAACGCCCCTTCACGAGGCACAGCAGTGCACCGGCCAGGAACACCAGGTTCAGCGACTCGGCGTAAGGCACCTGAAGCACGGGAGTCACCGGCAGGAACGACACCAGGGCCGTGCCCCACAGCGCCAGCGAGGAGGCGGGCTCAGCATCGGCGGAGTCAGATCCGGAACGCGCGAGGCGGGCCGCCTGCACCGAGGCGTCAAAGAGCAGGTAGATGATCCAGGCCGCCGCGAAACCGGCCAACAACGCGACGGTGGCGGCCACCGGGTAGTAGGCGATGCCCGTCAGGCGGCTGATTCCCTGCGAGAGTAGCGGAAAGATGGGGTAAAACGCCCACTGATTCTGCTGGACGACACCCATCGCGTTGACCGGCAGCTCGCTCGGGTAGCCGTTGAGCGCAATCTGCTCGTACCAGCCGGCATCCCAGGTGCTGATGAAGGAGAGGTAGCTCAGGTGCTCGCCCCAGGGGCCGCGCAGCTGCTGCTGGCCGACCACGGCGAACACCACGAAGCCCCACACACGCGAAATCCCGTAGATGAGCAGCACCGAAAGCCAGGCCGGCAGGGCGCGCAGACGCTCCCCCACGCGGCGCAGACGCTCGGCGGAGGAGGTGTACATCCATGTCAGGGCCTCGTCGAAGGACTCGGACCGGTTCTGCTCGACGCGGGATGCGGTATGCTCCGCCGGCTCGCTCGATTCGGTGAGCCCGGCGCGTGCGCTCATCGGGCCTCCCCGCTCTGCGGCTTCTCGGCGGAGGATACCGCGGAGGCGCCCGAGGGCTTGTCCACGTGGTGATCCACGAAGTCGTGGGCGCTCAGGGTCCGCTCAACGTTACCGGTATGCGGCACGGCCAGAGGAAGGGGTTCCGGCTCTTCTTGCACGGCCCGGGGGCCCTCGGCGGGCACGGCCTGCGATGCGGGGGCCCTGAAGGGCTTGGCGATGACGTCCAGGTCGTCGACCGTGTCGAAGACTCCCAGGCCGTCACGGCCCACGGCGTTGAAGAACGCTGCGCCGGGCACGGCGCGGTGGCCGCCGAGCGCAATCACCGTGAGCGAGGCAATGACCAACAGGATCAGGGCGAGCAGAATCAGAAGAATGTTCAACTCTGTCCTCTCGAATAACGTGTATGGTTACTCTCCATCTTAGAAGAGAGATGCGTTGTCTCCCCTTCTATGACGCTGTGAGATGCCGGCCGGCCGGGGCGACAACGCGGTGGCCGGCAGGCGGAGGGCTTTGGTCCGGGTTCGCGCACGGGGTTCGCGCACGGGGCCCATGCCGCCGTTCGGCACGCAACCGGGCCGGGAAGCGCCTCCTAGCCCTCCTCCTAGTCCTCGTCGTCGCGGTCGCTGAGCAGCCAGGCGCGCAGGTCCGCGTGGCAGCGGGTCAGCTGGCTGAAGCGTACGTGCTCGTTGTCGGTATGGGCCAGCAGGGCGTCACCGGGGCCGAAGTTCACGGCCGGGATTCCGATTTCACTCAGGCGCGCCACGTCCGTCCAACCGTACTTCGGCTGGGGCTCCTGCCCCACCGCCTCAATCAGGGAGGCGGCCAGCGGGGTGTCCAGACCGGGTCGGGCCGCCGGGGAAAGATCCACAAAATCCAGCTCGTAACCGGCGAAGACCTCACGCACGTGGGCGACCGCCTCGTCCAGGGTCTTATCGGGGGCGAAACGATAATTCACGTGCATTGCCGCCGCGTCGGGAATCACGTTGCCGGCCACGCCGCCAGAGATCTGCACCGCGTTCAGGCCCTCGCGGTAGTCCAGCCCCTCCACGGCGATGGTCTTCGGCTCGTAGGAGGCGAGCGCCGCCAGCGCGGGCGCCAGGGCGTGGATTGCGTTCTCGCCGCGCCAGGCCCGGCCCGAGTGGGCGGCCAGGCCGCGGGTGCGCACGAAGAAACGCATGGTGCCGTTGCAGCCGCCCTCAATCGTGCCGTTGGTCGGTTCGAGTAGCACACCGAAGTCGGCGTCGGTGATGAGCTCGCCGTGGTTACGGATCAGGCGCGCCAGGCCGGAGAGCTCACTCGCGACCTCCTCGTGGTCGTAGAAGATGCAGGTCAGGTTGTAGTCGGTGTCCCGCGCGGTCAGCTCGGCGGCAAGCTTCAGCTGGACGGCCACGCCACCCTTCATATCGGTCGCGCCGCGTCCGTAGAGCACGTACTCGCCGTCTTCCTCGCGGACGGTTGCCGGCACGGTGCCGAGGGAACCCTCGACGGTGGGCAGGGGCACGGTGTCCAGGTGACCGGCCAGGATAATGCGGGTGCGCTCCCCCTCTTCACCGGGCATCGGCGGGAATTCGGTGCGGGCAATAATGGCGTCCCCGTCGCGGGTCAGATGCAGGTGCGGGTAGGCCGCGAGCGCCGCGTACACGGCATCGGCCAGGTCCTTCTCGTGGTCGGATACCGATTCGTAGTCGAGCAGGGCGCGGGTCAGCTCGGGCATGGATACGTTCAGGTCCAGGGGTGCGTGGTGATTCACAGTCATCCCTCCACGATACAGGCTGGGGGCGCCCAGCATCCCGGGGCGCGCGCATCTGTTCGTGAGACGAACGCCGACGATCCTGATGCTCGGTGTGCTACAGCCCATATAATGGTGTGCATGTCTGAAAACACTCCCCGCTACGCCTCCGGCGTCGCACTGGTCAATGTTGTTGTCTCTGGCGAGCACGCCGGCACCGTCCTGGATGCCTGGTTCCCCGCCCCCTCCCTCACCCAAACCCCCGACCTGTCCATCGCGGACGAGCTGGAGGAACTGGCCGCCGAGCACCCGGCGCGCAATGCCCGCACCGAGGTGCGCACCGCCTCCATCAACCTGGATGAGGCCCCCGAAGACGCACTCGACGCGTACCTGCGTCTGCACCTGCTCTCCCACACCCTGGTTCGCCCTAACGAGCTGAACCTGGACGGCCTGTTCGGCACCCTCGCGAACGTGGCGTGGACCAACCACGGCCCGGTGCTCGCTGCCGAGTTCCAGAAGCTCGCAATTGGTCTGCGCAAGCTGGGCCACCTGAGCGTGAGCCACATTGATAAGTTCCCCCGCCTGGTGGATTACGTGGTTCCCGCCGGCGTACGTATTGGCGACGGCGATCGCCTGCGCCTGGGCGCGCACCTGGCCTCCGGCACGACCGTAATGCACGAGGGCTTCGTGAATTTCAACGCCGGTACCCTGGGCACCTCCATGGTTGAGGGCCGTATTTCTCAGGGCGTTGTGGTGGGCGACGGCTCGGATGTGGGCGGCGGCGCCTCCACGATGGGTACCCTCTCCGGCGGCGGCAAGAAGCGCGTATCCATTGGTGAGCGTTCCCTGCTGGGCGCGGAGTCCGGTATCGGTATTGCCCTGGGCGATGACTGCGTGGTTGAGGCTGGTCTGTACGTGACCGCCGGTTCGCGCGTGAGCGTGCTGCTGCCCGGTCAGGAGGCGCGCGTGGTGAAGGCTGCGGAGCTGTCCGGCGTGTCGAACCTGCTGTTCCGCCGCAATTCGCTGAGCGGCGCGATTGAGGTTCTGCCGCGTGCGAAGAACACCGTGGAGCTGAACGAGGCACTGCACCTGAACTAGTGCTGGGTCTGAACTAGTCTGGGCCAGCCTGGGCTAATGCCGGCCGCCCCTGCGGGCTTGAGGGGTCGGGATGCGTGAAGCATCCCGGCCCCTTTTCTGCGCCCGGTGTTCCCTCGTCCGCCGCTCTTACAGGCTGGGCGCGAATCCGCGGCGGCTACGATGACCGTTTTCAGGGCGGGATGCTCGGGCTTTCGCTAGGCTGGTAGTACCGGGTACACCCCACCCGCCATGACTGACCACCTGCACAGTTCAGAGAGGAATTCAGATGCCCGAATCACCTAAGTCAGAGTCGACGATGAGCGAAACCTACCGGCACTTTACGCGCCTCTTCCCCTACCCGCACGAGCGTATTCCAATGGGCGCTCCGGCTGCTGATGCCATGGCTCGTTACGATGAGTTGGCTAAGCTGGGGCGCGCGGAGGGGTTCGTCCCCTTCTTCCTGAACCTGAACGATACGGTGCTTGAAAGCATGGTCATTGCGGTGTCCCTTGAGCACGACATCATTGACGATGTTGAGACTCTGACCCCCGAGCAGGTGAGCGCCTACACTCGTGCCGTCCTGCAGCGTTACCGTACCGCCCGGGGTGCCGCCTCCGCCGAAGAGTACGGTAGCGCCGCCATTGCCCAGCAGCTGCGCCGGGTTGCCGGCGATGGCGAAGATACTAGCGAGGACGACCCGGACGACTTCAACCTCAACGAGCTTGTCGACGAGTTTATGAGCTCCGATTTTCTGCCCGATGAGGAGCCCGAAGATGACGCCCCGACTCTTTCTGCCCTGCTCCGCTACGAGCTTGCGGATGAGGAGGATCAAGGCGAGATGCTTCTGCTACAGGTTCCGACCGATGACCCCGCCGATATTCCCGCGTACCTGCCCTTTGGCGGCTGGAATGACTGCCCGGACGCTCAAACGCAGCTGGCGTTCACCCACTATTGGCGTAAAAAGTACGGTGCCATCCCGGCGGCTCTTGACGGTGCTGACTGCCTGGAGTTTCTGGTGGAACGCCCCGTCACCGACCCGGTCGAGGCGAAGAATCTGGCGGTCGAGCAATTCGCATTTTGTTCCGATCTTCCGTTCCAGGTGTTTGAAGATATTGAGCAGCTGACGGAGTTCATTCACCAGAGCCGCCAGTGGTATTTCTGGTGGGATTAGACGCAAGCTATACAGCGAGGTGGGGGCGAGTGGCGACACACCTCAATAACGCCTCCCACGTGCTCACACCGGAGTGCACAAGCGCACAGTGCATAAAACCATTCTGTTGCCTCGACCCCTGTACCATTAGATACAGCTCAACAGCACATGCTCCGTCCGGTTCACGCCGGAATTTTTGCTCGAAAGGACATCATGAAGGTACTCGTTACCGGCGGTGCCGGCTACATTGGCTCGCACACCGTACTTGAATTGCTCAAGGCAGGCCACGACGTCGTCGTCATGGATAACCTCGCCAACTCCTCCGAAGAGTCCCTCAAGCGCGTCACCGAGCTGGCCGGCCGCGCTCCCGAATTCCACAAGGTTGATCTGCTCGACCTCGAGGGCATGAAGGCCCTCTTCAAGCAGGTTCGCCCCGACGCCGTGATTCACTTTGCGGGTCTGAAGGCTGTGGGTGAGTCCGCTGAGAAGCCGCTGTGGTACTACCAGACCAACGTGGCCGGCACCCTGAACCTGCTCTACGCCATGGACGAGGCCGACTGCCACTCCATCGTGTTCTCCTCCTCCGCTACCGTGTACGGCGAGCCCGAGTCCATGCCGCTCATCGAGAAGATGAACATGGATGCGCAGTCCTGCTACGGCCGTACCAAGGAGCACATCGAGGACATGCTGGTCGACCTGGCCGCTTCCGACTCCAAGTGGAACATTGCTCTGCTGCGCTACTTCAACCCCGTTGGTGCACACGAGTCCGGCCGTATCGGCGAGGACCCGGCGGGTATCCCGAACAACCTGGTGCCCTTCATCGCCCAGGTTGCAGTGGGTCGCCGCGACCACCTGAACGTCTTCGGCAACGACTACCCGACCGTTGACGGTACCGGTGTGCGCGACTATATCCACGTGGTCGACCTGGCCGACGGCCACCTGAAGGCGCTGAACTACATTGCTGAGCACGGCGGCCTGCACACCTGGAACCTGGGTACCGGTAACGGCTACTCGGTTCTGCAGGTTCTGCACGCATTCGAGGAGGCGTGCGGTAAGGAGCTGCCGTACAAGATTGTGGATCGTCGCCCCGGTGACGTTGCGGTCTCGTACGCCGACCCCTCCTCCGCCCTGGCTGACCTGGGTTGGAGCGCTACCCGTGATATCAAGACCATGGTTCGCGACCACTGGAACTGGCAGAAGAATAACCCCAACGGTTACGAAGCCTAAACAGTTTTAGCCCCTCCTGCGGGGGTGTTACAGGATGCCCGATAGGTGTTGTCTCACCTATCGGGCACTTTTCTGCGCTTTTTTCGAAATTTTTACCAAGTCGTGACTACCTCCCCAAAGGCGTTTGACACCTCGTGAGTGAGTAGAGATAGGGAAGAATATATTCCCTAGTCAGAGCCTTTTGTGAAGATGGGGTGTTTTTTACCCATATTTTTACGTCAAAAATACTATAACTATGCATTCATGCTTAAAAATTCACATTGCTTACACAGTAAAGTGAATATTTTGCAGACAGGAAACCGCATGAGGCGTAAGCTGAAAACTCAGCATACAGACAACCCGCATCATAGACGCACCTCACGTGAAAGGGTTCATCATGTCCGCACAGGCAGCTCCCGAAGCGCAGAAAAACCTCATCGAAATCGCCAACGTCAACAAGTACTACGGCACCAACCACGTTCTGAAGAACATCAATCTTTCCGTGGGAAAAGGTGAGGTCGTCGTCCTCCTCGGCCCCTCCGGATCCGGCAAATCCACCCTCTGCCGAACCATCAACCGCCTCGAAACTATCACCAGCGGATCCATCACCATTGACGGACAAGAACTACCCGAAGAAGGCCGAGCCCTCGCCAAGCTCCGCGCGGAAGTCGGCATGGTGTTCCAGTCCTACAACCTCTTCGCGCACAAGAACATCCTCGATAACGTAACCCTTGGACCCCGCCGAATCCGCAAGATCTCCAAGTCGGAGGCAGAAGCGGAGGCCATGAAGCTACTCGCAAAGGTCGGCGTGGATTCCCAGGTGCACAAGATGCCCGCAGAGCTTTCCGGCGGTCAGCAGCAGCGCGTCGCCATCGCCCGCGCACTCGCCATGAGACCTAAGGTCATGCTCTTCGACGAACCCACCAGCGCGCTCGACCCCGAAATGGTCAACGAAGTGCTCGACACCATGGTCTCCCTCGCACGGGAAGGCATGACCATGATCGTGGTGACCCACGAGATGGGCTTCGCCCGCAAGGCAGCAGACCGCATCGTCTTCCTTGCCGACGGCGAGATCGTCGAAGAGGCGCACCCGGACGAGTTCTTCACAAATCCGAAGAGCGAGCGCGCCAAGGACTTCCTCTCCAAGATCATCAACCACTAAAGCAGAGGGACCGACATGCAAAAATATTCACGCAAGCTGGCGGCACTCGCCGCAGCAGCATCCCTCGCCCTCACCGGTACTCTCGCAGGATGCTCCAGCGCAGAAAGCGACCACAAGATCCGCATCGGCATCAAAGTAGACCAGCCCGGCCTCGGTTACCAGGACGGCAACACCTACACCGGTTTCGACGTGGAGGTGGCGCGCTACGTCGCCGGTAAGCTCGGCTACTCCGAAGAGCAGATTGAGTTCGTCGAATCCCCCGCCGCTAACCGCGAAAACATGCTCAATACCGGTCAGGTAGACATGATCTTTGCGACCTACTCCATCTCTGATAGCCGTAAGAAGACCGTGGACTTCGCCGGCCCCTACTACACCGCGGGCCAGGACCTGCTCGTGCGTGCCGATAACACCGATATTCACGGCCCCGACGACCTCAACGGCAAGAACCTCTGCTCCGTGACCGGCTCCACCAGCGCCAAGAAGGTCCAGGACAAGTTCGCCAAGAACGTGAACCTGGTCAAGCAGAATAGCTACTCCGACTGCGTGGTCGCCCTCAACGGCGGCGTGGTGGACGCCGTCACCACCGACGACATAACCCTCGCCGGTCTGGCAGCCACCAAAGCGAACAAGGGCAAGCTGAAGGTGGTTGGTGCCCCCTTCACCACCGAACGCTACGGCGTGGGTCTGCCCAAGGGCACCGACAAGTGCGAAGCCGTGAACAACGCCATCAACGAGATGGTTGCCGACGGTACCTGGGAGAAGCTCATCACCAAGTACACCGAAGGCACAGGCTACCACTACAACACCGAAACCAACCCGCCGCACCTGGGCACCTCCTGCGCCTAGGCCTCTAGAGAGGTTCACGAATGTCATTCTTTGACCAACTCGGCACCCTCCTGTCCAAGTACGATGTGGTCGGCGCCTTCATGACCAATATTGAGCTGACCTTCTGGGCGGCCATTGGCTCGTTCGTTCTCGGTACCGTGCTGGCGCTCATGCGCATCAGCCCCGTCCCGTCCCTGCGATGGGTGGGCACCGCCTACGTGCATACTGTCCGTAATACTCCGCTCACCATCATGATGACTTTCGCCATTTTGGGTGTGTGGACGCAGTTCCAGCTCTCCTTCTCGCACGATTTCGACACGAACTTCTTCGTGTACGCGGTGATTGCCCTGTCGATTTACCATTCGGCGTTTATCTGCGAGGCGATTCGTTCGGGCGTGAACACCGTTCCGAAGGGTCAGGCAGAAGCTGCCCGCGCTATTGGTCTGGGCTTCTTCGACACCGCCGGCCTGGTGATTTTCCCTCAGGCTCTACGCGGTGCCATTACCCCGCTCGGCAATACTCTGATTGCGTTGACGAAGAACAGCACTGTCGCCTCGGTCGCGTCGGTGGCTGAGGCCTCCGGGCTGATGAAATCCATGATTGAGTTCGACGCGAACATGGTGCTCGCTATCTTCATCATGTTTGCGATGGGCTTCGTCATCATTGTTGTTCCCATTGGTGCGTTGACCACCTGGTCATCCCGTAAGCTGGCGGTGAAACGATGAAAAACCCCTTTATCAGTAACGAAACCCGCGGGACCTCGTCGGTTCTCTTTGACGAGCCGGGTCCCGTGGCTCAGCGCCGCACCCGCATCTTCAACATTGCGGCCCTGGTTGTCTTCGCAATTTTCGCGGTGTACGTGCTGACCGTGATGGGCCAGAAGGGCCAGCTGGAGGCGGAGAAGTGGACCGACCTGTTCACCGCCCGCGCCTGGAGCTCCTACTACCTGCCGGGCCTCGCCTCGACCCTGTCGGCGGCAGCGGTTTCGGTGGTTACCTCGGTTGCGTTCGGTGTGGTCTTCGGTATTGCTCGACTCTCCCAGTACCGCGTTATCCGCTGGTTCGGCACCGTGGTCGTGGAGTTCTTCCGCGCCGTGCCCGTGCTGATCATGATGATCTTCTTCTGGCTGTTCTTGGGCAAGTACAGCGGTCTTCCGCCTGCTCAGCTGCCCTTCATCGCCGTGGTCATTGGTCTGACCCTGTACAACGGTTCGGTGATTGCTGAGCTGCTGCGTTCGGGCGTGAAGCAGCTTCCTCGCGGTCAGGGCGAGGCGGGTCTTGCGATTGGTCTGACCCCGACCCAAACGCTGATTCGGATCCTGCTTCCGCAGGCGTTCACCGCAATGATGCCCTCGATGCTCAGCCAGTTCGTGGTGATTCTGAAGGATACCGCCCTGGGTTACATCATATCCTACCCGGAGCTGCTCGCCTCGGCGCGCCGCATCGGTTCCGGTGACGGCAACGTACTGCAGACCCTGATTCTGGCGGCGGCACTCTTCGTGACGGTGAACTTCGTGCTGACGGCTGTAGCAACCGGCATTACGGACAAGCTGGCGTCGCGCACCTCCGCGAAGGTGACCCGAAACCTGATTCCGGACGCTCTGGATAACCCGAACCCGCCGACCGTTCAGATGTTCGTGCTCCCCGGCGACCGCAAGTAGCCACGGCCGAGGTACAGCAAAGCCCCCGCACTCCCCTTTCGGGAGGGTGCGGGGGCTTCTCTGCTATGCAGGTTAGGTCCCCGGCGAGAGGCTCGGTAACGCCGCGCGGATGGGCCGGCCAGTCTACTTAGCCGCGGAGGCCTTCAGACGCTCGGCGGCCTTGGCCACGGCCTCGTCGGAGGCGGTCAGGGCGATGCGCACGTAGCCCTCGCCGTCCTCGCCGTAGAACACGCCGGGTCCGGCAATGATGCCCAGCTCGGCCAGGCGGCCGATGGAGTCCCAGGTGGACTCGCCGAAGGTGGTCCACAGGTACAGGCCCGCCTCGGAGCCCTCGATGCGTCCGCCGGCGGCGGTTATGGCGTCCTCCAGCACCTCGCGGCGGGCACGGTAGCGGTCCTTCTGCGCCGCAACGTGCGCCTCATCGCCCAGGGCGGCAATCATGGCGGCCTGCACGGGCGCGGGCACGATCATGCCGGCGTGCTTGCGGCTGTTGATAATGTTCGGCATGAGCTCGGGGGCGCCGGCCACGAAGGCGGCGCGGTAGCCGGCCAGGTTCGACTGCTTGGACAGCGAGTAGACGGCCAGCAGGCCGGTGAAGTCGCCGTCGCACACTCGCGAATCCAGGATGGAGGGCACAGGCTTACCGCCGCGGGCCTCGTCCCAGGCGCCCCAGCCGAGCTCCGCGTAGCACTCGTCAGAGGCCACCACGGCACCGATTTCGCGGGCCTGCGCGACGATTTCGCGCAGCTGCTCCACGGTGCGGACCGTGCCGTTCGGGTTGGCCGGGGAGTTCACCCAGATCAGCTTCACGCGGCTGCGGGTGTCGGCGTCCAGCTCGCCCAGGCTGTCGGCGGGCACGGATTCGGCGCGGGCGAAGCGGGCACCCATATCGTAGGTGGGGTAGGCGATGCGCGGGTACACGACCACGTCGCCGGGGCCCAGGCCCAGCAGGAAGGGCAGCCAGGCTACGAGCTCCTTCGAGCCGATCGTGGGCATGATGGCCTGCGGGTCCAGGCCCTTCACGCCGCGGCGGCGCTCAAACCATTCGGCGATGGCCTCGCGCAGGGCGGGGGTGCCGTGGGTGGTCGGGTAGCCGTGGGCGTCGGATGCCTCGGCGAGCGCGTTGCGGATGAGCTCGGGGGTGGGGTCCACGGGGGTGCCGATGGACAGGTCCACCGGGCCGTCGGGGTGAGCCGCGGCGGTGGCGCGGTAGGGGGCGAGCGCCTCCCAGGGGTATTCGGGCAGGTTCAGGCCGTAAGTCATTGTGTCACCTGGTCGCTTGGGGATTTTTCGTCACTCCAGTCTATCGCCCGGGCTTCGGGGCTGACTAGAGGAAGAGCCCCCATCCCAGCGCATAGACAGCTTGTCCAGGGGCGCACCGCGTGCGGTGCGCATCGGCCGGGGTGGGGGCTCGTGCATCCGGTCACTCGCGCAATTACTCTGCGGGCGCGACTGCTTCAGGTATGGGGTTAGTTGCTCTGCGGGGGCAGTGCCGCGATGAAAGGCACGTCCTTGCCGGTGGGACCGAGCTTTGCGGCGCCGCCGGGGGAACCCAGGTCGTCGAAGAAGTCGGCGTTGGCGCTCACGTATTCGCTCCACTCTTCGGGAACGTCGTCTTCGTAGTAGATGGCCTCGACGGGGCAGACGGGCTCGCAGGCGCCGCAGTCCACGCACTCGTCGGGGTGGATGTACAGGGTGCGGTCACCTTCGTAGATGCAGTCCACGGGGCATTCTTCAACGCAGGCGCGGTCTTTGACGTCCACGCAGGGAAGCGCGATAACGTAGGTCATGGGTCGGTGCCTTTCTCGATGCTGTGCGCCCTGTGCCCGCCGGTCTGCGGGTCGCCTTCTCCAGGGCAGGGTCTGCAGAGTAAACCGCCGAGCGTGTGGTGCTCGGCGGGGAAGTCTTTGTATAGTCTATCGCGCGCTCGGTGTTTTATCGTATTTTCGTGGTGTATTAGACAGCGAACGGCGGCGGGCGGGGGCCTATTTTTTAGGCAAGCCTGCCCTGCCGCCGTTCATTATTTCACCTAGTCAGTGAATTATAAAAATACCCAAATTATATAAATGAAATCTTCGTCACATTAATTTGTGGGTGGGCACAACCCTTTTTCCCACCGAGGAAAAACACGCAATAACGCATACTTTTTCTTCGCTATTTATCCCGACCCTCGGCCTTGGCACGCGCACGCTGATGCGCCGAACGGGCCGAGAAGTAGCGCGCATCCTTCACCCGGTTGCGCGTGTACGCGAACATACCCAGCATCGCCGCCACCGGCGCGCCGAACCACCACAGCGCACCGTACAGGCCGATGGCCGAGTGCCCCGGGTTAACGAGCACGAAGGGCGAGTCAGGGCGGCCGTAGGCCAGCCAGTACACGGTCACGAAGGCCACAGCACCCACGATAGCCGCCGTCATGCCGCGGCGCAGGGCAAGCGCGCTCCACAGGGAGGCGAAGAAAATCGTCAGGTACGCGATAAGCAAGCCCACGGGCAGGGCAACATCGCCTGCGTACACAACCCAGGCGTGGTAGATGGAACCGGCGACGGCCGCCACGGTGCCCAGAATCACGCCGGTCAGCACCGTGGAGACGAGCCCCGCCTCCTGCGGCTTCGGGTTGACCGTGCGGGTGGGGTCGCCGTCGAGCACGCGGTAGGTCTCAACGGCAGAAATCTTCTGCGGCACCTTATTCGAGTACTCGAAGGTCTTATCGTCCAGCACCGTAATCTGGGTGCGGTGCGCCTCCATAGCCTTTCGCTTGGCGGTGCCGTCGCCAAAGATAGCGGCCTGCACGCGGGTGTCCTCGGGGTTGTACTCGCCCTCAATGCCCCAGGTAAGCAGCGGTCGGTCCTCGTCATCCCCCAGAATCTCTAGGGCACGCTTCACGATTTGGTGCACGCGCACGTGGTCGGGGTGACCGTAGCCGCCGTCGGCGTCGTAGGTGACCAGCACATCCGGCTGAATCTCGTGAATTGCGGCGACCAGGGCCTGCGCCTGCGGTTCGAGGGGCTGGGCGGTCAGCGAGGCATCGCTCGAGACGGGGTTGGCGATGGGCTTACCGTTCGGGCCCCAGGCCATGCCGGAGTCGCGGTAGAGGGCCGGCACGCCCTCGGCGGTGGCCGGCTCCTGACCGAGGAAGAGGTGGCGGTGCACGCCCAGGGCCTCGAGGGCACCGTTCAACTCGCCCACGCGGTACTCCCCCAGCGCTTCGCCGTTGTCGGTGCATCCGGGCTTACCGACTTCCAGGTGCTGTAGCTGCGGCGGGATGACCTCGCCCAGCTCACCGCGGGTTGCGGTGATGAGGTACACCTCGGCGCCCTTCTGCGCGTAGTATGCCATCGTCGCGCCGGTCGAGGAGGTCTCGTCGTCGGGGTGAGCATGCACGAAGAGGATGCGCGCCTGCTCCGAATCGTAGTTTGTGGGCAGCAGGTCGCGCTTGGCCCCGGATGCGATGCGCTCACCCTGCGTGGGGTAGCTGGGGGTCGCGGCTTCCTGCGGCTTCTGCTGCTCGGCTTCCTGCAGGCTGTTGTCGGATGCGGACACGGGAATTCCCTCTCATAACGCACGGACTGGGATGTGCCTCTGGGGCTCACGCCTCACCCCGCGCGCAGGGCGTCTGCGGGGGTGCACGCTGTCTCAGCACACGGTCTTATCTTACACGGCGGCGGGGGCAGGCTCACCTCAGTATTGAGCGGTCCCGGTTTCGCTCCCCGACCTGCCCGAATACGCAGAGCCGCCGCCCTCTTCCTTCCGGAAGGTGGCGGCGGCTCTTCGAAACGCTACGGCCCGATGGTCGTACCGTCAGCGCAATTAGTTGGCGCGGGCGCGGCGGCGGAACTCGCGCACACGCTCGTTGGAGTCAAGGATGACCTTGCGGATACGGATGGCCTCGGGGGTCACCTCAACGCACTCGTCCTCGCGGGCGAATTCGAGGGATTCCTCGAGGGTCAGCTTCTTCGGCGGGGTCAGGTTTTCGAAGTTGTCCGCGGTCGAAGAACGCATGTTGGTCAGCTTCTTTTCCTTGGTGATGTTCACTTCCATGTCGTCGGCACGGGAGTTCATACCCACGATCATGCCCTCGTACACCTCGGAGGTGGGCTCCACGAAGAAGGTGCCGCGCTCCTGCAGGTTGATCATCGCGTAGGGGGTCACCACGCCGGCGCGGTCAGCAATCAGCGAACCGTTGGTGCGGTACTCAATCTCGCCGGCCCAGGGCTCGGGATCAATCGAGTACGAGGAGGAAATGCCGGCACCGCGGGTCTCGGTCAGGAACTGGGTGCGGAAGCCAATCAGGCCACGGGCGGGAACGGCGAACTCCATACGGACCCAACCGGTACCGTGGTTTGCCATGTTCTCCATGCGGCCCTTACGAGATGCCATCAGCTGGGTGACGGCGCCCAGGTACTCCTCGGGCACGTCGATGATCATGTGCTCCATGGGCTCATACACCTTGCCGTCGATGGTCTTGGTGACCACCTGGGGCTTACCCACGGTCAGCTCGAAGCCCTCGCGGCGCATCTGCTCCACGAGGATTGCCAGGGCGAGCTCGCCACGGCCCTGAACCTCCCAGGCGTCCGGACGCTGGGTGGGCAGAACCTTGATGGACACGTTACCGATGAGCTCGCGGTCCAGGCGGTCCTTCACCTGACGCGCGGTGACCTTTGCGCCCTTGACGCGGCCGGCCAGCGGGGAGGTGTTGATACCGATGGTCATGGAGATCGCGGGGTCGTCCACCTTGATTAGCGGCAGGGGCTTGGGGTTCTCGGCGTCGGTCAGGGTCTCACCGATGGTGATGTCCTCGATACCCGCAACCGCGACAATCTCGCCGGGGCCGGCGGACTCGGCGGGAACGCGGTCCAGCGCCTTGGTGGCCAGCAGCTCGGAGATGCGGACGTTCTTGATCTCGCCGTCGTGGCGTGCCCAGGCGACGGTCTGGCCCTTCTTCAGGGTGCCGTTGAAGATGCGGACCAGTGCCAGACGGCCCAGGAACGGGGAGGAGTCCAGGTTGGTCACGTGTGCCTGCAGAACCTCGTTGGGGTCGTAGGTGGGGGCGGGCACATGCTCGATGATGGTCTTGAACAGCGGCTCGAGGTCGTCGTTGTCGGGCAGCTGGCCGTCGGCGGGCTGGTTCAGGGAGGCGGCGCCAGCCTTACCGGATGCGTACACCACCGGAACGTTCAGCACAGCGTCCAGGTCCAGGTCGGGAACCTCGTCCGCCAGGTCGGATGCCAGGCCGAGCAGCAGGTCCATGGACTCGCTCACGACCTCGTCGATGCGGGAGTCGGGGCGGTCCACCTTGTTGACCACGAGGATCACGGGAAGCTTGGCGGCCAGTGCCTTACGCAGCACGAAGCGGGTCTGGGGCAGCGGGCCCTCGGAAGCGTCCACGAGCAGCACAACGCCGTCAACCATGGACAGGCCGCGCTCCACCTCGCCACCGAAGTCGGCGTGGCCGGGGGTGTCGACCACGTTGATGGTGATGGTCTCGCCGTTAGCAGAGGGGCCGTTGTAGAACACGGTGGTGTTCTTCGCCAGAATGGTAATGCCCTTTTCGCGTTCGAGGTCGCCGGAGTCCATGACTCGGTCTTCAACATCTGCGTGGTCAGAGAAGGCGTGGGTCTGCTGCAGCATCGCGTCGACGATGGTGGTCTTACCGTGGTCAACGTGTGCCACGATGGCCACATTACGAAGGTCGGGGCGCGAAGCGGTGTTTTCAGACATGCGTAAAGTTTCTCGCTTAAATCTAGGGGATAGTCCTGCCAACGGCTGATGCGCTCCGGGCGCGGGGGTGCAGGAGGCAATCCTCAGCTGGAGAAAC
This sequence comes from Rothia sp. HMSC072E10, assembly GCF_001813965.1. Taxonomy (NCBI): domain Bacteria; kingdom Bacillati; phylum Actinomycetota; class Actinomycetes; order Micrococcales; family Micrococcaceae; genus Rothia; species Rothia sp. HMSC072E10. Next base: position 370,116 of record NZ_KV814486.1, on the reverse strand, counting down.
CTGCCTTGTTCGCTTCTGCCGACTGTACCTTCGGGTGTGAAACTCCGCTGTATGCGGGCACGGCAAAAGGGACCCCCCTCCGTTGGGCTTAGCTACCAGTGTAGCACTAGGGCTTTTCTGCGAGCCAGTCATCCAGCATACGACGGGCCACGGCGTTGGTGCCGGGCAGCTCAAGCTTGGCGGGGTCGTCCTGCCCGCTATTGCCGCGTTCCTCCGAGATGGCGATCGCCTCGCGCAGCTGCTCGGCGGTAAACCAGCGGGCGGCTCGAATTTCACCGTCGTGGTGAACGATGGGCTCGTTCTCGTCCACGGTCACCCGGTAGCAGATCATGAGCGAGCGCGGGAAGGGCCACACATCGCTCATGCGGTACTCGCTGCGTTCCGCGCGCAGGCCGGTCTCTTCGTAGACCTCGCGGGCGATGGCATCCTCGAGGTTTTCGCCCGGGTCGACGAACCCGGCGATGAGTGCGAAACGGTTGGGGTGCCACTGGCGGTTATTGGCCAGGAGCACGCGTTCGCTGTCGCGGCTCATGACCAGGCCCATGACTGCCGGTTCGATGCGGGGAAAGACCATTTCGCCGGATGCGGTGCGGCGGATTCCCTTGCGGCCGATGGGGGCTTCTTCACCGGTGTAGGCGGAGTACCGCATTTCGATGAGGTAGTCGCGGCGGGCCAGGGCCGCGGCGTAGCGGGCGCGGCCGAGCGGATCGCGGTGCACCGGGTAGTAGCGGAAGCCGCTGGAGGAGGCCTGCACGGGTCCCTCCTGACTGTTCGGTTCGGCGGCGTTGAGTTCTGCGGCGACGGCCTGAAGCGCGTCGTCCTCGCAGTAGAGGGCGTGCACCTCTGCCGTCGGGGTGCCCGCCGCCGGAGCAGCCGTTGCGGGTGCGTGCTCATCGCGCGCGCCTTCCCTCGCGTTGAACCCGGGGATGAGGTCGGGCTCTAGAACGGGGTTCGGTCGGAGTACGGTGCGGCCCAGCACGGCACCTTCTTCGGCCAGGGTGCGGGGCAGGACGCGCACGTAGTGCACGGTGCCGTCCGGGTTGGTCAGGGTTTCACCTGACCGGGAGACGACGAGGTAGAGGGACTGGTCGGATGCGGTCTGGGCTGATTCATGCATAGTCCCAATGCTACTCCGTCTCGTAACGCTCCCCCCGCCCTGCTCGCCCGGGAAGGACTGCGCATCCACGGCGCGGGCGCTCCAGGCGGTCGGCGAGAGCACCAGGAGGCTACCGGCGAGGGTCAGCAGAATCACGACCGAAGCTGCGGGTAGCAGACGGGTGAACACGTGGGTCCAGTAGTTGAGGAGATTGAGGGGCTTACCCTCGTTGATCTTCCGCATGAAGGAGAGCGAGAGCAGGAATGTGGAAATGAACAGGAAGACGTCCACACCGCCGGAAACCTTGCCCACCCAGACGTGGTAAACCACGACGAGGAGCACTGCAAAAGCACGCAGACCCTGGATTTCGGGGCGGAAACCGCGGCTTTCCAGGAAAGACTCGTAGGGAGGGTTCTGGCCGTTTTTGGGCACACGAACCCCCTGGTTAAAAGCTATGTTGTGTTGTCCTGAGTGTTGTGTTTGAGAGTAGAAAATCGTTCCCAGCCCCAAAAGTCGTACCGGGCGGGGCATCTCACAAAGTGCCTGGGAACGCGTTGAGGGAGTGATCCTCGAGGTGTTTCTGCATCCCAGGCATTATTCAGCCCGGTCTAATGTTTTTTAAAGTGAAAGTTCAATGTTTGTGGGGCATCTCCCATTTTCTTGAGGTATATCCGTCCATCCCCTAGATATGCCTCTGACAAGCCAAACCATTCTTTTCAACCTCTACAGATTGCCTACCGAGGTGCAAACGGGCTCACCGGGTGTCCATTTTCGATTTTTTCGCTGTATCGTCCCACATCACCCTCGAAAGAGGTGACAGCGGCTCCCGAAAATAAGAGAATGGAAGCATGACTACTTCTATTGACCCCACGACCACCTCTGCCTGGTCGGCTCTGTCCGCTCACCACAAGGCTCTCACCCCGAACCTGCGCGAGTGGTTTGCCGCCGACCCCGCCCGTGCCGAGAAGTTCAGCTTCACCGCTGACGAGCTGCACGTTGACCTTTCCAAGAACCTGATTACCTCCGAGACCGTTGAGCTGCTGCTCAAGCTCGCCGAAGAGGTCAAGCTGGAGCAGGCTCGCGAGGCCATGTTCTCCGGTGAGCACATTAACGTCACCGAGGACCGCGCCGTGCTGCACACCGCCCTGCGCCGCCCCGAGGGTTACACCCCCGCGCTGACCGTTGATGGCCAGGACGTAGACGCCGATGTGCACGCCGTACTGAAGAAGATTTACGCCTTCGCCGATCGCGTGCGCAACGGCGAGTGGACCGGTGTGACCGGCAAGCGCATCGAGACCGTGGTGAACATCGGTATCGGTGGCTCCGACCTGGGCCCGGTCATGGTGTACGAGGCTCTCAAGCCCTACGCCGATGCAGGCATCACCGCCCGCTTCATCTCCAACATTGACCCGACCGACGTGGCCGAGAAGGTCTCCGACCTGGATCCCGAGACCACCCTGTTCATTGTCGCCTCCAAGACCTTCGGTACCCTGGAGACCCTGACCAACGCCCGCGTGGCCCGCGAGTGGCTCATCTCCTCCCTGCGCGAGGCTGGCGCTCTGGACGGTAAGGAAGCATCCGAGGCCGTGGCAAAGCACTTCGTGGCTGTCTCCACCGCGCTCGACAAGGTTGCCGCATTCGGCATCGACCCCGAGAACGCTTTCGGCTTCTGGGATTGGGTGGGCGGCCGCTACTCCGTGGACTCCGCCATCGGCACCTCCCTGGCTATCGTGCTGGGCCCGAAGGTCTTCGCTGACTTCCTGGCCGGCTTCCACGCTATGGATGAGCACTTCCGCACCGCTCCCTTCGAGAAGAACGTCCCCGTTCTGATGGGTCTGCTGAACATCTGGAACGTGAACTTCCTGGGTGCTGAAACCCACGCGGTTCTGCCCTACGATCAGTACCTGCACCGCTTCCCCGCATACCTGCAGCAGCTGACCATGGAGTCCAACGGCAAGTCCGTGCGCGCCGACGGCTCCTTCGTCAACTACGCAACCGGTGAAGTGTTCTGGGGCGAGCCCGGCACCAACGGCCAGCACGCCTTCTACCAGCTGATTCACCAGGGCACCCGCCTGATTCCCGCGGACTTCCTGGCCTTCGCCAACCCGGTCCACCCGACCAAGGACGGCGAGCAGGACGTTCACGAGCTGTTCCTGGCTAACTTCTTCGCCCAGACCCAGGCTCTGGCGTTCGGCAAGACCGAGGAAGAGGTCCGCGCAGAGGGCACCGCAGAGCACGTGGTCAACGCACGTATCTTCAGCGGTAACCGCCCCTCCACCTCCATCATGGCACCGCGCCTGACCCCGCGCGTTCTGGGCTCCCTGATTGCCCTGTACGAGCACATCACCTTCGTTCAGGGTGTTGTGTGGGGCATCGATTCCTTCGACCAGTGGGGTGTTGAGCTGGGCAAGAAGCTGGCCCTGGACCTGGTTCCCGCTATCGAGGGTGACCGCGAGGTTCTGGAGCGTCAGGATTCTTCGACCGCTTCGCTGATCGACTACTACCTGAAGAACCGCACCAAGTAGTAACTCAAACTTACGCTCGAGGGTTTTAGAACCTGCGGGCGTAGGATACACAAACCGCCGGATAGTCTCCCAGTTGGGAGGCTATCCGGCGGTTTTGTTATACGGGTCTTAGCTATATACCGTGCTGCTAGTTCACGGCGGGCAGGGTGTCGGAGGCGACCTCAGCAATAATGCGCACCACGGTGGATTCGGGCAGCTGCGGGATGCCCTGCTCGTCGCGAACCACGCCACCGGCGTCGCGGTGGGCGGTCATCTCAACGCCCTCGGTCGCCTCTTCACCGTCGGCATCCTCTTCACCATCAGCACAGATTGCGGGCACGTGCACGAATCCGGCGGGGATACTCAGCCCCAGTTCGCGGCTGATGCGCTGGCCCTCGTAGAACACGTGGTTGCACACGTAGGTTCCGGCGGTGTACGAGATCTCGACGGGTTCCCCCGCCGCACGCAGACGCTCAAAGCTGGCGCGCACCGGCAGGGAGGAGAAGTACGCCTCCCGGCCGTCCGGAGCGATCGGCTCATCGCAGCGTCGGTCGCCGTCGTTATCTTCAATACCGGCGGAGTCCAGGTTGATAGCGACCTGCTCGAGGCTCACCACGTCGCGGCCAACCGCCACGCCCAGGCTGATGAGCGCGTCGGGCTGCACATCCTGCAGGGCGGCGCGCAGTGCGGCACTGGATCCGTCGTAGCTGACGGGCAGCTCGCGGGCCACGACGCGCAGGTCCGGGCGGGCGGTATTCAGCGCCCGCACGGCGCCTTCTGCGAGCGCCACGGTGGGGTTGACGGGCACGCCGGGGAACGGTCCGAAGTAGGTCAGTAGCAGGGTATTGGCCATGGCAGTTTAGCTTTCTGCGTTGGTCTTTGTGGCGGCGCGGCGCTCTAGGTCCTTGGCGAGCGCATCCAGCAGCTCCTCGGGAGTGGTCGCGATAATGAGTTCGTCCAGGTAGCGCTCGTTCAGCAGGCCGGTGGAGGCCATGTAGTGCATCGCGTCGATGAGCTTATCCCAGTAGCCGCTCACGTTCAGCAGCGCAACCGGCTTGGAGTGGATGTCGAGGAACTGCCAGCTGAACACCTCGAAGAACTCTTCCAGGGTGCCGGGGCCGCCGGGCATGGCGACGAAAGCGTCGGCCTTCTCGATCATGGCGATTTTGCGCTGGTGCATGGTGTCCACAATGTCGAGGGTGGTCTGGCCGGGGTAGACGCCCTCCAGACCGACCAGCTTGTGGGTGACCACGCCGTAGACCACGCCGCCGGCATCCAGGGTCGCGCCCGCGACGGTGCCCATCAGGCCGGTGCGGCCGCCGCCGTAGACCACGCCAATATTGTTCCGAGCGCAGAGGGTGCCGAGCTCGCGGGCGCGCTCGGTGAAGAGCGGGTCGTTGCCGGAGCGTGCGCCGCAGTAGACGGCGAGGTTGTAGTCAGTCTTCTTCATGGTTCTCCTTGGGTTGTGCAGCGGGTGCGCGGCGTTGCGCCCCGCCTTCTATGGGTTGTCTGTTGTTGAGGGTACCGGACGTACCTGTGTACCTCATGTGTGCAGGGTAGCCCTGTGGATAAAACGGGGGCTCTAGGCCGCCGGGTCCGCCGATATGCTAGCCCCGCGGAACCGGAGTGGCCGCCAGCAGCGGGAAAATCTGCTCGGTATTCAGCGGTGCCTGCGCGGCGATATCTGAAGGGCGGGCCATGGCGGGATCGACCCAGCGCAGCTCGGCAATTTCTGCCTGCGGCACCAGCGTAGCCAGCTGCTCATACTGCTCGTCGGTGGGGGCGTACTCGAAGGTTTCGGCGCGTACCGTAAAACCGGACTCGTTGAGCGCGGCGGCCTCCAGGGTGCCGAGGTAGCGCATCCGGACGGGGTCGGGGGTGAGCCCGATTTCTTCGTTCACTTCACGGCAGGCGGTCTGTAGCGGGGTCTCCCCCGGTTCGGGTTTGCCGCCGGGCATCATGAACCCGTCGCTGCCCTGCTTGCGCACGGTGAGTACGTACCCCCGCTCGTCGCGAATGGCTACGGCGCACACGTTGACGACGCGGTGCACGCTGTCGATGGCGCTGTGCTCAGTAGCGCTGTACTCAATAGCGTTGGGTTCGGCGGGCGGGGCGGGCGGGGCTGCTTCTACTCGGTTCTGCGGGTTCTTCTGCGTGGGCATCTTTCTACCCTAGCATTTCTGTATCCTCCACCCGGCGCTGTGCGTGTTTGTCTTATTCATCCGCCCTATTGTGCGCCCTGCAGGCGTTGGTTTTATGTAATATTTCGGCGAGTTATCTTATGTCCGGTTCATGCGTTTAGGTGCGTGTTACGGTGTAATTAACCGCGATGTCGCGGTACCGTATACGCACTCGACTTGGCGCGATACAGGAAGAGTGCGGATCACTCAATCACCCATGTAGAAGGAACTTCATGATGGCTAACTCTTCTCGTGCCCGCCGCTACGGTAGCGCCGGCGCTTCTGTTCTTCTTGCCGCATCCTTGAGCCTGGGCGCTCTGCCGTCTGTTGCGGCGGCTAATACCCCGAATCCGGTTAACCCGCCGGTTATTACGGTCTACAACTACAAGGTTGAGACCAACACCCGTGAGTTGAAGACCGCCCTGCGTCTGAACAAGATTACGTTCAAGGCAACGAATCTGCCCGCGAAAACTACTGCTTTTTCCCCGGCTTTGCATGAGGCAAACCATAGGGGTTTCCCGTTGCTGAACCCGATTCAGACGGTACCCGTTGCGGGCCCGTTCAAGGATGGCACGGCGACTGCGACCCATTACGTTCCGGGAGAATGGATTGACCCGGCTAAGAACTACAGCTTCGTCGCTAATATCACCGTTGATGGTTATACAGGCGGCAAGGTGCTGCGCATGGACGTTGTGAAGGACAGTGCCGCGCCGGTTCTTCAGGTGGATTCGCCGCGCCTGAACACCAAGGGTGAAACCGTGCTGAAGGTACGCGGTACCGGCTACACGGGTGAGGCGACCCCGCACGGTGTGCGTGTGGTGGTGTCTGACACGAATGTGTGGGTTCCCGGTCGTTTTCCCCAGCAGGGTATGCGCTTCGCGGCTCAGGTGACGGTACCGGCATCGCAGATTCACAACGGTGCTTTTGAGACGGAGGTGAAGGTTCCGGCGGATGTTGCGGCGACGCTGAATACCTCTCACAAGTACATTGTGGGCACCATGGCTGCTGGCGTTGAGGGTGCCGAGTACGGTTCGTTTGATGCTCAGAAGCCTCTTGAGCTTTTCGCGCAGGAGCCCGTGGTGTCTGCGGTTCCGACCTATGCTCCGACGGTGGCGCCCCTGCCCGAGGCAACCGTAGGCGTGAACCCCACTGACGCACCCACCGTAGCACCCCTGCCGGAAGCAACCGTGGGCGTGAACCCCACCGACGCACCGACCGTGGCTCCTCTGCCCGAGGCAACCATCGGCGTGAACCCGACCGACGCACCGACCGTGGCGCCCCTGCCTGAAGCAACTGTGGGCGTGAACCCGACGGATGCACCCACCGTAGCACCCCTGCCGGAAGCAACCATTGGTGTAAACCCCACTGACGCGCCCACCGTGGCTCCTCTGCCCGAGGCAACCATCGGCGTGAACCCGACCGACGCACCGACCGTGGCGCCCCTGCCTGAAGCAACCGTCGGCGTGAACCCCACCAACGCGCCGACCGTAGCGCCCCTGCCTGAAGCAACCATTGGTGTAAACCCGACGGACGCGCCCACCGTGGCACCCCTGCCGGAAGCAACCGTGG
>NZ_KV814486.1:351938-362667 GCF_001813965.1 Rothia sp. HMSC072E10 | reverse complement strand
CCCCTGCCGGAAGCAACCGTGGGTGTAAACCCCACTGACGCACCGACGGTTCCTGCACTGCCGGAAGCACCGGTTGCCGATAAGACCCCCAACGCTGACAAGCTGGAGGACGCAACCGTGGCGCATCCCAAGAGTAAGCCAGCTCAGGAGGCTCCGGTGACCGCCGCCCGCTCGGCTAAGGACGGCCCGGCAAAGGACAGCCCCGCTAAGGATCATCTGGCTCAGGAGAGCAGCCCCAAGAAGGCTACCCTGGCGAACACCGGTGCATCCAGCGTTGGTGTGATTGTTGGCATTGGCGTTGTCGCGATTTGTGCGGGTCTGGGTTTGAGCGTTCTGCGCTCGCGCCGCCACTCCTAAGAGCTGCAGAGCATACAGCCTAGCTCTCCCGTGCGGAATAAACTGCGGATAGCAAAGAGCCGCCGGCTCCCCTCGGTCAGGGGGAACCGGCGGCTCTTCACGTATCAGCTCATTCAATCAGCTGACGCAATCGTTCGCGTTACTTCGAAGCCTTAACCTCGAGGCCGCTCACGTCCATTTCTTCCAGCGGAATCAGGCGGTCACGGGTCACGATGCGGTGGCCCAGCCACACGGCCACCACGACGGGCAGGCCGATGTAGGAGCTCAGAACGCCAAACCAGTCGCCGCTGATGATGGCCTCGTAGTTCTGGCCGCCAATCACGACCAGGCACATGAGGAACGCAATGATCGGGCCCACGGGGAAGAACGGCGCCACGTACGGCAGCTCCTTGAGGCTGTGCCCCTGCTTCAGGTAGGCGCGGCGGAAGCGGTAGTGCGCCACGGCGATGCCCACCCAGGTGATGAAGCCCGCCAGACCCGACACGTTCACGAGCCACAGGTACGCACCATCCGGCGAGAGCAGCGCGGCGATGAAGCCGACCGCGCCGATAGCTGCGGTAGCCAGCAGCGCGTTCATGGGCACGCCGCCGGAGTTGATGCGGGTGAACATCTTCGGTGCTTTGCCCTCCTGCGCCAGGGAAAAGAGCATACGAGCCGAGACGTACAGGCCAGAGTTACCCGCCGAAAGCACGGCGGAGAGAATCACGGCGTTCATGACGGCCGCCGCGAAGGCGATGCCTGCACGCTCAAAGATGAGGGTGAACGGGGAGATGTTCACGTTGCCATCCGCTGCGGTCAGCAGGTTCGGGTCGGTGTAGGGAATCAGGAAGCCGATGACGACCATCGCGCCGATGTAGAAGAGCATGATGCGCCAGAACACGCTGGTGAGCGCGCGGGGCACGTCGCGGCGGGGGTTCTTGGACTCACCTGCTGCCACACCGATCATCTCGGTGCCCTGGAAGGAGAAGCCTGCGACCATGAAGATGGCGAGCACGGCGGGGGCACCGCCCACGAAGGGTGCCTCGCCCACGGTCCAGTTGGAAACGCCCGGGGAGCTACCGCCCAGGATGCCGAAGATCATGGCGATACCGGCGATGAGGAAGACGACCACGGTGACGACCTTGACGGTGGCCAGCCAGAACTCGCTCTCACCGTAGGAGCGTGCCGAGAGGGCGTTGATGCCGGTCAGTAGCACGAGGAATCCCGCCGCCCACACCCAGGAGGGCACGTCCGGCAACCAGTACCTCATCACCTCACCGACCGCGACGAGCTCGGCGGCCACGGTAATCGCCCAGTTGAACCAGTAGTTCCAGCCCATGGCGAAGCCGAAGGACGGGGACACGTAGCGCGCGGCGTAGGTCTGGAAGGCGCCGGGCACGGGCAGGTGCGCGGCCATCTCGCCGAGGGACTGCATAAGGAAGAGCACCATGACGCCGATGAGGGCGTAGGCGAGGATTGCGCCACCGGGGCCCGCGGTGGAGATGGTCTTACCGGAGGCAACGAAGAGGCCGGTGCCGATTGCGCCGCCGATTGCGATCATCTGCATGTGTCGGGCGGAGAGGCCTCGCTTCAGTTCACCCTCTGCGGGGGTGGCTTCCGATGCAGTGCCGGAAGTCTCTGTAGGCTGTGCCATGTCAGGTCTTCTTTCTGAGGCTATTGCTTCGTGCGTTTGCTAGGGGGATTGTGTGCTGTCCAGTCTAGCCCTGCCGTCGATGCGGCTGCCGAAGGTTTGTGCCTAGGTCAAGAAATTCTTCAATCTTAAGGATTTCTTACGTACCGTAAGTTTTCCTAATCTGAGGGTCAATCCTACCCGCTTTCCGGGCTCTTTTCCACCCCAAACCCACAAAAACACAGAAAAACCCTCCCGAGCCGCTCCATCACGAGCGGCACGGGAGGGCCTCAAGTCAGGCTATCTCTCCGGGCGTTTAGTCCGTCTAGCCTTTCTAGTTCGCCAGGTTGTGGAACGAAACCTTCGTGGGGTGCTCCACGGTGCGGGAGACGGTGCAGTCCTTCTGCTCGCTGAGCTGAATCAGGCGGTCCACCATCTTCTGGGCCTTGGCGCCCTGCTCGTCCTCGGGGAAGCGCACGTCAAAGTCCACCTCAACGTCGTCGAGGCGAACCGCACCGTCCTCGGTCTGCTTCAGTGCCGAGGCGAGCACCTCGAACACCTCGGGGGTGGAGCGGCGGGAGGTGCTGGCGTCCACATCCACGGAGGAGCAGCCGGCAATCGCGGCGAGCAGCAGCTCGACGGGGGTCAGCAGGCCCTCGCCCACACCGAAGTCGAGGGTTGCGCCGTTGGCACCGTGGGCACGGTAGCGCAAGCGGTCGATGCGCTCAATCTTGGTCTGGCGGTAGTTGTCGAGTTCGCGGCGTTCCTGCTGGCGCGAGTACACCTTCTTCTGCTCTTCTGCAGTCTGCACGGCGTTGCTCTGCTCAGCGTTGTTCTGCTCGGTCATTGAGGTTCCTTTCGGGTTGTCTGCACGGTCGCTAGGTTATTCAGTACCGCGTTGTTTAGCGTCATTCACTATAAGCGTGTTTCTCATTATTTTATTCCCGGACTCTTTTTCTCGTCGGTCAACCGCTGGCTCCTATACACTGGAAAGCCGCGGCGGGCGTTATCTTTGCCCGCCTGCAGGCAGACGAGGCATTTCGTAGAACGTAACGCATACGAGGAACCCACTTATGGCACAGACTCCCAAGCTTCAGGGCGCTCAGCATCCGGGCACTCGATTTAAGGGCGCAGGCTCGCAGCATGATTTCCGCTTGGCTGTTGCGGATTCTTCCGTGGTGATGCTCGGTATCGCTGTGCTGGGCCTGGGCCTGGGCATTATCCTCAACGCGCACGGTCTGCCGATCTGGACGGCACCGCTGCTATCTGCCCTAGTTTTTGCCGGTTCGGTGGAGTTCCTCATGGTGGGCATGATCAGCGGTGGCGCGTCGGTTGCCTCGCTTGCTTTGACCGTGTTCCTCGTGAATGCTCGCCACCTGGTGTACGGTCTTTCCTACCCGTTACACAGCGTGAAGGGTCTCTGGGCCAAGGCCCTTGCCATCCACACTCTCTGCGATGAGGCGTTTGCTCTCAACTCCGGTCCTGATCGCAATGAGCGTTCCGGCGCCCGCATCCTGTGGGTTAACACGCTGATTTACGTGTCGTGGATTCTGAGCGTGGTCCTCGGATACGTACTCGGCGCGAGCTTCCTAAACGACCTGAAGGGCGTGGACTTCGTGATGGTGGCTATCTTCACGGTTCTCGCCATGGACGGCTACCGCGCCAGCCCGGATTGCGTGACGGCGCTCTTCGTTGCGGTTTCGGCCGCGATTGCGCTGATTTTTGCGCCTTCCTCGTTCCTGGTGGTGGCGTTGGGTTCGTACGTGGTGTTGCTGTTGGCGCGCTTCCCGGTGGCGAAGCGCCGCGGCACCCTGCCTGCCCACTCGGAGCAGAAGACAAGCGAAGTAACGGGGTCCGCTTCCGAGGATAATGGGGGTTCCGCCGGGGTGTTACGCGGCGGCTCGGAAAACCGTTAATATAAAAAGTGCGAGCCGCCTATTCGGCCCGCCCTTCTCTTTCCTGTTTCACGCGGAACCGGCCGCGATTCGCCTTTCCAGGCGCCATCTCGTGAGCCGCCGCCCACAGATTTGAGGTACCACATGCAGATGAAAGATACCGCTAAGGAAACCAGCGACGCAGAACGCTGTGCCGCCCCGGAGTAACACCGCACCGGGAGCGGCATCACCCGAGGTCACGCAGAGATGAGTCTCATGCGGGAGGAACGTCCCTCCGCCTCGTTGTTCGCGGCTTTCATCTATTCACGTACCTATCACACTACTCCCCCGTTTCCTCGGGCAGACCCGGCTCTCAGCGGTTGCTTTGAAGACTTTATCCGTTCGACCGTGTGTCTTTCGCCTCCGGGGTTTTCTGAGTGGTGCAGAAAGAGACAATCATCATGAACGGCGAAGTTACTGCCGGATATATTTTGACTGCGGTGTTCGTTGCTGCAGGTATTACTTTTATGCTGCGTCTTCTACCTTTCGGTTTGAAGAAGGCGCTCGCCGGCTCCGAGCTGCTCGATGCACTCAGCCATTGGATTCCGCTCGGCGCAGTCGCGCTACTTGCTATCTATGCGGTGGCGAAGATTGATTATTCTTCCGTTGAAACGGCGGCACCGTACCTGGCGGGCCTGGTGGTGACCGTGGGTGTGCACCTGTGGCGTAAGAATATGGTGCTGAGCATGGTGGCGGGTACCGTCACCTGTGTTGTGCTGGCTAACTGGGTTTTCTAGGGGGCGTCATGACTTCATCTCAGGATTCTCAGCGTCACCCGGCGGATGCCTCCGCCCCCATCGTCGAGTCGGTCCACCGCACCGCGCCCGACCGTAGCGCGCAGCAGCAGGCACCCCACCAACGGGCGGAACCCAGCCAGGCAAGCCCGGAGCAGGTGGATCAGGTGATCGCCTCCGCCCTTCCGCTGACCGGCGTTATTCCCGTGGTCGAGGCACCCAAGGACTCTTCGGACTCCCAGCAGCCACGCGTGAGCGGTTTTGCCGAGGCGATGCGCACCGCCGGCGTGGTCATGGCGGGCCTGTTCTTCGTGGGTATCGGCCTGGGCGTGGTGATTCACAGCTACGGCTTCCCGATGTGGCTGGCGGTCGTCCTGCCGGGCATTGTCTTCGCCGGTTCCGTGGAGTTCGTGCTGCTGGACATGATGTCTCTGCACGCTTCGCTGGTGTCGATTGCGCTCATGACTCTGCTCGTGAATTCGCGTCACCTCATGTACGGCCTTTCCTACCCGATTGAGCGTGTGCGCCATCCTCTCGCGAAGTTCTACAGCGTGTACACGCTCACCGACGAGGCGTACGTCCTCAATAGCGGCCCCGACCGCCACACGCTGCGCGGCTCCCGCATCCTGTGGATTCACGCGGGCATGCAGGTGTCCGTCATCTGCGGTACCCTGCTGGGCTACGTGCTGGGCGTCAGCTTCCTGAGCGAGCTGAAGGGTCTGGGTTTTGTGATGACTGCGCTCTTCGCGATCCTGACCGTGGATGCGTACCGCGAATCGAAGGACCGTCTGACCGCCGTCATCGCGCTGGTGGCCGCGGCCGCGGGCCTGCTGATCGCCCCGCAGTCCATGCTTGTGGTGTCCATGGTCGTCTACCTAAGCCTGCTGGTGGCTCGCTACGCGGTGCAAAAGCGTCGCGGTACCCTGCCCGAGCACATGCTTGTGGCCGACCACGACGGCGGCTCCGAGCAGACGCGCTAGGTACCGGGGGGGGGCATACCGGCCCTTCGCACTCTGCCTAATGCATCGTTAAAACGCTCCGCCCACCCGTGATATCGGGTGGGCGGAGCGTAATGCTGTCGCCAGCCGCATGTGTGGGGTGAGACCGTACTCGTGCGGTGTAGCGTTCGTATCTGTTGTGTCGTGCACCGCGCGAGAGAAATAATCGCGCGGCGGTTATCACTATTTTAAAGCACCCCGGGCGCAAACCAGGGGTATGCGCGCCGGGGCGTTGAGAATCAATTGCTCATTCGCGAGGCGAACGAAACGGAAACTACTTGATGGCGGCGAGTGCTGCCTCGTAGTTGGGCTCGTTGGTGGTTTCGGGAACCAGCTCGGTGTAGACGACCTCGCCCTCGGGGTTCACGACGACCACGGAGCGTGCCAGCAGACCAGCCAGGGGGCCGTCCACGAGCTTTACGCCGAAGTCCTCACCGAAGGAGGAGCGGAAAGCGGAGGAGGTCACAACGTTCTCAATGCCCTCGGCTGCGCAGAAGCGGCCGATTGCGAAGGGCAGGTCGTTGGAGACGCACAGCACGACGGTGTTCTCCAGGCCTGCAGCCTGCTTGTTGAAGGTGCGGACGCTGTTTGCGCAAACACCGGTGTCGATGGAGGGGAAGATGTTCAGCACCAGGTTCTTACCTGCGAAATCTGCGGAGGAAATCTCAGAGAGATCAGCCGCGAGAACCGAGAATTCGGGCAGCTTTGCGCCGACTGCGGGCAGGTCGCCGTTGGTGTGGATTACGAGTTCATTCTGTAGAGTTACTTCAGCCATGCCTTCATTGTCCCCCGGATGCGGCGGGTGTGCAAGGAGATGCGGGCGCGGCAGGCGGAGTTTACCTATTGGCTAACTTTCTGCGCTGCAGTATTTCCGCAGGCGGTCATATCGGCTGTGCCTGAGCCGTGCCCCGCCACCTTTACAATGGGCTGGTGAGCATCATGAGGTATGTTTCTTCCCGCCTTGCGCCGTTGGCGTATCCCGTAACGAATTTCAGGGCACTCCGCCAAGACCTGCGCCGTCAGCGGGTGGAAGGTCGCGCCCTCATCGAGCCGAAGAATACGTACCGCCCGAGTGTGCGCGCTGAGTTACGCCGCATGTTTACTCGCCCATTCCCGGTGGAGACGCAGACCATTGTATGCAATGCCCTGCTGGCGGCAATCTGCTGGTATCTGCTCCCCAAAGCCTGGCGTTCATGGCTGTTTAGCGAGTTTAGGGGCCCGGCTGGTTTTGCGCTGGTGATGGTCGGCTGGATGGTCGCGGACGTAACCTCCACAAACCTGATGGGTCACGACGAGGAGCATGCGCTGCGTGCTTTGCGCAGTAGCGACCCACACGCCCTGCACCTGTTCGTGCGCACGAAGGCTATTGCAATCGGTCTGATTACTGGTGTTTCTGGCACGGCGGTGTCGCTGATTCTGCACAGCCAAGATAAGCATCTGACCCCCACGCTCATGATGTCCCTATCGTTCTTTGTGGTGCCGGCTATCGTGGTGTCCCTGGGGTCGATTCTGGGAGTGATTTACCCGTATCGCCTGCGGGGTTGGAAGTTCCGTTGGGCCCATCGCAAGAACCTGCGGATGAGTGCCCGCTGGGTTCTGCTCTGTTTCGGGCCGGGCTGGGTGCTGGGTACGGTGCTGATGTCGCTGATGTTCCCGTCGATTTTCCTGTCGGATGCGCTCGCGCGCCTTCTCAACCCCGGCGTGGATCCGCGCGATATTGCGTTCAGGCCGCTACTGTTTTCGCTGATCTTGGGGGCTCAGGGCGCTATCAGCCTGTGGGTTTTTCCGCGGGTTACGGCACGTATTGCGACGGCGAGGCGCGCCTGGCTGGTGCACTACCTGACCGACGATAAGGTCTGCTAACCGGTTTTCTGCCGCCTACCGGCAATGGAAAAAGGCTACGGTAATGAACGGCGCTGACGCCCCGCACCACGTCAATGCGTCTTTTTCTCTATACTGGACGAGTTCACTGTTCACATACATCAGCTTGCGATGCGCCGCCGCATCGCGCGAGGAGTCCCCATGCGTTTGACCCGCTCCGCTCTATCCCTGCCCGCCCTGGGCGCGGCCGTGGCCCTGGCCGTCTCGTCCTGCTCGGCAAGCACCGATTCGGCGCTTTCCGGTACCGTTGTGTCTTCGTCCGCCTCGGCGAGCGCATCCGCTTCGGCTTCGCCGAGCTCCTCCTCGAGCGCCGCCTCGGCTATCTTCCCCACGGCTTCGGCGAGCCCTTCCGCTTCTGCCTCCGCCTCTGCGTCTTCGCCCGCCCCGGCTCCGTCGGTGGTGACGATTACGGTGAACCCCGAGCCGAGCGTTACGACCGTTCCCGCGAAGTCTGACTCCTCGGGTGATAAGAAGAGCTCCAGCTGCTCCAACGTGTCGGCTTCGTCCACGGTCTCGAAGGCTCTGAGCGATATGAAGAACAAGAGCAAGTGGAACCAGTGGACGAACGTTTCCCGCACGTACGAGGGTTTTGATCCCTGCGCCGAGCTGTCCTGGATTGACGCGATTCCGGGCTCCTCCCCGGACGAGTGCTGCATTTCCTCGATGGCCCACCACATCCTGCTCTTCCACTACGGCAAGTTTATTGGTACGGCAACCTACGAGCCGTACTCGTTCTCGCCCTCTATTACCCGTACCTCCGATAATTCGATTAGCGTGACCTACCGCTATATGAAGGACGATGAGAGCCCCGCCAACGCGAGCGGCCGCACGACGGCTACGTTCACGTGGAGCTCTTCGCAGAATAAGGTCGTGATGAGCGGAGAGGTTCCGCCCAGCGGCGAGTAGGTTCACCGCTCCGTTCGTAAATTCTGCGGATACGACGAAGCCCGCCCCTCGAATGTTTCGAGGGGCGGGCTTCTTATGCTTAGGATTATTACGCCCTGCGGGGCGAGATACCTTAGGCTGCCTTCTTCTTGTAGATGAAGAATGCGGCGCCTGCGAGTGCTGCGATGAACAGAATCTTCTTCATGGGGTTACTCCTTTGATTTTTGGTATGGTGCACCCGGTCCGTCCTGATCGGCGTCGGCTCGTGGGGAGCCGCTCGTCGGTCGGTACCGCACGCGGTGCCATGCTTCACATCATACCCTGTTTGACGGGTCTTTTCCTCTTGAGGGGTTGGATTTGGACCTCGCCCGGTTGCGGTGGCTTCTGGGCTTCCCCTTCCGAGGGTAGATATTTTCGGGACTCGCCGTGAAGGTCAGCGGTTTCCTCTTCGTTGGAGAGGATACTGGGGGCATGAGCATTTTTAAGAAGAAAGAGTACAGCGCCGAGCGTTCGGCGACTCGTATGGCGCGCGGTCTTGCCGTGATGGGCGCGCTGCACTTCATTATCCCCAAGCCCTTCGATTCGATTATTCCGAAGTACCTGCCGGGCCCTCCGCATGCGTACACGCACGGTTCCGGTGTGGCTGAGCTGGGTACCGCCGCCCTGTTGTCGAGCGATAAGACCCGCCGTGCCGGTGGTCTGCTGGCCGCGCTGCTGTTCATTGCGGTGTTCCCCGCGAATATTCAGATGGCTCTGGATGCGCGCAAGCAGTCCGCTCAGCGTAAGGCTATCGCGTATACGCGCCTGCCCCTGCAGTTGCCGCTGATTTGTAGCGCTCTGAAGATTTGGCGTAAGTCGAAGTAGCACCTTCGCCGTAGAACAACGGCACCTCGGTGTTTTACACGTAAAACACCGAGGTGCCGTTCACCTTAACATACTCGTTGTTAAGCCTCCCGTAACCGGCATTGCCTACACTTGAGGTAAAGCCCACCTGTCACAGCGGCAGGTGCACGACCCTTGGAGACAACGATGGATGCTCTTATCACTATGGTTATTACCGGTGCAATTATCGGTGTGATTGCGCGCTTCTTCATGCGAGGCCGCCAGAACATTTCGATTCTTTGGACCATTGTCTGCGGCGCTATCGGCGCGGCTGTCGGCAACTGGGCGGCAGTTCAGCTGGGCGTCGCCGCCACCGCAGGCATCGACTGGATGCGTTGGATCCTTTCGATCTTCGCGGCGATGCTGACCATCTCCCTGTACCTGGGCATGACCGGCAGGAAGTAACAATCCGAGCTATTGAGGGCTCGCTGAGTCCCTCATATATAAAGGCGGCACCTCCCCTAACGTGAGCTAGCGTGGGAGGTGCCGCCTTTTCTGCGCCTCACAGGAGGCGTTTTATGTCTTCTTGGCTTATATCGCCTTGGGCTATGCCTTCTTGGCTTATGCCTTCTTCACGACGGAGGACTTCAGGTACATCTGGCCTGCGCCGGGGACCTTCGCCTCAATGTCGTGGCCGTTCACGGGGGATTCGAGCAGGCGGATGCCGCGCACCTTGGTGCCAGCCTTGATATCTGCGCCGCCCTTGACCTTCAAGCCCTTGACGATGGTGACGGAGTCGCCGTCGACGAGCTCGTTACCGACGGAGTCGAGAACCTTGGCGCCTGCTTCTTCTTCGGTTTCACCTGCTGCGGTGCGTTCCCATTCGTGGCCGCACATGGGGCATGCCCAGAGTTCACCCATTTCGTAGGTGTAGTTTTCGTTGCATTCGGGGCAGGCGGGTGCTTCGATTTCGTTGAGGTTTTCGCTCATGGTTCCTTCTTCGATCTGTGCGGATGCGCCGCTCCCTGCACCCGATTACCGCGGCTTTGGGCGGTGGCGCTGCGGCGTGTGGGCGCGCGTCAGCGAGGGCGGGGTGCGACGGTGGAGGGTGCGAGGATTCTCGCGTTCGTGCTGACTATACCATTTGGCGGGTGCGAACCGCATGTGTGGGGATGGTTTTTACCGGCCTTTTGGGGTGGGTTCGGGGCGTGGGTGAAGCCGAAAATAAAATTTGCATGGTTTGTGCGTAATATTTTGGTTGGAAGGTGATTCTGGGTGGCTGCGGCGTGTAGAGTGCTTAGAGTATTTGTACGTTTCTGAGTGAAAGGCACGGCTTCATGAAGCTTTCCGCACGTAACCAGTTCGCAGGCAAGGTTGTTGAGATTACTGAGGGTGCGACTAACGGCATCGTTAAGATTGAGATCGCTCCCGAGGTTGTTATCTCTGCGTCCATCACCAATGAGTCCATTAAGGAACTGGGCCTGAAGGTTGGCGAGACCGCTTACGCAG
>NZ_KV814486.1:173056-351838 GCF_001813965.1 Rothia sp. HMSC072E10 | reverse complement strand
AGGTTGGCGAGACCGCTTACGCAGTGATCAAGGCGTCCAACGTGATGGTTGGTGCTGACCACTAATCCCAGTCGATATGGCTTGCACCCGGGCGGCTGCCTTTTGTGGCGCGCGAGGGTTAATAGGGTGGAGCCCCGCACTGTACGTTCACAGTGCGGGGCTCCGCTTTTATGTTTTTATCGCTTAGGCGTTGAAGCGGAACTCCACCACGTTTCACACGAGACGAACATCACAACCCCACAGAGGGGAGCAACGGCGAGGGCAGGTTCCGCCCCTGTGAGGGCATCCGCAAAGTCATGGAATACGGCGACGCTCGCGCCGCGAGGTTGTCGCGTAAGATCACGAAGGACTAGAAGAACAAGCGCGGCGAGATGGAGGGCGGCACGGTCACGACGACGACGTTTCTCGTGCACTTGCCGCGCACGATGTACGTCGAGCAGCCCGACTTCTATCCGGCGATCAATCCACGCACCGGCAAGCGCCGCATCGACCCCGAGACGGGCGAACCTGTGAGCCGTTCGCGGTGGGTCGCACGAGACAAGGATGAGGCTGAGGAGTACTTCTCGGCAGTTCTTGAGTACCTGGGTGAGAACGTCGTTCCCGGAGGCATGAACGGCATCCCCGGGGTGTCCGTCTAGTATTCAGAGAACGCCCCGCACATGCACGTGCTCGCGGACACGTTTGGCGACGACCCGAAACGACCGGGGATGCTCCATCAAGACTGGTCGCGCGCCTACTCTGAGCATCGCGACGTACGCGACGAGGAGGGTCGCCGAGTACCGGGTTGAGAGAAGATACGAGACCTTCACGTAGGTCTGCGTGAGAACCTCATCGCCAACGGGGTTCGAGGTCGAACGCGAGTCTTCCAAGCGCTCGCTTGAGAACCTCGCCAAGGCGGAGTACGTCGCCTCGATGCAGGCGCTCGATACTGCCGAGGAGACCCTCGCTAGGGTCGCTGCATTGGAGCCCGAGGCACGCGCCGAGGTGGAGCGTCTCCTTGCGGGCGCACGCGAGAAGTCGCGAGGGTTGGTGATCGACGCGGAGCTGGAGGGCGAGGAAATCATCACTCACGCCGAGCTCGATGCGACGACCTCACGGTGGCCGCACATTCACATGCTGAGAACATCGCCGCGTCTGCGCGCGAACAGGGCAAGCAAGAAGGCCGTGAGGAGGGCAAGAAGGAGGTCGCCAATGAGCTCGCCCGCGCCAGCGCCTTGGCGACTGAGGCCGAGCAGCATCTCGCAGCTGTCAAGAGCTCGAAGCCACTCTCAGGCGAGCAGGCTCGGGCGCTCTATTCCGAGGGCGTTCGTGTGCTCGCTGAGAGCGTCTCGACGAGGGTCGAGGACGCTGCCGTTCGGAGTGTCATCGACTCGGTTTAGAACGCGCACGTGAACTTCACCGAGTCTGACAAGTTCGCCGACTTCGCGAAGGCGGTGACGGCTGGCAGAGAGCAGCAGCGAGAGCGCACTCTCAACAGACAGCAGCGTAGTCAGCGCGTGATCGAGCAGCGGCTCAACAAGGCCAGCACGACCACCAAGAGTACGACTCATGACTGCGATAGCAGCAACGACTCATTTGAGATGGGGTAAGAGCAATGTTGTTTCGATTGGCGAATGGAAAGATCATTGAAGTTCATCACGGACCGATTGATCCGAAGCTCGCAACGGCGAAGAAACGTGAACGTGAAACTAAGAGCACGAATGATCGTAAGGTGACGAGCACACAACCAACACAGCGTGATGATGCTCAGAAGGCGTAGGAGAGAACGAGAACCCCCGAGACGACTGAGGTCACCTCGGGGGTTTTCGTTCGTTGTAGGGGCTCCTGAGGGCGTCAGGGTTGGTCTGAGATGTGCAGACGCTTTCCGAGCGCCTTGGCTACCTTTTCCAGCGTCCCGGTGGAGATGTTGACACCAGTCTCGACACGAGCGATAGTCGGACGTGAGACCTGAGCACGGTTGGCCAGCTCGGTCTGGCTCCAGCCGAGGGCACGGCGAGCGACGCGGATGTCCTGACCGATACCGTGCGCTGGATTCGGTACACGACTCATGACAGGCTCCCAAGGACGGGTGTAATGGCACGCTCAACACGCACACGCAGGGCGTGTCCATAGGCGCTCATGCCCTCCCAGTCCACCACGTCCTCGCCCTCAGCATTGGTGATGACGGGAACCATGATGCGAGTTCTTCCAAGTCTGCGCATATTTGCGATATTCCCGTACGAAAACTTTCCAAAGGTCTGCAACCGCACACAGCCAGCAAGGAACATCAATGCGGATTCTGAAGCATCGGCGTATCTTGGTTCCAACGCAGTCACATTATTGGAACCCCAAAAGGGAACAGGTTGGTATGTGCAATATCCGACTCCTCCAGCCCCAGTATTAACCATGGCTAACCATTTCCCGGGAAACAGTGGTTGCTCATCAACAAACCCCACCTGGCTGTTGTGGCGTGAAGCCGCAACAACATATGGAGTCTTGCCACTATCACTTCGGATCGCCTGCTTGCCACGGTGTTGAATGAACAATTCATCTATCAGCATTGGCTCGAACCTCAGCTCCGGGAGGGTGTCGTCGTCAGCGAGGCGAGTCTCGCGAGCGCTGTGTGTCTGTGTGACAACCTGGTCCAGCAGCTCTGCGCCGAGACGGTCCATGCCGTCCCAGTCGGCCTCGATAGTGCCATCAGCGGCGGTGAGAGCAGGAACCATAATGCGGGTCTTCTTCAAGCGTCCAAGAGTGGCGCCGTTACCGCCCCAAGAGAACTTTCCCATCTGCTCCTGTATCAGTGAGGAGAGAACGAGCGCATTGCTCTCGTTGAGTCGCACATGACGAAGAACCTGGATGTTCTGGCTCGTGTAGAACGGAACCGGTTGGTAACCAATCGTCTGAGTGTCAAGCCCAATCGTCATGGCGTTCCCGGCCTCAGGTGCCTTATCTTGGCGCGGGCAGAAGCTATCGACTCCGTTGCTTGCCTTAGTTCGAGAGACGAACGGAAATACGGGCACTCCGGAGAGACAGAGCTTGCTCTTGTCGTACCACGCCTTCGAAGCCGTCATCGACTCGAAGACGTCAGTGATGAGCATCGGCTGAAAGTCGAGGGTTTCGAGGACGCTCATTCCTTGCCCTCCTCATCGCTGGTGACACTCATAGACGGCGTGATGAGGTCGCCGAGCCCGTGGGCATGCATGTCAACCTGCCAGGTCACATAGTCAGCAACCGTACTCATGAAGTCCTCGTAGGTCGGTGGCACATCGTTGAAGTAGAAGTAACTGTGCTGCCATTCATCCTCGGCGGTGACTTCGGATCGGACGATGAAGCTCGTGTCGTCCTGGGCGTCACCGCGCAGAACCTCCAGGAGGTGCTTGCGGCGCGAGGCGACCGTACCGTCGTCCACGAGGCCACGGTGCGGGGCGACTACCCAGCCGTCCTTCTCGAAGTTCACGAAGCGAACCTTCTGGTCCTCGCGGTGTTTGCGCCCGGCTGTGAAGATCGCGATGACCGTGTGAGGGGTGTGCCCAGAATTGGTGAAGGTCATCGGGTTCATCGTGATGACGGTTTCGAGCGTGTGATGCTCCAGGATGTACCGCTTGCGAGCCTTATCCTCCTTAGTCTTGCCGACCATCGCGGACTGAGGCACAATCACGGCGAGCTTGCCGCCAGGGTTGAGGAACTCCAGCGCACGCTCGATGAAGGCAAGCTCGGAGAGGTTGCGGGTGTTCTTGTCCTTGGCCTGCGAGTAGGGCGGGTTGAGGAGCACCTTGGTGAAGCCGTGTCCGAGGGCGATTGTGCCGTCGGACAGCTTCATATCCCCGCGCATTTCTGCCATTGGAGCCTCGAAGATCGAGTCGCGACGGAAGTTCGCTTTGCCATCGCCTCGCAGGATCATGTTCGTGGTACCGATTGCGAAGAGCTTGTCCTGGAGCTCAATGCCGTAGAGGCGGTTCTTGCGGATGTCCTCACACATGGCCGCGTTGTCGCCCGCGTCGTCGAACATTCGCTGCATGGCAGCGATAAGGAAGGACGCGGTACCTGCGGTAGGGTCGAGAACGTAATCGGTGGCGTTCACGTCGATCAACTCAGCCATGAGCGTCGTGATATGCTCGGGCGTGAGCACGATGCCGAGGCCCGATCCGTCGCCTCCACCGTACGAGATGAACTCGTGGTAGAAGTTGCCGAGCACATCGAAGGTAGTCATCGAGGGGTCAGTGACGACGTGGTACACGTCGTTCTTCAGGATGCGGGTCATCCACTTGAGAGGTGACTCGCCAAGGTCTCGGTGGGAGCGGTTGAGCTGCGGTGCCTGCTTGATGAAGGAGAACTGGTCAAGGAGCGTGCCGATCTTCGCCTGAGGCATGAGCGCTTCGGACTTCATGTACTGCTCGGCAGCGTCGTAGATGATGCGCCCATCCCACACCTGGTAGTTGTTACCGGGCGAAATGCTCTGGAGGCGGTCGAGGTTGAAATAGGGGTTCTTGAGCGCCAGGAGAATCGCCGAGACAAGCGGTGCTTTTCGGTCATTTTCGACCGATCCATAGTTGCGCATTCCTTCATGCAGGCGCTCTGCTGCTGCACGAACATCGTCGAGTTGAACCTCTGCGCGCGGGCGCTGTCCGAGAACCTGAACGGCGTAGTACTCGCCAATCTCCTTCTCGGAGAACACGTCGAGGTTGTCGAGGTCGTCAAGGTGCTTGACAAAGCCAGGGGCCAGGTAGGACACGGCGATCTCATGGTGGACTTCGCCACCGCCGACACCCACGGCGAAGACACCCTTGTCGAACGGGATGCCGTTGGCGAGCATCGTCTTCGCGTAGTGGATTGCACCATTGAGCGCGTAGTCAGCACGGTAGGGATGCTCGGTGACCGGGTCACCATCGACGAGGTAGCGCGTACGCTGCACGTCCTTCTTGTCCTCGACCACGACGACGAAACCATCTGAGACGAAGACGAACTCGGGCTTGCCCTCAGCATTGGCCGAGGCAGACTTCGACCCACCCTTGAGGGCGTCTCGCTTCCACTGGGGGCCACCGTCCTGTTCCCAGGGGCGATTAAAACCAATTTCGCGTAGCATGTCACGGACGATCTGGTCCGTCGCCCTCTCGTTCGCCATGTTCATCCTCTCTCTGGCAGGCCGTTTCTACCTCAGATTGTATTAGATATGTTGCATTGAGAACAGTCAGACACGGCAACAAAAGGCGGGTTTTGCCTGAAAAACGCCCCCCTAGAGGTCGGTGTGACCTCCAGGGGGTTCAGATGTGCGTTCAGTGGGCACGGAAGATGAAGACACCGCCGTCAGGGACGTTGGCGATGGCATAGTCGAATCATTCATCGCACTACCAGGCGTCGATGTCGAAGTAGCTGTGTAGATGCTCGGGAATCTCGTCCCAGATGCACATCTCCTCGGCGAGGTGGGCAGAGTAGTCGTTCTCCGAGTCCCAGAAGCCGCAGTAGCGATCCTCGAAGTCAGACGCACACGGCAGGCCGTCCACATCAGCCACGTAGCAGCCAGTCTCCACCCATGCCAGCAGGACACCCCACTGCACCTCCCCCACCTCCTCGTAGAGGTCACCCCACGAGGCAGCAGTAGACGGCGACATCTCGCCGGTGCCGCTCAGGAAGCCGGTGAGGTCGAAGCACCATAGTTCTTCGTGAGAGGTGGGGGCGTTGGATGTCCTCAGGGATGAGGTCGGCGTCTCCGTTGGCTGTTACGAGAAACAGACCTCGGGACTCCGTGCGATCAATCCAATCCTCCAGCTCCCGAGGCTGGCGTATGAGGCGGTCAAGGTCATAACAGACAATCGCATTGAGGAGCTGGGCCTGAAGGTTGGCGAGACCGCTTACGCAGTGATCAAGGCTTCCAACGTGATGGTTGGTTCTGACCACTAATCCCGGTCAATATGGTTTAAACTCGGGCGGCTGCCTGTTGCGGCGCGCGAGGGTTAATAGGGCGGAGCCCCGCACTGTACGTTCACAGCGCGGGGCTCCACCTTTATGTTTTTATCGCTTAGACGTTGAAGCGGAACTCCACCACGTCACGGCGTATATCAATGTTTCGGAGGAAGCGACATTTTACGAGGAGAGGTCTCCTTCCACGGCCCAATTTCCGTGGCTGCCTTTTCCAGTCCTTCCCCGTAGGTTTCCCACAATTCAGGACACTTTTCACTAATCCATGCGAAACCCTGACGGACATCGACGTCATCAATCCCCCAGCCCCCTATACGGTCTGATTCAGGTACTGATTCAATTGCGACAGCTAGATTTTGAATCATCCGCATCGCTAGATGACTATCAGCATCGGCAACCCATCCAACCGCTCTGATGAGCCAGGCTGCTGTAGCAGTAACACTGTCGGTCGAGCCCTTAATTTCCCACCGGTCAAACGAGCGCAGGACATCTCGATGCAGCAGATAGGCGAGAGCATCCGCGATGTCTCTCTTCAGCTCATCCACCTCATCCGCTTCCGACCCCGGGCCTTGGCGCCCCATTTCCAAGTCTTTGACCGCGAGAAGGGCACCTGTCAGAACATTCAGCTTAAGACCACCGGGAGCCCGAGAATCAATCCGCTCGACCGCGTCAAGAAGAGGACTCGCTACCTGGGGAAGAGCAGTAACCAGCTCCCGGTAGAAGGAGTGGCCTGGACGTTGCTTTTCTGCAGTCGGTCCCGTAACAAGTTCGACGATACGTGAAACTTCAACCTTAGATCCCTGTCTTGTTACTTCCGCAATGAATTGGAGCAATCCAGGATAAGGCGGGTACCCATCACTTTCTGCATAACGACGTTCAAGTCCGTCAACATAATTACTCACAGTGGCATCAGTCAGGTTATCTTGCACTTTCACACCGGTGGACGTTCCCGGAAGTGCAAGAGCAGGATTGGCGCGAAGATGATTGAGGAGGAAATCCCAATCCGCTCCCTCATACTCACGAATCTCCTTCCACAGTAGCGCCAGATGTGTGGGGTCTGAGGCTTGAGGAACAATCCCCAGCAGCGCATCGCGTCGCTGGAGCTGAGAAACCGACGTTAGATTAGCGAGGATTTTGGCTTGCAACTCGCTGTCACGTTTTACTTGTTTCGCTCCTGCCCTCCATAACACAATGGGGATGAGTGCAGTAGCCACAAAGGATGCTAAACCCAAGAGAAGCATCGGATCATCCCACGCCCACTTACTTAAAAGGGAATGCCACCATTCGGTTATCACTTTTACCTCCTAAACGTTGAAGCGGAGCTCCGCCAGTTCGTTATCATGCATCAGTATGGTTTTGCTTTTCCTCAGTTATTTCTTCCGGCGGAGGTGTGAGCCACTCTCCCGCACACCGAGCTGCATTATTGTATTGACGATGACGACTAACGATTATTTTTTGATATTCAGCTGATACACCTATACATCGCATAACACTCAACACAACCACGGTCCTCGTCACATCCACGATAGCCATTAGCTCTTCGACAGATTGGTTCTTGGCTTTCCCCTCGTGTGTAAGGTAATTTCGGGCTTTTGTAGTCTCTTTTGCCCAATATTTAACGTCAGGAATAAGAGTTGAAATCAAATCTTCACCCACAAAATCCGCAAGGCTAACCAGCCTCTGCCGGAGAGTCAGTTCATTACGTATGGATGACTTAATCATTTCTTTATACCCATCTGGGGCAACTTCTAATAACTTCTCTCTCATCAACTTAAATTCCTGATTATCATAAGGCTTCCCACCAAGCTTAAGGTTGCGATGTAAAACTTCTGCAGTCATAGTCGCCATCAAGAGGTCATTTTCAACAAATGGCATCTTCTCGAATTGCATCGCGATAACCATACTAATAGCCGCCTGAGCCCGATTTACCAACTCGAACCACCTCGAGAGGGATGCAATAGGGAATGCATTAGAGGAAATTTCAGCGTCAAACTTACCACGAGCCACCCCAGCTCCCGTTCCAATCTTATTCGGTGAGAAAAGAAGATTCAGGAATTCATTACCAGCCTGAAGTTGCACCCAGACAATGCCTGAGAATTGATTGACAACGAAAGAAATGAAATTCTGAATAACATTAACTTCTTCCAAAGCTTCCTGCAACGAAAAACCTTCGCCTGAAATTATCTGACAAAACGGACCTCTTTGATTATGTTTTTCAGAACTACCCACACCACAGATTTCGACAGTTTTACCTAATACACTAAATTTAAATTCTTGACCACCTTCGGGGGAATCCCAGCACCCCAAGTTATCAACAGACACCCTAAGACCATCAAATACTTTATTATTCTTATTTCCTAGATGCTTCCCTAGAATCAACTTATCCGCACTGATTCTGTAACTACTTGTATGATTTTTTCCAATTCGCCCCTGAGTCTTCGTATAGCTCTTACCCATTGCATCCATGATGGTAATATCTACCCCGTCAGCGACACCATAAATCACATCATACGAATTTAAATAGTCTTTACTCCTTACGGCCCGAACTCGAAATAGATTCCCATTCTCATCTTTACGTATGTCACCAAGTCCATTAGGATAATATCCATCAAAATGATTATCCAATTTGAGGTTCAGTCCCCCTTCACCATCGTAAATAAGGGTTCCTGCAACCTTGTTATCAGGATTTTCGGGAAGCCACCAATGACCAACCCATTCACCCTTTTCAGCAAAAGGAAATGGAGATTCATTCATTTTATCCTCCAAATAAAAGAATCAAGCTAAAACAGAATTTCATCTAGGTGACATTTTTGTATTACCTACATAAATTTCAATTAGCGAATTACATTACGCATTAAGAGTACAGAAAATCCGGTGACAGTGAGATGAATTTCGTCATCCCTCCATCACCGGATTCTCAAAGTCCTATCGACCCGTCAGCTTAGACGTTGAAGCGGAACTCCACCACGTCGCCGTCCTGCATGATATAGTCCTTGCCCTCCATACGGACCTTACCGCGAGCCTTCGCCTCCGCCATGGAGCCAGCCTCATCCAGATCCTTGAAAGACACAACCTCAGCCTTAATGAAGCCGCGCTCAAAGTCAGAGTGAATCACGCCAGCAGCCTGCGGCGCAGTATCACCCTTATAAATAGTCCAGGCGCGAGCCTCCTTCGGGCCAGCAGTCAGATAAGTCTGCAAACCCAGAGTCGAGAAGCCCACACGAGCCAGCTGGTCCAGGCCGGACTCATCCTGACCGTTCATCTCCAGCATCTCGCGAGCCTCCTCCTCAGACAGCTCCACCAGATCAGCCTCCAGCTTCGCATCCAAGAACACAGCCTCAGCCGGCGCCACCATGTCACGCAGCTCCTGCTGCTTCTCCTCAGATGCCAGAATGCCCTCATCCGCGTTGAACACGTAAATGAACGGCTTAGCAGTCAGCAGGTTCAGCTCCTTCAGGTGAGTCAGCTCCAGCTTCGCGTCCTTCGCACGAGAAATGATGGTGTCACCATCCTCCAGGATCTTCTGCGCAGCCTTGTAGGTCTCCAGCTGAGCGGCGTCACCCTTCTTAATCTTCACAGCCTTCTCCAGACGCGGAATAGCGTTCTCCAGAGTCTGCAGGTCAGCCAGAATCAGCTCAGTGTTAATGGTCTCCATATCGGAGGCGGGGTCAACCTTGCCGTCCACGTGAATGACGTCCGGGTCATCAAACGCACGCACCACCTGGGCGATAGCGTGCGCCTCACGAATGTTCGCGAGGAACTTGTTACCTAAGCCCTCACCCTCAGAAGCGCCCTTCACAATACCCGCAATATCAACGAACGAAACAGTCGCAGGCAGAATACGCTCCGAACCAAAAATCTCAGCCAGACGGTTCAGACGCGCATCCGGCAGGTTCACCACGCCCACGTTCGGGTCAATGGTCGCGAACGGGTAGTTAGCCGCCAGCACAGTGTTGCCGGTCAGAGCGTTGAACAGGGTGGACTTGCCCACATTAGGCAGGCCAACAATGCCGATAGTTAGAGCCACAAGTTTTCCTTCGAATCATGTACCCCGCCATACGCACGGATGCGCCGCGTAAGTGATGCGGCGGGTGCGGGCGGGCACAGGGCGAAAATGGTGCCCGCTTCCAAGCGCGGCACCGCAAGTCTCGGGAAGAAACGGGTGCGGGGCGCCTGCGGGCATAGACACTACCATTCTACCGTGTTCGAGCAGGAGCCGCCCGGGTTGATGAGAGCAGGGGGCTAAAGCCAGCCGTTCTCCGTAGCGATACGCACCGCGTCCTGACGAGTCGACGCACCCGTCTTCGCCATCGCCGCCGACAAATAATTACGCACCGTACCCGCCGACAAAAACAACGCCGACGCAATCTGCTGAGCCGTACCACCCGACGCCGCCTCACGCAGCACCTGCGCCTCACGCTCCGTCAACGGAGAAGCACCCGTCACCAAAGAATCCGCCGCCAACGACGGATCCACCACACGCAACCCCGCATGTACACGACGAATCGCCTCCGCCAACTGGCGAGCACCCGTATCCTTCACCACAAAACCACTCGCACCAGCCTCCAGGGCGCGGCGCACATAGCCCGGGCGGCCAAAAGTCGTCACAATCAGCGTACGCACCGGCTCACCCGACTCGCTCAGCGCGCCCGCATCACGCAGCGCCGCAGCCGCCTCAATACCATCAGCCAACAAAGTACCGGGCATCTGCACATCCAACAGCACCACGTCCGGCTTCAACAGGGCGACAGCACCCAACACCTCATCACCACTACCGACCTGACCCACAATCTGCAGGTCAACCTCCAAACCCAGCAGAGCGGCAAGAGCCTCACGGATGAGCTGCTGATCGTCAGCGAGCAGAACACGAATCATGGGAGCCTCCCAGGGGCGAAGACGGGTGATAACGGCGGGCGGAACAACCGCGTGAGGTTGCCTACCACCACCATACAGGGGGCGGGTAGCTCCCCCGTCCAGGGCGCGGCGCCATGTTCCACAATCTACAGCAGCGAAGTATCACCGTCCATGCTCACGCGGATGCGCGTACCCACCCCACCGCCGGGGTTCTCCGCCAGCCACTGCTCGGGTGCCGGCTCAATCACCACGCTACCGCCGGACGCCGCCACGCGCTGAGCCATGCCCGTCAGGCCGTTACCGCGCGCATCGCCCACACCCACGCCGTTATCGAGGATGTCCAGGCCGGTTGCGCTCAAACGCACCCGCGCCGTGTTCGCGCCCGAGTGGCGCACCATATTCGTGACCGCCTCACGCAGAACCCAGGAGAACAGCTTCGCGTTCACACCGGCCACCGCGAGCGCGCTCTGCGCCTCCGGCAGTTCGGCGCGAATACCGGCGGTCTGCAGGGCACGACCCGCACCCTCAATCTCACCCGAGAAGTCGGGCACGCGCAGGCGCGTCACGGTTGAACGAACCTCCGCCAGGGATGCGCGGGACAGCTGCGCGATCGCCTCCATTTCGGCGCCGGCGCGGGCGGGGTCAATCTCCAGCAGGCGCTGCGCCAGCTCCGCTTTGAGGGTGATGACAGTCAGGGAGTGGCCCAGCACGTCGTGCACGTCGCGGGCAATCTCTTCACGTTCCTCGGAGAGCGCCAGGGATGCACGCGCTACGTCCGCACGTTCGCCGAGCTCAATCAGGTAGGAGAAGCCCAGCATGCCTGCCATCGGCGCACCAATAAAGAGAGCGATACCGCCGTGTGCGCTGACATCAAAGCCGGTGCCCACCATAAAAATTAGCCAGCAGGCCACGGCAATCGTCGCCGCTACACCCAAGCGCAGGCGGTACGGGGCGATTGTGCCAAAAACCCAGAACGCCACAAAGTACATGCTGAACGACAGGAACACCATATATGCCGATTCCACCTGCAGTACCGTCAGGCCAGCCACGGGCAGTGCCATCAGCATGGTCCAGATGACGCTTCGGCGCACCGTGGAGGCGACCGGCACCAGCCACGGCACCGCGTACGCTGAGCAGTTCACCACCGCGAACAGCGCCACCAGCGCCACACCGGTCCAGCGCACATGCGCCAGCCCCGGGGCGGTGAGGAAGCTATCCAGCGGCATGAGCAGAAACACCAGCCACGGGGCGCTGAAGCCCAGCGCCAGCCAGTTCACGCTGCCGCGGCGTTCGCGGTAGAGGAAGCGGAAGCGGTTCTTACCCAGAGTGCGCTGCGCGGCGGAGGGTGCCGCCTCGTTCTCTGCGTGGGGGTGTTCGCTCACGGCGCGGGCCTGGTCAGTGTTTTGCGGGTGGGTGTGGGTTTCGGTCATGGTTCTAGCCTAACGTGTGGGTGCCAGGGGTCCAGGTGCCAGGGGTGCAGATACCACCGGTGCGGCGGTGTCAGTAGCGGCAGTGTTAGTAGGAGCAGTGTGAGTGGATACGGCTTCCGCCGCAGCCTCGGGAGCCCTGATACTACGGAACCCTTGAGACTGCGGCGGGAAGAAGCGTTTAGCGGCGGGTTGCGCGGCGCATCAGCAGGGCAGAAACACCCAGGAAGATAGCCGCCCACACAACCAGGCTCACCACTGCGTACCAGAGCGGCTCGGTCACGAACCAGTCCTCACCACCCAGAATAATGGTCTGACCTGCGCTGAAGGGGTAGCGGGCAATCTCAGCGGCACCGTACAGCGGGGTGAAGCGGGCGTACTTCAGCAGGTCGGTGCTCAGCGGGGAGAACACGGTACCGAAGAAGCTCATAATCACCAGCAGACCGTTCGCAATGGACACGGCGTTCTCGTTACGAATCAGCAGACCCATCATGATGCCGTAGAAGGCGAACACCAGACCGCACAGCACCGTCAGCGCGCCAGCGGCAAGCTGCTGGTTCACAGGGATCTCGACACCGGTGAACATGCCCACAATGTTCACCGCAATCACCGGCACCGCAGAAATCACCAGGGCGGTCAGCGCCTTCGCGCCCAGGTACTTGCCGGTAGTCAGCGGGGTCAGCGCCAGCTGGCGGTTCCAGCCGCTGGAGAGCTCGGTGACGGTGCTACCGCTAATCGCCACGGTGTTCTGCACGGCGCCGTACAGCGCCATGCCAATCATGACGTACGCTGCTACGTTGCCGTCACCCATCGGCTGGGAGGAGTAGTCCTGCATCGCGCCGAAGAGCAGGAAGAAGACGATGGGCAGTGCCACGCCGAAGAAGAAACGGTCGGTCGAGAGGATAGAAGCGCGGATGTCGTAGAGTGCGTAGCGGAGCATGATGTTTTCCTTGAGGTGTGTAACGGCGGCGTAGCGTTTAGATGGTCTGATGTTTAGGCGTCGGATGCCTTGGAGGCGGCGGCCTGCTCGGTCAACAGGGTGAAGGACTCGTCCAAGGAGGGCTTGGTGACCTCCAGGTCGCTGATGCTGTAGTTGTTCAGCAGAGTGCGCAGTACCTGCTCAATCTCCAGCACGGAGATGCGGTGGCGGTACCCGCCGGACTCTTCGGTCACCTCGACCGGCACGTTCAGGTTGGTGATGGGCGCGGGTGCGAGGAAGGAAAGGTGGCGGTGACCGGTCAGGGCGCGAATCTCATCGGAGGAGCCGTCAGCGATGATGGAGCCGGATTCCATGAGCACGATACGCTGGGCGAAGTTCTGTGCTTCTTCCAGGTAGTGCGTCGCAAAAAGAATGGTCGTTCCACGTTCTGCGATGGCCTCCATACGCTCCCAGAAGGTGCGGCGCGCATTCACGTCCATGCCGGCGGTCGGCTCGTCCAGGATCAGCAGTTCCGGCGAGTGCATGGTCGCCAAGGCGTAACGCAGACGCTGCTGCTGACCGCCCGAGCACTTGCCGACCTTACGCTTAGCGATATCGGTCAGATCGGCGCCGGCGAGTACCTCATCCACGTCAATGGGCTTGGGGTACAGCGCCGCAATCATCTCGACCGTAGCGCGGATCGTCAGGTCCTTGAGCAGGCCACCGGTCTGCTGCACCGCACCGAGCAGACCGGCGCGTGCCGCCTCGGAGGCGTTGCGACCGAAGACGCTCAACTCGCCGCCGCTGGGCTGGGTCAGGCCAAGAATCATGTCGATGAGGGTGGTCTTACCTGCACCATTGGGGCCGAGCAGGGCGATGATTTCGCCGCGCTTGACGGTCAGGTCAATCGAGTTGACGGCGACCACGGTGCCTGCCGCGCGGGTGGAGAAAACCTGGCGGAGGGAGCGGGCAGAAATAACGGTTTCTGCGGTGTTGTGCTTGCTGTTCTGAAGTGCTGCGGTGTTCATGTTTCTATTACACCGCCGGTTCTCGCGCCGCTACGGTACAGAGTGTCATGACCTGCACATGACAAATGTCATGAGTTCGCGGAGGGGCTGTTCTAACGAGGGTTTTTCAGCGGTAATAGAGCGTGGCGACGAGGTAATCTCCGCAGCGGAGGCGGTCACGCGAAGCGGGGGCTCTGTCCTCAAGGCGCCCCAGCGCCGCAGAGGGGGCACTCCCCCGCGTAGCGAGACCGCGAAGCTGCGCAAGAACCCCTACCTGTGCATCCTCAGACACGAAAGACCCCGCGTCTTCTCCCCACATGGGGAAGAGGACACGGGGTCATAAGCTAAAAGTCTTAGCGAGTGGGCTTAGCGCCGCGGCCACCGAGCTGGCGGCCCACGTTCTCATCATTCTTCAGGGCGGAACGCAGCTCCTTCGGCAGGGAGAAGAGAATGTCTTCCTTCGCGGTCTCCACCTCTTCGATGGTGTTGTAGCCGTACTCGGCGAGCAGAGCCAGCACCTCCTGAACCAGAACCTCGGGCACGGACGCGCCGGAGGTCAGGCCCACGGTTGCCACACCCTCGAACCAGGACTCGTCCACCTGGTGTGCGAAGTCCACACGCTCGGCACGCTTAGCGCCGTATTCGAGTGCTACTTCCTTCAGGCGCACGGAGTTCGAGGAGTTCGCCGAACCGACCACAATCACCAGGTCTGCGCGCGGAGCGATCTCCTTGATAGCGCCCTGGCGGTTGGAGGTTGCGTAGCAGATGTCGTCCGAGGGCGGATCCTGCAGGGACGGGAAACGCTCACGCAGACGCGCCACGGTTTCGAGGGTCTCGTCCACGGACAGGGTGGTCTGGGAAATCCAGACGACCTTCTCCGGGTTGCGGACGGTCACCTGATCCACCTCGTCGGGCGAGTTCACGATCTGGATGTGCTCGGGCGCCTCACCGGCGGTACCTTCGACCTCTTCGTGGCCGGTGTGGCCGATGAGCAGGATGTCGTAGTCCTGCTTGGCGAAGCGCACAGCCTCGCGGTGCACCTTGTTCACCAGCGGGCAGGTCGCGTCAATGGTGTTCAGGGAGCGGTCGCCGGCTGCGGAAACCACCGCCGGGGACACGCCGTGCGCCGAGAACACGGTCACGGAACCTTCGGGGACTTCGTCCACTTCATCAACGAAGATAGCGCCTTGCTTTTCCAGGGTCTCCACCACGTGGCGGTTGTGCACAATCTGCTTGCGCACGTAGACGGGCGCACCGTAGTGCTCCAGCGCCTTCTCAACAGCGATCACGGCACGGTCAACGCCCGCGCAGTAACCGCGCGGGGTGGCGAGCAGGACTTTCTTCTCACCGGTGACGGGTGCGGCGGCTTCAACGTCGGCGCGGCTGCGGCGCTCGCGGGGTACGGGCGGCAGGCCCAGGGCAATAGTTTCAGTGGACATGGTTACTATCCTACGTTGTTCGGACTTTTAGTGTGTGATGACTGTGGCATCGCTCGCAGTGGTGCGGCCCAGGTGGACCAGGTGCACGAGAATCCCCACCAGTAGCAGGATGACCGCCGCGGCGAGACCGTAGCTTGCCGCAGCTCCCAGGTGAGATGTCGCCAAGGGCCGGGTTACGTTCCACGCCCCGTCAATAAACGCGGTTCCGGCAGCGCTACGGCTGGTGATCCCCAGGGCGGCGGGAGTCTGGGCGCCCAGCCAGGAGGCGGCGCCCCAGCAAGCCAGGGCGTACAGCAGGGCGGAGACGACCGGCACCAGCACGCGGCGGCGAGGCGCAACCAGGACGGCCACGAAGAGCAGAACTGCCGCCAGAACAATCAGGGTTCCGGTGGCCTGCCCAATTGCGGCGACGCGTTTAATCGCCGAGTGGACCACCCAATCGCTATCCTGCGTTGCGCTCCCCTGGGCCGCGCCGTCCCGGACCCTGTCAATGTTCAGGGTTTCGGGGCCGAGCTTCGTCAGGTCCGGGTCGAAGGGGCCGATCGAGCCGACCTTTTCGTCCAGGGCCCGGTAGAAGGGCGTGAGCACGATGACGGCGGGCCCGTCGTGGCTCAGGTTGTACCGCCGAGTCTCTTCCGCGATATCGCGCCAGAGGCTTCGGTATTCATCAGTTTTTGAGAGCTCACCGGCGGCGCGGTTGAGCATGGAGCGGATCCCGTCTTCGGTGGGCTTCACCAGAATGGAGTATAGGCCGCTTGCTTTGGTTCCGTCGAGGAAGGTTGTCATAGCTTCGCTCTTCATGAGGTCTTCGACCGCGCCGTCAGCGATGCGGGTGGCCAGCTGCTGGTCGCTGGCCAGGTTCGCTGAAATCTCCGAAAAGCCGGTCTCGGAGGCGATATTTGCCCTCACCCAGGCGCCGCCCGTGGCGCCCAGGGCGCACAGCACCGAGAGCAGGCTCAGCACGAGGGCGATAACCGTACGCAAACCCGCCGCAACGGGTGCGTGCGCGGGAGGGGCCGCCGCGGACTGTGCGGCGGGGCTCGGTAAGCCGCCGGCCGGATAGCCCGATGCCGGCATCGCGCGCGTGGGCTGCAGGAGCGAGGTCTCTTCCTCGTCCAGGTTGCGGGTGGCGTTGTGATGATCTGGTGAACGCATGAGCCTAGCGTACCGCCTCAACCTTAAGGTCACGAGGCGACTCGATGAGAATGTGCCATCAGCTGAGGGATTCGCCCGCTCCCCATTCCGCTCGCCCGGAGCCCCGTCACCGTTCGGCGGGCAGAAATTCGGCGTATCGGCGACAATAGGAACATGAACTTCTACAACCCCTCCGCAGCACGGCCGACGCTCGTGGTGCCGCCCGTGCACGAGCGGCAGCTTCCCGCGAAATCGCAGGAAACCACCGCCACCAACCCCTGGCCGCTGGCTTTGCTCGCGCAGAACCTCAAAAACTATGTGGACAAGGTTCCCGAGCTGTGGGTTGAGGCGCAGGTCGCCTCGCTCAACGGCCGCGGAGGCAACGTCTTCATGGAGCTCAAGGACGTTCAGGAGGATTTTTCCTTCACCCTCGCGCTCTTCGGCCGCGCCGGTAGCGGCCTCGCCGCCGACGTGACCGTGGGCTCGCGCATCGTTACCCGCGCCAAGCCGAGCCTGTGGAAGAACGGTAAGCTCTCCCTCATCGGCAAGGAGGTGTACGCGGTCGGCACCGGCAACCTGCACGAGCAGCTACAGCGTCTGCGTGAGCAGCTTGCCGCCGAGGGGCTATTCGCCGACGCCCGCAAGAAGCCGCTGCCCATGCTTCCCAACCGCGTGGGCCTGATTACCGGTCGCGACTCCGATGCTGAGAAGGACGTTATCCGCAACGCCTCCCTGCGCTGGCCCGGCGTGTCCTTCGAGGTGCGCAACACCCGCGTGCAGGGTGAGGGCGCGGCTCAGGAGGTCATCGCCGCGCTCGCGGAGCTGGATGCCCACCCCGAGGTGGACGTCATCGTCATCGCCCGAGGCGGCGGCTCCTTCGAGGACCTGCTCCCCTTCTCCGAAGAATCCCTCATCCGAGCCGTCGCGGCTGCCGTCACCCCGGTGGTCTCGGCGATTGGCCACGAGGCGGACTCCCCCATCCTCGATGCGGTGGCCGATTTGCGCGCCTCCACGCCCACGGATGCGGGCAAGCGCATCGTGCCCGATATCTCCGAGGAGGCGGCCCGCATCGCCGAGGCCCGAGCCCGCCTGGACCGCGCGGTACTCGGCTATGTGGGCATGCAGATGAGCTACATCGCGCAGCTGCGGAGCCGCCCGGTGTTCACCCATCCCGATTCGGCGCTGCTCATGCGTGCCGACGAGGTGAATCGCCTGCGCGAACGCGCCCTGCGGGCCACCGAGCACCGCATCGAGCGAGAGTCGGGAACGTTGGAACACACGATTGCGCGCGTGCGGTCCCTCTCCCCCGCCCAGACCCTCAGCCGCGGCTATTCCATCGTTCAGAATTCTGCGGGCGCTATTGTGCGTGACGCCTCGGTGCTGCACGAGGGCGAGCAAATTACGGTGCGCGCGGCGACCGGTTCGGCGCAGGCGACCGTGACCTCCACGAATCCCTCGAACATCTCCTAAACCTCGATACCCCTAAGTTTTACCCCCAGTTTTTTACCCCTGAAAGGTTCCTCAATGAGCGAGAACATTAGCTTCAACAGCGCCGAGCTGGGCGCACCCGTCGAAACCCTCGGCTACGAGCAGGCCCGCGCCGAGCTGGAGCAGGTCGTGCGTCAGCTGGAGTCCGGCACCAGCGATCTGGAAACCTCTATTGCCCTGTGGGAACGCGGCGAGGCCCTGGCCACCCGATGCGAGGCGTGGCTGAAGGGCGCGCAGGAGCGCCTGAACGCGGTGCGAGGCGAGCAGGGTGGTCAGGAACCCACGGCCAACTAGCGTGCCCCTCCCCGGCTCCTCCGACTAGCGATAAAACGGCCTGCCCCGCAGCTCATCAGAGCTACGGGGCAGGCCGTTTATATTCCGGTAGGGTTCGCTAAGCGGCCGGCGAGATATCCCTCGCTAGTGCTTCTGCTTGTAGTCGGCCATGAAGTTACCCAGACGCTCCAGGGCGCTGGTGAGGGTCTGCGTATCGGGCAGGTACACCAGGCGGAAGTGGTCGGGGTCCTTCCAGTTGAAGGCGCGGCCGTGGCTGAAGAGAATCTTCTGGCTCTTGAGCAGGTCGAGAGCGAACTGCTCGTCATCGGTAATGTCGAAGCGCTCAATATCAATCTTCGGGAACAGGTACAGTGCGCCGTCG
Source organism: Rothia sp. HMSC072E10 (assembly GCF_001813965.1). Taxonomy (NCBI): domain Bacteria; kingdom Bacillati; phylum Actinomycetota; class Actinomycetes; order Micrococcales; family Micrococcaceae; genus Rothia; species Rothia sp. HMSC072E10. The sequence continues at coordinate 333,017 of NZ_KV814486.1, read as the reverse complement.
GCGGGGGTGCAGCTGATGCCGTCAATCTCGTTGAGCATCTTGTGGGCCAGGGTGCGCTGCTCGTACAGGCGGCCGCCGGGAGCAACCAGCTCGTTGATGGACTGGTAGCCGCCAAGCGCTGTCTGGATTGCGTGCTGTGCCGGGACGTTGGAGCACAGGCGCATGGAGGCGAGCAGGTGGATGCCCTCAAGGTAGCTTGCGGCGTCCTTCTTCGGGCCGGTAATGGCCACCCAACCCGCGCGGTAACCGCAGACGCGGTAGGCCTTGGACAGGCCGGAGAAGGTCAGGCAGAGCACGTCGTCGCCGGTCAGAGTGGCCATGTTGATGGCCTCTGCACCATCGTAGGTAATCTTTTCGTAAATCTCGTCGGAGAACACGACCAGACCGTGCTCGCGTGCCACATCCACGATCTGCTTCAGAATCGAGCGCGGGTAGACGGCACCGGTCGGGTTATTCGGGTTAATCACCACGATGCCCTTGGTGCGCTCGGTAATCTTCGACTTAATGTCTTCGATGTCGGGGTACCAGTTGTTTTCCTCGTCGCAGAGGTAGTGCACGGGCTTGCCGCCCACCAGCGCGGTGGATGCGGTCCACAGCGGGTAGTCGGGCATGGGGACCAGGATTTCGTCGCCGGTCTCGCATAGTGCCTGCAGGGTCATCGGGATCAGCTCAGACACACCGTTACCCAAGTAGATAGACTCGGTGTCCAGGTTCATGATGCCGTGGTTCTGGTAGTGCTGCACAATGGCGGTACGTGCGGAGTACAGGCCGTGGGAATCGGAGTAGCCCTGGGTTTCGGGCAGGTGACGAATAATATCCATCATGATCGCGTCCGGCGCCTCAAAACCGAAGGGGGCGGGGTTACCGATGTTCAGCTTAAGGATGCGGTAGCCCATCGCTTCCATGCGGTTCGCCTCATCCAGAATCGGTCCGCGAATATCGTAGTGGACGTTGTTCAGTCGGGAGGACTGACGGTACTTCGTCATGATGATTTACTTTCTAGGGTGATCCAAAATGAATTGCGCTGCGTCGTCATCGGCGATGGGGTTGGATCCGCTGGTGAGCTGCAGCAGGAACGAGAGGTTACCCGTGTCTAATGTAGATGATACGCGGTTAACCGCGTTGCGAGCGCTATCTGGCAGGGTGCGACGAATAATCGGCACCAATTGTTGTTGCAACATGGCACTGGAGGGGTCCTCCAGCACGACCAGGCGGTTGTCGTCGATGGCCGGGTTCACGCTGTGCAGCAGGGTCACCTGCACGCTGTCGTCGGTGAGGGCACGCACGCGCTCGGCGGGGTCATTCTGCTGCGTGACGGCGCGGGCCGTGAAGCGGTAGAGGCTGCGCAACGACTCAATGCCGTAGGTCCCGACCGAGTAGCTATCGGGAATGGAGAAGCCCAGGGTGGATCGCACATCGCGCAGGCCGACCAGCGAGGTGAGCTTGTAGCGGGCGCTGACGGCGCGGGTGGTGACCAGCACATCCTTGTTGGTGGCGCTGGCGCCGTTCAGCAGGTTCAGCCCCTCGGGTAGGATGCGCGAGATGGCGTTGGTCATGTCGGTGGTGGTCATGGCGCGCAGATTGATGGGATCCGCCGAACGGGTCGCGGAGGCGCTGGCCGTCGGGTCGGCCGAGGAATCCGCGGAAGGGCTTGCGGTGCCGGAGGCCTCTCCGGTCGCTCCGCTACCGGAGGCCGTATCGCTCGGGGTGGGGTTTTGAGTAGGAGCCGGGGGCAGGGTCACGCCGGCGGCGGCCGCGGAGGCGGTCACCGAGGCCGCCACGCGCTCGTTCTGTACGGCGGCGGGGCTGAGCTTGCCGTCATCGGTCAGGTAGAGCAGCAGGTCGCCGCTGTAGTCGATGACGATATCCAGCGGGTCAACGTCCTGGGCTTCGACGGAGGCGGCCCCGCGGTCCACGGGTAGCGCCTCGTAGGCGGCGGTGGCTTCGGCCTCGCTCACCTCGGGGGTGGTCGATTCGGTTCCGGTGCTTTCCTGGCGTCCCGAGGGCGCGAGGAGGGCGCGCAGGGCCAGGCTGCGGCTGTGGCCCGTTTCAACCAATTCGACGGTGTAGCCGACCCTTCGCAGGGCCTGAGCATACACGTGGGCCACGGCGTGCATTTCGCGCAGGGCACCGTAGCCGATGCGCAGGGTGCCGTAGGTGGGGGCGGAGGGGTCGACCTGCGGCATCGCGTCGTGGGTGGCGCATGCGGCCAGTAGCGGGGCAAGCGCCGCGGAGCCTAGCAGGGCGCGGCGGGTTAGGGTGCGGCGGGTCATGAGGTGAGCTTCCTAGCGTTCTCATCGGCGAGAAATTCGCGGTATTCTCGGGCCCAGCTTGCGGCGTTGGTGTACCCCATCATGGAGGCCACCTCGTCGATGAGCGTGCCGTAGCGAATCGTATCGAGCTCGGCGATGGGCACCCAGCGCGCGGTGTCGGAGGAGCCGTTCACCTCGTGGCGCAGTTCGCCGGTGACGATGTGGGCACGGAAAACTATTCGCAGGGCGCAGAAGGGTAGCGCCTCCGGGTCTTTTTGAGCCTGAGCCGAGCGCACGGGGAAGTGACCGGCATGCACGCCCAGGATGTCCTCAATAGCGACGCTGTATCCGGTCTCTTCGAGGGTCTCGCGCAGCGCCGTTTCGTCGGCCTGCTCGCCCGGTTCCATGCCGCCACCGGGCAGCGACCAGAGGGGGCTGAGGTTCCGGTCTTCGGGCACCCAGTGGGTCATGAGCAGCTTACCCTGCTCGATGATGACCGCGTAGGCCGCGGGTCGGGTTTCCATTGATAATGCCATGGTTCGATTTTACCGCCTAGCGCTTCTTACCCCGGCGCGCTGAGGCCGCCTTGGAGGTCTGGCGGGCGTGCTGTCGGGCGTTGCCGTTTTTCTTGGCGTTGGCGCGCTTCTTATCGCGTGCCTCGCGGCGTGCGTTAGCGGCGCGGGCCTTCGCCTTGGCCTTGGCCTTTTCCGCGGCCACGCGTTCGGCGCGTGCCTGGCGAGTTTCGGTGCCGCGATCGCTGCTGGCGGTACGTCCGCGCACGATGCCGATAAAGTCCTGCAGGAGAGCCTCGAGCTCCTCGGGGCGCGGCTCCCCCTTGGGCGCGCGCGGCCAGACCAGGTGCACCGGGTAGGTGTCCAGATCGGGCACAGGGCGGTAGGTGAGGTCCTTGCGGTGGTAGAAACGCGCGATGGACATGGGCACGATGTACAGGCCCACGCCGGCGGCCACCAAATCGATAGTCTCCTGGTCATTCAACCCCTCGGGCACAATGCGGCCGGAGCTTTCACGCCAGGAGCGGGAAACCTCCTCGTAGGCGGGAATATCGGAGGCGGGCTGAAGCAGGAACTCCTCGGCCAGTTCGGCCACGGGCACTTCGTCGAGCACGGTGAGAACGTGGTCCACCGGCAGGATGACCACGGGCAGCTCCTCGTAAAGGCGGATGCTGTGGTACTTCTCGCCGTCGGTGCTGGCCGGCTCGCGGTAGGGGCGCAGGATGCTCATGTGGGCGAAGGGGTTCTCGGGAACCTCCACTCGCTCGATAGGTGCGGGCTCTGCGTTGTCTGCGGGGCTTGCCGTTTCGGAGCCTTCCGCAGACTCCGGGTCGATCAGCTGTAGGTTCTGGTGAAGGGAGTCCAGTCCGCGCGCCTCGCGCACGGGCACCTCGGCCAGGGGCACGCGGTCGCCGTAGCGTTCGTGCCAGCGGTTGAACCACTTGCCGGGCATAATGCCGGGCACGTAGCTCACGCGCAGGGCCGAGCGCTGCAGAACCGGCACGGGTAGAGCCTCCGGAGTCTGAATCGTGGCCAGCTGCTCGGGGTGCAGGTACACGCGGGTGGGAGCCTCGGAGGGCGCTTCGGCGACGGCCGCCTCAAGGGGGGCCGTCTGCTCTGCATGATTCTCGCGGTGCTCTGCGGGGGTTGCGAGAGGCTGCTCGGGGGTGCCTGCGGTGGAGGTGTCGGTTGAACTCATCCCTCCACGCTAACACATTCGTCCGGCGAAACTAGTCGCGCTGGGTGAGGGCCCGAGGCAGAGCATCGGTGTCGTCGAGATCCTCGGCCGCACCTTCGCGGTCTAGGCGCTTCTCGCGCGCCACGGAGATGACGACCGCCCCGGCCACCACAAAGGCCAGGGCCACGGGGAACATCCAGGGTTCCAGGCCCAGGGCGGCGAGAATGGCAAAACCAATCGTGGTGTAGATGCCGGCCCACATGAGGGTGCCAACCAGCATTGCGGGAATCCAGCGGCGTAGGGGCATGCGGGTAAAGCCGGTGGTGACGATGACTGCGGTCTGAAAACCCACGGTCAGAAAGCACAGGGGCACGGCGATAACGCCCCATCGGTTAATGAAGGCGCGGGCCTTGCGGTAGAGGGGACGTTCCATTGCCTCGCGGATGCGGTGGAGGCGCGCGCTCCCCTTTGCGGCCAGGGCCGCCACCCAGTAGACCAGGCTGGTGCGGACGATTCCCACAATCCACATGAAGAGTAGGGCAACCTCAATCGGTAGAGAGTTAATCCATTCTTTCACCCGGCTATTCTCTCACGAACAGATTCGCCAGTCCTCCCCGAGCGCGAATATGCCTATTCCGTGACACACATCGGGGATGAGCCTCGCGAAGCTCAGACGAGTGCCCAAGGGCGATTCGGCGAGCAACGTTTTCCGACGGTGTATACCTTTCTGATATGACCCAACGAGCTTCGAGCGGCCTCCGAAAATTTTTTTTAAAGATTTTTATGCACCCTCGATGCCCCGCTCTTCCCAGCAATGGCGCGGATTTTATTTAGGGTAACCTTAGTTTAGTGACAGACCGTCGCTATTTTCAGTTTGTGCACCCTCTCGAATTAGGTTATATTTTTATTACCGAATGGGGCTGGCCTTGTGGGAAGGCCTCCCCGATCGGTCTAGAAGACTTTCTTCCTGTGTGTGATGCTGGAAAGGGAGCCCCATTGACGGGGCTCCCTTTTCTTTTTGTCTCTGCTACTCCCCCGCCAAATAATCACGGTGATACACCACCGAATACGCAGAATGTCCCGAAGGACTCTATCCTTCGGGACATTCGTTCATGGGAGTTTCTAGGCAATGCACGCAACCGGCGGTAGCCCGCAGGTGCCTGCCCAGCTACTTCTTGGAGTTCTTCTCGTCGTTCTCGCGGTGCAGGGCGCTCAGAGGCTTGGGCAGCTGCACGGGGTTCCAGGTGTTGCTGACCGCCTCAAATGAGGAACCACCACCGGGATGACGGCTTCCCGCGCGACGGGATACGCCGAGCGACGAACCAGGCTGGGTTGCGGGATTGTTCAACGAGGCGATATCCAGGGCGTCGAACTCAGAATCGTCCAGAACGTCCGGCAGGGGAATCTCCTCCGGAATCGGTGCGGGGGCCTGCTGAGGCGCCTGACGCACCGGGGAACCGTCGCGCAGGGCCGGACGCGGCTGACCCTGATTCGACTGGTTCGGGTGCGCCGCCTGCGGAGCCTGCTGAGCCGCTGGGCGCTCCTGCGAAGTGCCGGCAGGGCGAGGGGCGGAGGAATCGGTCGGCACACGCGGCGCGGGCTCGCGAGCGGGGGCAGCCTGGTGCACAGCCGGCTGCTCCGTGGCTTCGGCCCGGGGAGCAACGCGCGGGGCCTGCTGGGAGGCCGCCTGCGGAACCTGCTGCGCGGGACGGGGCTGAGCGGATTGCACGGGCTGCGTGTGCTGAGCCGCTACTGCTCGCTCGGCCGAAGACTGAGGTTCAGCAGCTCGAGGTGCGGGCTGAGAGGTCGCCCCGCTACCGCTCTCCTGGTCGAAGAGCACGCTACCGCGGCGGATGGGCTGGAATCGGCTCGGGCGCTGGGGGCGGCGCTGCGGATGCTGTGCGTGGCGCGAAGCCGCGGGACGGCCTTCTGCTCGGCGGTGGGCCGGCGCATCCTGCGCAGAATCGACACTCTCAGCGGCATGGGACTCATGCACTCGGGGCTCGGGTGTGCGGGGTTCAGCGTCACGATGCTCAGCTGCAGGCACCGAAGTCTTCGGGGACGAAGCCTCAGAGGAACCCTCACGACGAACGGGCTGTGCGACGGGAGCCTTGGGGGCGGGAGCCGGCGCGGGGTGAGCCTCAGCAGCCGAAGCAGACTCTTCGGCTTCACGGTCAAGCTGCTCATTATCGAAGTCGACCTCGGAGCGCTCGTCTTCGTCATCGTCGCCCTCGCGGTGAGCGAGACGCTGACTCAAGGTATCTGCCAGACCAAAGCGGCCCGCGGCCCAGGCCAGACCACCCAGCACGGCGAAAATCACGAACCATGCCCAGGAGAACAGATCAAAGAGGACCAGAAGCAGGCACAGCACTGCGGCAACGCCAGCCCCGGCGGCGACCAGGTAGGCCACACCAGAGGGAGTTGAAGTATCGAGGGAGGAGAGCAGGGACTGCTTGGGCTCTTCCACCACGGGAATCTCATCCGTGTAGGGGGCCATCGGGGAGGAATCGCGAATCTGCGAAATGGACGCCGTCTGCGGTGCCGCGCCGTCCCCCACCGCGTGCGAGGAGGAAGAGGAACGCGGAAGAGCAGAAGAGGGCAGGGAGGTGCCCGGCGCCACGGCGTGGTCAGAAGACTGGTAGGCTTCCGATTCGTTCAGCAGCACGCCGGCGGAGGCAAGAATGTCCTCAGCGGTGCGTTCGGCGCTAATCAGGGGTCGTTCGGGCTCAACCGTGTGGCCGGCGGGCGCGCGACGCAGGCTCCTGGGTACAAACCACAGCAGCAAAATCACGGTCAGAATTACCAATACACCCGAGGTGTTCAACAACGTCATGTTAGGTCGCCCTCTATCGTCCCTAAATCCCTAGACTTTAATCATACCCTTATATTCCCATTTCTTTCCATAAAAGGTAAAAATGGGATGGATGAGCGCATATACCCCGGACGGCATACACAACGTTATGCGCAATATTGCACGCATATTAGTCACTCCGTCTCCCCAAAAGACGGAACGACCAAATAAATTGAGGAAGGCGCCCCCGCTCGGCAAGCCGACAAGGAACGCCTCCCTCAGCGTATCAGGTGATTGATACCCCGTAACCGGGGTGGTGTTACGAAAGAACGGCCTTAGCAGTTCTCGGCCACAAATTCCTTCAGCCAAGCGCGCAGGTCGTCGCCGAACTCGGGGCGCTCAGCAGCAAGAATAACGTTTGCCTTCAGGTAAGACAGCTTGTCACCGGTGTCGAAACGGCGGCCGGAGAAGACCACGCCGTAGACACCTTCGCCTTCGCCCTCACCCTGAGCCAGGGTCTGCAGGGCATCGGTCAGCTGAATCTCGTTACCGCGGCCCGGAGCGGTATTCTCCAGAACCTCGAACACCTTCGGGCTCAGAACGTAACGGCCAATCACCGCGTAGTTCGAGGGGGCCTCGTCAGCGGCGGGCTTCTCTACCAGCCCGGTGATCTTAACAAAGCCATCTTCGCCTTCAACGGTCTCGATAGCGGCAGCGCCATAAGCCGAGATTGCCTCGCGGGGAACCTCCATCAGAGCAACGACGGAACCGCCGGTACGCTCCTGGACCTCCACCATGCGGGAGAGCAGGTCTTCCTTCTCATCAATCAGGTCGTCACCGAGCAGAACGGCGAAAGCCTCGTCGCCCACGTGGCGCTTTGCGCGCAGCACGGCGTGACCCAGACCCTTCGGGTCACCCTGGCGTACGTAGTGCAGGTCGCCGCCAAGCTCGTTGGTCTCAAGAACCGAAGCCAGCAGAGCATCCTTACCCTGCTCGGCGAGCTGACGCTCCAGAACGGGAACACGGTCGAAGTGATCCTCAAGAGCGCGCTTATTGCGACCGGTAATCATCAGAACATCGTGCAGGCCGGCACGAACAGCTTCCTCCACCACGTACTGAATCGCGGGGCGATCAACGACGGGGAGCATTTCCTTCGGGGTGGCCTTCGTGGCGGGCAGGAATCGGGTGCCCAAACCGGCGGCAGGAATAACCGCCTTAGTAACAGACTTAATTTCAGTAGCCATGCCACAAGAATACCCTAAGTTGTAAAGTACTTAGGTCGAATCGTGAAACTATGACGTGAAAAATCCCTAACGTGATTAACTGCATACAGGCTCGTGCAGATACCGAAAATATCAAAAGATCGGCACGCCGCTCTTTCTTTAAATCGTCCTATACTGAGAGAAGTGTGCCCCTTCACAAATCTCCACTATTCGCGAGATTTGGGGCCTACGCCGCGAGTCTGTACCTCATGTTCAAGACACCGCTCACCCCGCAACGACGATGGGACCCCCATGCACTTCAACACCGCAGTAGCCGCCAGCACCTCCGATTCGGGCGCCAGCGCCGAGGATATCTCCCTGGATAAGAACATCCTCCGTTCGCAGATTCGTCCCCGACGCCTCATCGCTCGCAGCGAGCGAGGGCCCGCCGGACAGCAGCGAGTGCGGGACCTCTTCACCGAGAATATTCTGCGCGAGGTGCGAGAGCGTCTGCACTCCCCCGGTACGGTTGCCGCGTACCTGCCCACCCCCTCGGAACCTCCCATCACCGAGGCGCTTACCCGCCTGCACGAGGCCGGACACCGCATCATCGTGCCGGTCGTCCGTCCCCGTCGAACCCTCGCCTGGGTTGAGTGGGATCCCACCATTGACCACCCCTGCAGCCCCATGGGAATCCCCGAGCCCGAGGGCGAAGAACGCGACGTACAGGCATTCGTCGAGGCCGATGTGCGCCTCATCCCCGCCCTCGCCTACGATGCGGCCGGGCATCGCCTCGGCCAGGGAGGCGGTTACTACGACCGAATCATCCCCCTGCTGAGCGAGGAACAACTGCGTGAGAAGACCCTCGGCATCGTCTTCGCCGAGGAAATCTACGAAACCGTCCCCTACGACCGCTGGGACAGTATCCTGCCGGTTATTCTGACCGAAGAAGGAACCTACCGCCCGGCAGAACGCACCGCGCAGAACCCCTCATAACGAATACGCCGCGTTACTTTTAGTCGTGGGAAGAAAACAAAATACCCCTCACGATTCAAAAGCGGTACACTCAAACCACGCAATTAACCGTAATCAACGAAATATCAATGGGCGAAGGAAGTTATGCCGGTTTACGTTTACCAGTGTAAGAATTGCAATCACGTATTTGAACAGCGCCAGTCCTTTAGCGACGATGCCCTGCGCGTCTGCCCCCAGTGCGGTCAGGAGACCCTGCGCAAGCGCTACAACACCGTGGGCATTACCTTCAAGGGCTCCGGCTTCTACAGCACCGATAAGAACTCAAACTAATAAGAATTCAAACCAGCTGCCGCAGAACGCGACGGATGGATAGCGCCGACCGGCTCGGCGTTCGATAACACGCTAGGGCGGCGGGTACCGAACAGGTACCCGCCGCCCTAGCGTGTATTGGATGATGGCTCGCGGCCTCATGCCACCGAAGCCTAGACGATGTTGTTACCCCAGTGCGGGGGACGCTGCTGGCGCATCCACTCCAGGCGCTCCTTCTCCTCGGGGGTGAGGGGCTTCGAGGCGCCGTGGGCGGTGCGCTTCTTCCGCGAGCTACTGCCGGAGCCACCGCCGAAATCGGCAGTTTTTGGCGCGGCCGACCGGTCGCCGGGCACCGCGGCGGCGGGGGTCCCCGACGACGGGTCCAGACCCGCAAGACGGGGTTCGGCACCTCCCACGGTTCCGCCCCCGCTCACCCGGCGGTTACCGCGTCGGGGTTTGGGCACGGGCGAATAGTTAGCCACGGTCCTCAGCATCCTCGTCCATGTCCAGGTAGTGCAGGATGCGCGCCACCACGCCGTCCGGGTCGGAGAAGACCTCCAGGGTGCCCAGCGTGATGTAGTTCCAGCCGGTGCGACTCAGGCGCTCGGGTAGCAGGCGCGTACGCTCGCGCACCGAGGCCCGCGCGTAGTTCTGCTCGCCGTCGGAGCAAGCCACCAGAGGCATCGCGGCGGGAGCGCTCGGGCCGGAGGAAACCACGGGAGCCACGCCCAGGGCGGGCACGGGCTCGGCCACGAGCTTTTCGGGGGCGTGCGCAATCAGCGCGATGTCACCTTCACCCTGCGTCACGCGTACGCCGCGGGCCTGCAAACGCGCTACCAGATCGTTGAGCAGCCAATCGCCCAGGTCGGGGGTTTCCTGCTCGTCGGTAGCTAGGAAGGCGTTGCGCGGCAGAGTCTCGGGCACGCGCTGTGCCTTCGCCTCGGCCTCTTCGCGGGCCTGGCGTTCCGCGTGCTCACGCAGCAGGTGGTAGAAGTCGACCGCGCCGTGGTGTAGCTTCTGCGGGTCCAGCTCGGTCGGGTCGATACACGAGACGATACGCAGGGCCCGGCGGGCGCGAGTTAGCGCCACGACAAAGCCCTGACGGCCGTGCTCGGTGGAGAGCTGACCCAGGTCATAGGAGGCCTGGCCCAGGCGGGCGCGTCCCACACCCAGCGAGAAGATTACGGTGTCGCGTTCGAGGGTCTCGGCGCGTGTCAGGTCGACCACGCGGAAAGACTCCTCGCCGGCGGCAAAGAACGGGGCGAGCTGCGGGTACAGGTTCAGGGCGTGACGCACCGATTCGGCCACGCGCTGAGCATGCTTGGGGCTGGCCGTCACGACCGCGAGGGAGCGGTCGGGGGTGCGGTAGGCGTGCTCCAGCACCAGGTTCGTGACGCGCTCGACCTCAACGCCGGGCGAATCAAGGTTCGCGTTATCGCTCACCTTGCCGCGAGTGTCGATGTACTCCACGGTCAGGGTTGCGGCCGGCTGCGAGGAGGCGCGGCTCACCGGGGCGGCGTGCAGCTGCGAATCGTAGAACTCGCGATTCAGGTAGTCGAGAATCACCGGGTCCATGCTGCGGTGCAGCATGGCCAGGGTGCGGTTCGGCAGTACCGTGGCGAGCACGTCGAAGGTGCTGTCCAGCTGTTCATCGGCGGGGTCCGGCGCTCCGAAGGTCGGTGCGGACACGATGAACGGCGAGGGGGATCCCGAGTGCGGGTCGCCCAGGGCGATCACCTGGTCGGCGCGGGTGATAGCCGGCAGATTGGCCGCCAGCGGGGTGGATTCAGAGTCCAGCAGGATGGCCGCGTCAAAACGCATCGAGGCCGGCACCTTGCGGGCTAGGGCGAAGGGGCTGGCGGTCCACAGGGGCAGCAGGGTGCGCGCCATGACGGGCGCGTGGGTCAGCAGCTCCTCCAGCACGAACTCGTAGCCGCGCAGCTGGCTCTTCAGGTAGGCCGCCTGGTCGTGCTCGGATTCGATGCGGTCGGTCCACACGCGCGCGACCTTTGCCAGAAGGCGGGCCGGGGCGCTGGTCATGTGGGCGTAGTCGGCGCGACGGAAGCGGGATTCGGTGTCTCGCAGGCGGTCGCCGTCCAGCAGCTTGCCCTCGTGGCGTTCCAGCAGGTACTCCAGGGCGGACTGCCACCAGGCGAGCTCCAGCTCGGCCGCGACAACTTCGGTCGGTACCTGACGGGCGTACAGGTCATCCAGCAGCTCGGACAGGCCGCGTTCGTGAAGCTTCTGCTGGAGCGCGTCACGTTCGGGCAGGGTCATGAGCAGGACGCGGTCGTCCATGAGGGCGTCCAGGCGGGCGTCCAAAACGTCCAGGTCGGTGCGCACAAAGTCGGTGCCGTCGATCGTATCGGCAAGCACGATACCCAAGCCCGCCAGCTCGGACACCAGGGAGTTCAGGGCGTCGGCCAGTTGATCCAGGTTCTGCGGAATCTGCGGGGTGCGGGGTGCCTCGATATGGCGAATCCACTCGGCACGTTCGGTCTGCACAATCTTGAGCTGTTCGTGCAAATCCCCGATGTTCACGCCGGGCAGGATGTACTCCTTCGCCGCGCGACGCAGGCGGGAGCGCTGCATACTGCTCATCTCGATGCCGTTCTCGCGACGCCACGCACCGGAGGCGGTTGCGGCAATCAGATCGGTCACGGGGCGGTCGTACACATCGGCGCGGAAACGCTTAAGCGTCTCGCGAATGCGCATCAGGATCGCCAGCTGCGACTCCCACTCGGCAATCGTGCGGCCCGGGCGCAGGCCCAGCATGGCGGCCATACGGTTCATGGCCTCGCGCAGATTCAGCAGGGAGGACTTCAGGGTAATGACCAGGGCGTAGGCCTCCGCGGCCTCCTCATCATTGACTAGGCGGGCGCGGTACCACGGCGAGGTGCGCGAGGCCGCGGCGAATCCGTCAATCTCGCCCAGGCGCACGAGCTCGGCGCGTACCTGATCGCGTTCCAGGAGGGAGTCCAGCATGGGGCGGTCGAAGCGTACGCGGGTGGCCGGGCCGTCCTCGGATGCGGTCAGCTCGGCCAGACGCTGCAGGGCGGCGTACACCGAAATCTGCCAGTGCGGGTCCTTCGTGAGCAGAGCGCGGGTGTGGTCGATGAGGGTCTGGCGGGTGGCGCACAGTTCCTCGTTGAGGTCCTCGGAGTTCGGCTCCTCGGCACTTTCGTTGCGTACGATGGCGCGGATAAATTCGGCTCGCTGCGCCTCCGAATCGTGTTCGGCCAGCAGGTCGTAGCGCAGGCTGTCGATGCCGGTGCGCTTGAGCAGGGCCGAGAACTCGGCGAGCGTCGAACGCTTCTCGCCCACCACGAGCACGGATTTGCCGCGGCCGATGAGGGCGGAGGCAATATTCACGGCGGTGCGCAGCGGCTCGGTGCCGGGGGCCGCGGTCACAGTGAAGGAGAAACCGCTCACCGCGGTGTCGATAATGTCTTGGGCGTTTGCGTCCGCGTCGAGCAGGAGCATCTCCTCGGCGGGGTCGCGCTGGTCCAGGGGCTGCTGCAGGTTGTGGGCGTTCAGCTCGCGCGGCTTCACGCCGGGCACCTTCAGCGCCGCCACGTCACGCACGAGCGGGGTGATGGCGGTGTGGGGCAGCTCGCCCAGGCTTTCCTTCAGGTCGGCAAAGGTTGAGATGAAGTACTTCGACTCGATGGTCATGCCCGGGATACGGCCGGCCGAGGCGCGCATGCGCTCGATGACCGGCTCCGGATCCAGACGAGACATGGAGTTCGCCAGCTGGGCCACGTCCATGGTGCCCAGGTCGATGCCGTACTCCTGCTTGATCTGGCGGACCATGGCGGGGTTCAGGCGCGCGGAGCCGGCCAGGCGCAGCTCGAAGTCGTCATCCTTCGGGTGCGGGGTGATGCTCAGCGGCGCCATGAGGATCGGCGCGATGAAGCGCTTCTCGTAGGCTGCGGCGGCCTCGCGGGTGTCGTGCGAAAGCCAGGATGCGGTGCCCGCCACGAAGTAGCCGGAGTCCAGACCGTGGTCGGTGGCAAGCTCGTAAATCTTGGTGCGCAGGGTGCGGGCGGAGCGCATGCCCGCCTCCAGCTGCGACTTTTCGCGCAGGATGGTGGAGAGGCGGGTCTTACGTCCGGCAAGTAGCTGAGCCAGGCCGGAGGGATTCGCCTCCGACAGGTCGATGTGCACGTAGTCGACCTGGTTGAAGTCGAGCATCGCGTCGGGGCCGGTGTAGACGTCCATCTGTTCGGCCCAGCGCTCAAGCCCCGCCGAGGGGTCGAAGTCCTCGTGAGCGGGGTTCAGGTGCGGGGGAAGCTCGGCGATGCTCATCTCGGGTTCGGTCGTTTCGGCAAGCTGCGCCTGTTCTTCGGGGGTCGCCGATGCGACGGGCACCTCGGCGGTATCGCTCGGGGTTCCGTCGGTGTTCTGCATGTGAACAGAATCAGGAGTATGATTCACGTCTCGACTATCCTTGTATGTCAGTGTGATGCACGGCGTGCAATCCGGTGGTGCTTCGTGAGCGGTCCTCGCGCTCAGGCGTTCTTCAATCTACGATAGCGTCCTAGCCCAGCGTCATCGAGAGATTAGCCATGGTGAGCACCAAAGCCACCATGACATAAAACGCCACGGCCGCCAGCAGGACCCAGCGGTACCTGGGGGCCAATTCACCCTCCAGGTTACCGAAGCGCAGGGAACGGAAGAGGAAGAAGGACAGGAGCGCGCCGGGCAGGTTACCGATGACGGCCAGCAAGATAATCAAATACAGAGCATAGGCTCGTTCGGTGCGCTCATTCTCGATTCCCGCAAGCTTAAGAGTACCGCCCAGCAGCAGGCTCAAGCATCCGTTCATGAAAGCAACCGTAAAGAAGGGAATCTTCATGGCGTCCTGGAAGCTCATCTGGGAGTTTGCCGCACCCACGGCAATCCACAAGAAGAGGAGGGCCGGAATAATCATGAGGTACCAGAAAAGGTACTTACGCATCTTCTCGGAGTTATCAATCAGCGCCAGGATTGCGGTCACGAAGGTGTCTCTTTCGGGTTCTGTTCAGGAGGTAGATTCAGGGCAGCGGGAATAAATTGGCTCCGGGCAGGAGCGCCCGCAACTACGGGGTGGTTTCGGTGCCTCCGTCGAGGGCATCCTCAACCTGCTTGCTGAGGGATTCTCGGCGCGCGGTTTCCGAGTACTCAATGTAGCGACGCACCACGTAGTCCAGCACCACCCAGAGAGCCACGAACGAGTGGTAGGGCTTGCGCTGGGTGCTGATGTGGGTGGGGGTCGCCTGGTAGTGCAGGGAGTACTCGGCGTGCGAGGACATGTAGTTCACGCCAATCGCGGTCACCGCAACCATGGGAATACGGCGCAGCGACAGCATCTTGATGTGCTCGCGCATGTTCTCGGTCTGGCCCGAGAACGACACGATAATCACCACATCGTCCTGGGTCATGGTGTTCATGGCGCTCTCGAACTCGTTGCGAGCCGGAATAACGTGGCAGAATTTGCCGCAGGCCTGCATTGACTTGGCGAACTCCTGCACCGCGTTGCGCTGAGCGTAACCGGTGCCAAAGCAGTAGACGGTGCGCGCCTCGTAGATGCGTTTAAGCAGACCGCTCAACTCCATGTGGTCGAGGTAGTCGTAGGTGCGCTGAATATCCTCGCGGCCGCTCTCGATGAAGCGGGGGTTGAAGGGCTCACTACGGCTAAGGGAAGACTTGATGAAGTACTTCAGCTCAGCGAATCCTGAAAAGTTCAGCTTCTTCGTCAGTCGAATAATCGAACTGGTCGAGGTGTAGGTTTTGTGCGCCAAAGAATTAATCGTCGACTCCGCGACGAATTCTTCGTTCTCCAGCATGAAGGCCAAAATTTCCCGTTCAGTTTCGCTGAACCGGTGCTGATTCGCATTCACGACGTCTTGTAAATCCACTCAGAGCTCCTGAATCCGATGGTGAGCAATATATAAATATTACACGCTTCGGATTCCACAGCCCGGTTCTGCCGTATTGTTCCCGCTCACGCAGAACCTTTCGAGAGAGGCCCACAACCGGGGCCAAGGATACCCAAGATACAGCTTCGCCGGCAGCACCGGATGTATCCGGTACCGCCGGCGAAGCGGATTATTCACTGCCCGATGCGCGAACTACGCGGCGAGCAAATGCGATGGCTCTAGACGTTGCTCTTGGAGCTGTTCACCATGGTCTCGAAGCGTTCACGGACCTGGGGAACGTCCATACCGACAATCACCTGGAAGGCCTTGCCCTTGCGGACGACACCCAGGGCGCCAGCGCTCTTGAACTCCGCATCCGAGGTGCTGACCAGGGACTCATCGGCCACGGAGACACGCAGGCGGGTTGCGCAGTTGTTCACGGTGGGGATGTTGTCTGCGCCGCCGAGCAGCTCGAGGAAGCCAGCCGCACGGGGTGCGTACAGGTCGGCGCCTTCGGCGTCACCGGCAGCGGCTGCGCCGCCGTCCTTCTCAGCAGCCTTAGCAGCCTTGTACTCTGCCTTGCTGTAGAGCTTGGTCTCGCCGCCGTCTTCTTCACGACCGGGGGTCTTGAAGTCGAACTTCAGAATCATGAAGCGGAAGATCACGAAGTACAGGACGGTGAAGCACAGGCCCACACCAATCTGCATGAGGTAGGTGCCGGAGTGGTTTGCCCACAGCGGAATCCAGTTCTGGAACAGGAAGTCGAGCAGACCGCCACCCATGTAACCAACCAGACCCAGCTGGTACATGATTGCTGCCATGGATGCTGCCAGGATTGCGTGGACCAGGAACAGCGGGGGTGCCAGGAACAGGAAGGTGAACTCGAGGGGCTCGGTGATACCGATCAGGATCGCGGTGAGGCAGACGGGAATCATCAGAGCGAGAACTTCCTTGCGCTTCTCGGGACGAGCAGTGGTGTAGAACGCCGCTGCGATACCGATGGGTGCGAAGACCTTGGAGTTACCGTGCAGTGCGAAGCCGCCGCCGGGGAACAGTTCCTTCAGGGGCTTGTCGCTCTTTGCGAACTCGGTTAGGTGGGTCGGCCAGTCCTTAGCGATACCGTTCGGGGTAACAACGTTACCGAAGACGAACGGGGAGTAGATGAAGTGGTGCAGACCGGTCGGAATCAGGAAGCGCTCGAGGAAGGTGTAAACCCACACGCCGAGTGCGCCGGATGCGATGAAGAAGCCCTGCAGGGAGGAGATGCCGTGCTGAGCGTAGGGCCACAGCCAGGAGAACAGGAAGGCGATGGGCATCATCAGGAAGAAGCAGACGCCGTAGACGTACTGGGAACCCTGGAAGATGCCGAGGAAGTCGGGCAGCTTCTTATCGAACCAGCGGTTGTGTGCCCACACCACGATTGCGGAGATGATGATGGCACCGAAGATACCGGTGTCCATGGTCTTGATACCGGCGATCATCTTCAGACCGGTACCTGCCGCGCTCTCAGAGATGTCGGTGGTGTAGTCCAGGTCGAAGAAACCGGTGCCACCCTTGCCCCATACCTTGAGCATGGTGCCGACGAAGTAGTTGAAGGTCAGGTAGACCATTGCAGCTTCCATCACTGCACGTGCGTTAGCGGTCTTTGCCAGTGCAATGGGCAGACCGATCACGAAGAGCAGTTCCATCTGGTTGAAGACGGTCCACGCACCGGACTCCCATACGGCCCAGAACTGGGACCAGAGGTTGTTCTTATCGGCGGCCAGGCCAATCAGCTGGTCGTTCTGCGCGATGATCGCAATACCGACCGCGAGGCCAGCGAATGCGAAGAGAAGAACGGGTGCCAGCATGGCAGAGCCGAACCTCTGTACTTTTTCCATCATGAGGCTATACGCCCTTTCGGGTATCGAGTGAGCGGGCGCAAGGGGCGGGCGGTCTTTGCCCGCCTGGGCTAACGCATCTTTATAAACACCCTTGAAAGTGTATGAGATGCACACCACACGACCTGCGCGCGCTAAGTGTCGAATGTGTTTTAGACAGAAATAATAATGCCACTTCATTCCGACCCATATGCACCCGAAGGACAGTTCTGAAAGAGTTTTTCACAACCTGAAACATATCCCGGCACCGGGTAAAAATACTGGGGAATAATCAAGCTTTTCCCCTGTCTGCCGGGGCCCAGACTCGATAGCATGAACATACTTGCGCGGCCGGAGACTGCCCTCCACCACTCAGAGCTTCCACAGGGAGAGCCATCCGACGCGCCCACCCCGTACCCCTACCCGAAACCCAATCGGAACTTATATATATGCGTTTCCTCACCCTCAACACCCACAGCTGGTGCGAAATCCATCAGATTGACAAGATCCGCACCCTCGCGCAGTTCATCGTTGATCAGCAGGTGGACGTTATCGCCCTGCAGGAGATCAACCAGCTGACTTCCACCCCCGTGGTGGAACATCCCCTCCACTTCCGCGGCGGCGCGGGTATTCCGGTCCGTGAAGACAACTACGCCCTGCTCCTCGTGCGCGCGCTGGAGGCGCTCGGCGCCCGCTACGAGTGGACCCTCACCGAGACCCACCTCGGGTGGGAGCGCTACGACGAGTGCGTGGCCGTCCTCTCGCGCATGCCGATCCGCGGCATCAGGCCCATCGACATGTCCCCCGACTACACCTACTTCCAGGTGCAGCGCCGCGCCGCGCAGGCCGCCCTCATCGAGACCCCCTCTGGTCCTTTCTGGTGCGCCACCACCCACATGTCTTGGTGGGACTTCGACGGTGAGCCCCTCTTCGCTCAGGAATTCACCCGCCTCTCGCAGGCCCTGGCCGAATGTGCCGAAACCGCCCCCGTACTGCTCGGCGGCGACTTCAATTCCGCCGCGCACCTGCCCGACGAGGGCTACGCCTTCGTGACCTCTACCGGCCTGATTGATACCCGCGCCATCGCGAAGCACACCAAGGGTGAGAACACCGTGCACCGCGAGATTGCCGGCTGGGAGGGCTCCTCGGATGCCAAGCGCATCGATTTCGTGTTCACCGACCGCCTCGTCGACGTGGCCTCCCATGAGGTGGTCTTCCGGGATAACTCCCCCGAGGCGATTTCCGATCACAGCGGCCTGCTCCTGGAGATTGACCCCGCAAGCTGGGCCCCGCAGAGCGTCCTGACGCCCCTCACCACCCAGCACTAAGGGCATCAGACTTTAGCCGCCCACAGAGCGGCCCCACACAACACTCATCCATACCAAGGGAAGGAACCCCAATGACGACCCAGACCCAGTGGTGGCAGGAACCCGTTGTCTATCAGATTTACCCCCGCTCCTTCAACGACTCCAACGGCGACGGCATCGGCGATCTGCCCGGCATTACCGAGAAGATTCCGTACCTGGCAGACCTCGGCATCGAAGTACTGTGGCTCTCCCCCATCTACTCCTCTCCGAACGATGACAACGGCTACGACATCTCCGACTACCGCGCCATCATGACCGAGTTCGGCACCATGGAAGACTTCGATGAGCTACTCGAAACCGCACACAAGCACGGCATCAAGCTCATGATGGACCTCGTCGTCAACCACACCTCCGACGAGCACGAATGGTTCAAGCAGGCACGCTCCTCCAAGGACAACCCCTACCGCGACTACTACATCTGGCGCGACCCAAAGGGCTTCGACGAGGACGGCAAGCCTATTCCGCCGAACAACTGGATTTCCTGCTTCAGCCCCTCCGTGTGGGAATGGGACGAGGCGACCGGCCAGTTCTACCTGCACTACTTCTCCGTCAAGCAGCCCGACCTGAACTGGGAGAATCCGAAGGTCCGCGAAGAGGTCTACGACATCATGCGCTTCTGGCTGGACAAGGGCGTGGACGGCTTCCGCATGGACGTCATCAACCTGATTTCCAAGGACCTCTCCTTCCCCGAGGACCCCGCCGTACTGGCCGGCGGCCTCGACAACTCCCTGGCCGCCGCAGCCAACGGCCCGCGCGTACACGAATTCCTGCAGGAGATGAACCGCGAGGTCCTCAGCAAGTACCCGGTCATGACCGTGGGCGAAACCCCCTGCGTGACCGTGGACGACGCCGCGCTCTACACCGGTTTCGACCGCAACGAGCTGCAGATGGTGTTCCAGTTCGAGCACATGGACGTGGATGCCTCCGAGGGCGGCGTGACCGGCAAATGGTCCGACCGCCGCTTCGACCTGGTGGACCTGAAGAAGGTGCTCACCCACTGGCAGGAGGGTCTGCACGGCCGCGGCTGGAACTCCCTGTACTGGAACAACCACGACCAGCCGCGCACCGTCTCCCGCTTCGGTAACGACTCCCCCGAGTACCGCACCGTCAGCGCCAAGATGCTGGGTACCGTGCTGCACATGATGCAGGGCACCCCCTACATCTACCAGGGTGAAGAGCTGGGCATGACCAACGTCTTCTTCGACGATGTCAAGGACTACAACGACCTGGAGATTCACGACTCCTGGCGCAAGTACGTTGAGGAGTCCGGCCGCGTCTCCCCCGAGGACATGCTGCGCTACATCAGCGCCTCCGGTCGCGATAACGCCCGCACCCCCATGCAGTGGACCGCTGGCGAGAACGCAGGCTTCACCTCCGGCACCCCGTGGCTGAAGCTGAACCCGCGTTACACCGAGATTAACGCGGAGTCCGAGCTGGCAGACCCGGATTCGGTGTTCTACCACTACCGCGACCTGATTAGCCTGCGCCGCAAGCACCCGATTGTCCTGACCGGCGAGTACCGCCTGCTGGATGAAGAGGACGATCAGGTCTACGCCTACCTGCGCGTGAACTCCGACGAGGACGCAGCCGCAACCGGCGAGCGCGCCCTGCTGGTCGTCGCCAACTTCACCGACGACACCGTTCAGCTGAACTACGCGGGCGGCAACCTGGACTCGGTCGTGCTGACCAACTCGCAGGCCCTCTCCCCGACCGAGCTGAAGGCTATCTCGAACGTTCCGCAGCTGATTAGCTCGAACTACCGCGATGAGAACCGCGAGTTCACCGACGAGGGCACCCTGCTGCGCCCCTACGAGGCTAAGGTCTACCTCTTCGGTAACGCCGAGTAGGCACGCCCCAAAATAATGGTGCGCGAGGGGGACCAGACGCGGACGTTCCGGTCCCCCTCGCCCTATACTTCAATCACAGACTCCTTTTTTCTCTTCGGCGTAACCCGCCGGTACAGAAAGGCAATTATGAGCAATTCCGAGGCATACCAGGTTCCCTCCTACGAAGGCCGCCAGTGGTGGAAGGAAGCCGTGGTGTACCAGGTGTACCCCCGTTCCTTCAACGACGCAAACGGCGACGGTATTGGCGACCTGAAGGGCATCACCGAGAAGCTGCCCTACCTGGCTAAGCTGGGCATCAACGTCATTTGGCTCTCCCCCGTGTTCGACTCGCCGAACGTGGACAACGGCTATGATATCTCTGACTACTTCGCCATCATGAGTGACTTCGGCACCATGGAAGACTTTGACGAGATGCTTGAAACCGCTCACAAGCACGGCATCAAGATTCTGATGGACCTGGTCGCGAACCACACCTCCGATGAGCACCCCTGGTTTAAGGAGTCCCGCTCGTCTAAGGACAATCCCTACCGCGACTACTACATTTGGAAGGACCCGAAGGGCTTCGACGAGGACGGCAACCCGATTCCTCCGAACAACTGGGCATCCGAGTTCGGTGGCCCGGCGTGGGAGTGGGACGAGGCGACTGGCCAGTTCTACCTGCACATCTTCTTCAAGGAACAGCCCGACCTGAACTGGGAGAACGAGAAGGTTCGCGAGGACCTGTACTCCATGGTCCGCTGGTGGCTGGACAAGGGCGTTGACGGCTTCCGCCTGGACGCTATCAACATCATCTCCAAGCCCGAGGGTTTCCCGGATGACCCCTCCACCGACTTTGAGAAGCACACCTCCTCGATTCCGTTCGTCATTACGAACGGCACCATGGTGCACCCGTGGATGAAGGAACTGACCCGCGAGACCTTCAGCCGCTACGATGTGATGACCGTGGGCGAGACCAGCGCAACCAGCCCCGAGGACGCTAAGCTGTGGGCCGGCTACCACACCGGTGAGCTGAACATGATCTTCCACTTCGATCACATGGGCGTGGATAACGACCCGAACGGCTCTCTGGGCGGCAAGTGGTCCTACGCGCCGTACAAGCTGACCGAGCTCAAGAGCATCCTGAACGACTGGCAGACCACCCTGGAGGGTAATGCTTGGGGTTCGCTGTACTGGAACAACCACGACCAGCCGCGTGTGGTCTCCCGTTTCGGTAACGATTCGGATGAGTTCCGCACCCTGTCCGCTAAGCAGCTGGCGACCACTCTGCACTTCATGCAGGGCACCCCGTACATTTACCAGGGTGAAGAAATTGGCATGACCAACGTGAAGTTCGATTCGATTGAGGACTACCGCGATGGTGACTCGATCCGTTTCTACGAGGACATGCACGTGGACCACAAGCGTCTGAGCCACGAAGAGGCAATGCAGGCGATCTACATCAAGGGCCGCGATAACGCTCGTACCCCGGTTCAGTGGGATGCTTCGGCAAACGCCGGCTTCAGCCCCGAGGGCGTGACCACCTGGATTAACGTGAACCCGAACTACCCGGCGATTAACGCTGAGGCTGTTCTGGCGGATGAGGATTCGATCTTCTACCACTACCAGCAGCTGGTGGCTCTGCGCCGCGGTGAGCTGAAGGATCTGATGGTTTACGCCTCCTTCGCTCCGGTGGATTCGCTCCAGGTTCCGCACGATGAGGACGAGGCCGTGTACGCCTACACCCGTACCGGTGGCGCGGATGGTTCCCCCGCTAACGAGTCTCTGCTGGTGATTTCGAACTTCACTGCCGAGAAGCAGGAGCGCGACTTCGCGGTGCTTGCTGAGGCACGCGAGTCGGGCGCCCGCGTCGAGCTGGTGAGCTCGAACTACAAGGACGATGCGGGTTCGACCCTGCGCCCCTACGAGGCAAAGGTCTACCACATCGTTCGATAGCGAAAGCTGTCCGACGGCTGCTGACCTCTAGGTCGGCGTAGAACCGCGGGAGGGCGGGGATTGTACGATCCCCGCCCTCCTTTTGCTGTACCCGCTCGTTGTGTGCTCGTTTCGGCTCCGGCTAACCGGAGAACGCAAGCTGAAGAATCGGCACCGCCAGCGCGATAAGACCGACGCTGACGACCGCCCCTGCGGCGATGACGGGGGCTGCGGTGCCCTCGTGCCGGTAGTGGGTCTCAAGGATCACGATATTGGCGGCAGGCGGCAGGACTCCCAGGATGAAGAGCACCTGCGGGTAGGCCAGTAGCTGGTCGAAGTGTACGCCCGCCGCGTCGTGCGCCCAACGGGCGAGCGCCAGCACGCCGAGGCTGTAAACGCTCACGAGCGCGGTGCGGAGCACCCCCCATCCGGCGGCCCGGGTCAGGTCTGCGCGGTGCAGCTTGGCGGCCCCGAGCCACATGCCCAGAACGATCATTCCGATAAAGCTGAAGACCCAGGTCAGCACCCGGTAGAACCCGGCTCCGTGAACACTCAGGAAGTGCCCTACGGGCAGGCAGAGCAGGCCGATTACCACGGCGATAACGGGTGGGCTCGTGCGCAGCCCTCGCAGTACCCTGCGGATGGTTGCGCCGCGGCTCACGGCGGTGGCCGTACGGGGTGGGGAACCTTCACCCGATTCGGCCCTCGAGTCGCCCCGTAGCAGCGAGGTACCCAGAATATTACCCATGATGGAGTTGCCGATATACGCGCCGATGTAGACTCGCACGGCTTCCTCACCCCAGAAGCCGGCAACCACGGGGATGCCGAAGAGCCCGGCGTTTAGGTACACGAAGGCGAGCTTCTGCACGGGATCTCGGGTAATCCGCCCGGCACCGAGCACACCGAGGAGCATCATAACCATGGTGGACGCGGCAACAAAGAACAGCTCGGGGCGGCTGGTGGCGACCGTGTAGATGATGACGGCGGGAATAATCCAGCGGGTCAGCAGGGCCGAGGCCCATTCCTTGAGCCGTCTGCCCCGGTGCTCGGGCAGGGTGAGGGCCAGCGTCAGCCCTGCAACCAGGTAGATGAGGGGCAGGATGATTCCCACAAGACGCTCCTTCGGTCACCGCGTTGGCCCTTATTTTGGATGCGCACCGCGCCGTTGCGCTAGGCCGCCTTTTCCATGGTCTCACGTTCGGGCACCGAGGACGGGTTGGCGAGGAATATTCTCGAGAATGTGAGCCTGTCTAATATCGACCGCCTATACATTCAGATTAAGGTTGAGCATTTCACGGGATGCCATTTCGAAATTTTCGCGTCATATTGCATCATATTTGCCGAAACCCTCGTATTTTTTATACATCAAATTTACTCTAGAAATACGCAGAGATTGCATTTCCTACCGTATGAACTCGTCTGCCGTCCATACCCTCACGAAGCGAACTCAGCAGGATTAGTTCCCTTCAAGATCTCGCCGGGAGCACGCAATGCAGCAGCCTTACCTCTCCAGCCCTTCCGACTCCGGGGGTGTCCCCTCCTCCAAGGTAGCGCGTCAGAAAACCCCGCACCGCGCCGCCCACCCCCACGCCGGGGTGCGTATCCCGCGGCGTTCCGCGTCCGCCGCTACGAGCGCCTCAGCGGTTACCCCCTCAGAAGCCCTTGTCGAGGAACGCACGTTTAGGGTCCCGCACCCGGTACTGAGCCTACTGTCCTGGTTGATTGCGGTGGCAAGCGTCGCATGGCTTGCCGTTTTGGGCGTAAACCTGACTCACCTGGTACTCTCCGGCCTGGAACACGACTCCGATTTCCTGGTGCTGACCTACGGCGTGTACATGGCCTGCGCTTTTGGGTTCCTGTGTTTTGGGGCCTTCTTTGGTCTGCATTTTGGCCTGGGCTCGAGCGCGCATTGGCGTAGTTCGATTCGCCACCCGAATCGGCCGTATTAAATATTTCTGTCCCGCTTATTTTTGCGGAATTTTCCGGAGTGTATTTCTTTTATTTAGACTCGCAGTTTAAAAAAATAAGCGGTTTTCTTTAATTTCGAAGAAAATATCCGTTTCGTATTAATATTTTTCGCCCTCATAGATAAAAGCCGCCCGGCGCATCCACAGCAGGATGCACCGGGCGGCTTCTTCACGGACTCTCAGCCATCTTAGGTTACACACTCAAAGGGGTTCAGGAGCCGAACATTCAGCCGCTCGAAATCTTTTACGTTACGTGTTACGAGAGTAAGACCATGGGTCAAAGCGGTTGCAGCAATCCAGGCGTCATTTTCAGGAGCTTTGTCTGGTACATGAAGCCCTGCACAACAATCAGCTACAGCTCCGTCGATAACAAGAGTCCGTTTCTGAAATTTCTCTCGGACTGCCAAAAACCATTCACGCAGATATGCACCTTGTGCCGGATCCTTACGCTCCATGGCGAGCACTCCACGCTCCAGCTCCATCAGGGTCACGACGCTAATATAGAGCGGCTTGTCTGAGTAAATACGAAACCAAGATTCAAAGACGGGGTCAGCTTTACCTCGAGAGAGTTTCCACAGCTCAGAAATGATATTGGTATCTAGCAGATACATCGTTACCCCTAGAACTCTACGACGGGGCGCTGATGCTTAGAGCGTTCAGGCACAGGAAAATCTTCAGGCAGATCTACATCCTCAGCAGGTTGAGGGTAGTTAGCGAAGAAGTCATAGAGAGAGGTTCCCTCATTCTGGTTGCGTGAGTATTCTTCGTAGGTCATGAGGACATACGTAGGTTCACCACGCTTTGTAATAATTACGGGTGAGTGTTGTGCCTGTTTTTGGGCTTTGGCGAGATTCTGGTTGAACTCGCGGCTAGTCATAACGGTCATGATTTCCCCCTTCTACTCATGACATAGAAAATATAAAGCATGTAACTACGTAGCTACATTATATTTTGCATCTGGTACTACGACAACCCCTCCATCTTCAGACCCGCTATATATCGTTAGGAAGATACGAAGAAGCCGCCCGGCGCATCCACAGCAGGATGCACCGGGCGGCTTCTTCACGGAAGGAGCTTCACTCCCACTCGGGGATTACTCCCACTCGATGGTTCCCGGGGGCTTGGAGGTAACGTCCAGCACCACTCGGTTAACGTCCTTGACCTCGTTCGTAATGCGGTTCGAGATCTTAGCCAGCAGGTCGTACGGCAGGCGCGACCAGTCAGCGGTCATCGCGTCCTCAGACGAGACCGGGCGCAGAACAATCGGGTGACCGTAGGTACGGCCGTCGCCCTGAACGCCCACGGAGCGAACGCCAGCCAGCAGAACCACGGGGCACTGCCAGATGTGCTCGTCCTGGCCAGCCGCGGTCAGCTCTTCACGCACAATGGCGTCAGCTGCGCGCAGGGTCTCCAGGTTCTCGCGGTTAACCTCACCGACGATGCGGATACCCAGGCCGGGGCCGGGGAACGGCTGACGTGCCACAATCTTCTCGGGAACGCCGAGCTCACGACCGATGGCGCGGACCTCGTCCTTGAACAGGGTGCGCAGCGGCTCAACCAGTTCGAAGGTCAGGTCGTCGGGGAGGCCGCCCACGTTGTGGTGGCTCTTGATGTTTGCGGTGCCGTCGCCGCCGCCGGACTCGACAACGTCCGGGTACAGGGTGCCCTGGACCAGGAACTTGATGTCTGCACCCTCTTCGCCGGCCTCTGCAATCAGCTTGCGCTGTGCCTCCTCGAAGGAGCGGATGAACTCTCGGCCGATAGCCTTACGCTTCGCCTCGGGCTCGGTAACACCCTCGAGTGCGGAGAGGAAACGCTCCGACTCGTCGATGGTGATGACCTTGATGCCCATGGATGCTGCGTAGTCCTGCTCGACCTGTTCACGCTCGCCCTCACGGAGCAGACCGTGGTCGATGAAGAAGCAGGTGAGCTGGTCGCCAACAGCCTTGTGCACAAGCGCTGCTGCCACGGAGGAGTCAACGCCGCCGGAGAGCGCACAGATAACGCGGTCGCTACCGACCTGTTCGCGAATCTTAGCGACCTGCTCCTCGATGATGTTATTGGTGGACCAGGTGGGCTTCAAGCCAGCCACGTTGTAGAGGAAGTTCTCCAGGGCGACCTGGCCGTAGTCGGAGTGCTTCACCTCGGGGTGCCACTGCACGCCGCCGAGCTTGCGGGACTCGTCCACGAATGCTGCCACGGAGGCGCCGGGGGTCTTTGCCAGCACCTCGAAGCCTTCGGGGGCCTCGGTCACGGAATCGCCGTGAGACATCCACACGTTCTGGGTGGTGGGGGTGCCGGTGAGGAAGGAGGAGTTCTCAGCGCAGACGACGGCGTCGGTTGCGCCGTATTCGCGCAGGCCGGTCTGGGCCACGGTACCGCCGAGGGTCTGGGCCATGACCTGGAAGCCGTAGCAGATACCGAAGATCGGCACGCCAGCTTCGAAAAGGGCCTTGTCGCCCTTGGGGGCGCCGTCGGCGTAAACCGAGGAGGGGCCACCGGAGAGCACGATGGCTGCCGGGTTCTTGGCGAGCATCTTCTCGGTGCTCATGGAGTGGGGGACGATTTCGGAGTAGATGCCGGCTTCACGCACGCGTCGAGCAATGAGCTGCGCGTACTGTGCACCGTAATCTACCACCAGGACGGGACGCTCTTCGAGCTGGTCCAGGTTCACAGAGTTGGTCACGAAAATTACCTCAACGTGTTGGTGCTAATCCGCGCACTTGCGCGGGGATATATCTATTTTACGCTATCGCGGTGTGAGCTTGAACGCCCGTGGCGCGGGTACTATTCCGCCTACGACCGTTCTTTTTACGCTGCAGATAGAAGGCACCGCCCGGCGGCCGCGGGGATAGCCCCGTAGCCGCCGAGCGGTGATTCATGACGCTACATTAGCCGCGGTAGGAAGGGACCACGGTCAGTTCGGCCTTCTGGAACTTCTTCAACTCCAGGTAGCCGCAGTTAGCCATCGCGCGCTTGAGCGCACCGACAATGTTGCTGGTGCCGTTCACGTGGTGCGAAGGACCGTACAGGACCTCCTCCAGCGTGCCGACGACGCCCAGCGGGGTGCGCACGCCGCGCGGGAAGTCCAGCGAGTGCGCCTCGTTGCCCCAGTACCAGCCCTGGCCCGGCGCCTCGGAGGCGCGAGCCAGCGGAGCACCCAGCATCACGGCGTCAGCACCCAGCGCGAGCGCCTTCACCATATCGCCGGAGCGGCCCAGGGAGCCGTCAGCAATCACGTGCACGTAGCGGCCGCCGGACTCGTCCAGGTAGTCCGAACGTGCCGCCGCCACGTCGGCGATGGCGGTTGCCATCGGTGCGGAAATACCCAGGCCCTGGCGGGTGGTCTGAGCGGAACCGCCTCCGAAGCCCACCAGCACACCGGCGGCACCGGTGCGCATCAGGTGCTTAGCCTGCGAATAACCGGCCACGCCACCAACGATGACGGGAACATCCAGCTCGTAGATGAACTTCTTCAGGTTCAGCGGCTCGTGCGAGGTCGAAAGGTGCTCGGCAGAGACGGATGCACCGCGGATGACGAACAGCTCAACGCCGGCCTTCACCACGGTCTCGTAGTGCTCCTGAGTATTCTGCGGGCTCAGCGAACCGGCAACCACCACGCCGGAATCGCGGATCTCTTCCAGGCGTGCGGTAATCAGCTCCGGCTTGATCGGCTCGGAGTAAATCTGCTGCATGCGGGTGGTTGCGGAGGCGGGGTCCGCCTCGGGCAGCTCAACAATCTCGTCGAGCAGCGGCTGCGGGTCCTCGTAGCGGGTCCACAGGCCCTCGAGGTTCAGCACACCCAGACCGCCCAGCTTGCCCAGGGCAATAGCGGTCGCCGGGGACATGACCGAGTCCATGGGCGCACCAATAATCGGGGTGTCGAACTTGAAGGCGTCAATCTGCCAGGAGGTGTCGACATCGCGGCGATCGCGGGTACGGCGGGTGGGTACCAGCGCCACATCGTCCAGGGAGTAGGTGGGGCGGGCGCTCTTGGAGAGGCCAATCTGAATTTCAGACATAGGTGAATCCTTTCGAATTCGGTTTGAGGGGTGCCGCCGGGCGTTATTCGCACCGATGCCCGCCCCGGCACCCGGGAGGGTACGGGACGGGCTCAACGGCGCACGGTGTGCACGCCGTGCGGCGAATCATCGTTGGTGATGCGTCTTAGCGACGGTAGTTCGGTGCCTCAACGGTCATCGTGATGTCGTGCGGGTGCGATTCCTTCAGGCCCGCGGGGGTGATGCGCACGAACTGTCCCTTGTTCTTGAGCTCTTCGATGGTGCGCGAACCGACGTAGAACATGGTCTGGCGCAGGCCACCTTCGAGCTGGTGAATCACGGCGGAGAGCGGGCCGCGGAAGGGAACCTGACCCTCGATGCCCTCGGGAATCAGCTTCTCCTCGCTGGATACGTCGGCCTGGAAGTAACGGTCTTTCGAGAAGGACTTGTGACGGCCGCGGGTCTGCATAGCGCCCAGCGAACCCATGCCGCGGTACGCCTTGAACTGCTTGCCGTTCACGAGAATCAGGTCGCCGGGGGATTCGGTGGTGCCGGCCAGCAGGGAGCCGAGCATCACGGAGTCAGCGCCGGCCACCAGGGCCTTGCCAATCTCACCGGAGTACTGCATACCGCCGTCGGCAATCACGGGAACACCGGCGGGGATAGCTGCCTTAGCGGCCTCGTTGACCGCGGTCACCTGGGGCACGCCCACGCCCGCAATGATGCGGGTGGTGCAGATGGAGCCGGGGCCCACGCCAACCTTCACGGCGTCGGCGCCGGCGTCAATGATGGCCTGAGCACCCTGGCGGGTTGCGGCCTGACCGCCGATAACGTCCACGTGTGCGGCGGCGGGGTCCTTCTTCAGGCGGGCAATCATGTCCAGCACGCCCTGGGAGTGGCCGTTTGCGGTATCCACGAAGAGGGCGTCCACGCCGGCCTCGACCAGGGTCATGGCGCGCTCGTAGCCGTCACCGAAGAAGCCGATAGCGGCACCTGCGCGCAGGCGGCCGTCCTCGTCCTTGGTGGCGCGGGGGTACTGCTCGGTCTTCACGAAGTCCTTGAGGGTGATCAGACCGGCCAGCTTGCCTGCCTCGTCCACGAGGGGCAGACGCTCAATCTTGTTGTGGGAGAGCAGGGCGAAAGCCTCGTCCTTGGAAACGCCGGGGCGGGCGGTCACCAGCGGCATGGGGGTCATGATGTCGCGAACGCGGATGTTCTCGAAGTCGCCGCGAGACATGTAGCGGATATCGCGGTTGGTGATGATGCCTTCCAGCACGCCCTCTTCGCTCACGACGGGCAGGCCGGAGACGCGGTAGTAACCGCACACCTCGTCGTACTCGGCGATGGTGGCGTCCGCGCCGATGGTCACGGGGTTGATAATCATGCCGGATTCGGAACGCTTCACGCGGTCCACGTGTGCGGCCTGGTCCTCGATGGAAAGGTTACGGTGAATCACGCCGAGACCACCCAGGCGCGCCATGGCGATGGCCATAGCGGAATCGGTCACGGTGTCCATTGCCGCAGAAATGATGGGGATGTTCAGGTTAATGCGCTTGGACAGGCGAGTGGAGGTGTCAGCCTCGGAAGGAATGACGTCGGTGTTGCCGGGCAGCAGCAGCACGTCATCGTAGGTCAGGCCGGTGAAGCCGAAGGGATCCTCGGACAGAGCGGTGGGGATGGTCATTGTCTACCTTTCGGATGGTGTGCTTCGCCGGTGCGATTTTGCCGTGGGGAAGCGCTTTATACGGTGTCGCGGTATGTACCCCACTCCCCCGGCGCGAGTACCGGGCGGAGGCCCACGCGGGTTCTGAGCGGGCGCGTCCGCCGGATGCTCCGGGGAGGGTGCGGAAACGGACAGTCTACCTTCTATGATAAGCCGCTTAGGGTTTCTTCGCTCGGAAGATACCGAGCCGCCCGAAGAATGGCGGTGGGCACGGGGTTCTTGCACGCGAAGACCCCGATGCTGCGGCGTTGAGGGGATAGCTAGTGCCCGGTACCGCCTCCAGTTCAGGGGGCAGTACCGGGCACACACACTATTTAGTCTTCTTCAGTTTCTTCGGGCTTCTCAACCACCAGGGTCTCGGTGGTCAGCACCAGAGCCGCGATGGAGGAGGCGTTCTGCAGGGCCGAACGGGTCACCTTCACCGGGTCAATCACGCCGGCCTCAATCAGGTCGCCGTACTCGCCGGTCTTGGCGTTGAAGCCGTGACCCACGGGCAGCTCGGAGACCTTGGAAACGATGACGTAGCCGTCCTCGCCGGCGTTCTCCGCAATCCAGCGCAGCGGCTGGACCAGGGCGCGGCGAACGATCTGCACGCCCACGTTTGCGTCGTGGTTATCCAGCTCCAGGCCGTCCAGCGCCTTCAGCGCGTGGACCAGCGCGGAACCGCCACCGGAGACGATGCCCTCTTCCAGAGCTGCACGGGTGGAGGAGACAGCATCCTCGATGCGGTGCTTGCGTTCCTTCGCCTCAACCTCGGTTGCGGCGCCGACCTTGATGACGCCCACGCCGCCGGCCAGCTTAGCCAGGCGCTCCTTGAGCTTCTCGCGATCCCATTCGGAGTCCACGCGCTCGATTTCGCGGCGCAGCTGCTGCACACGGTCCTCGATGGCCTCGGGGTCGCCGCCGCCGTCCACGATGGTGGTGTGGGACTTGGTCACGGTCACGCGGCGTGCCGAACCCAGGTGCTCCAGGGTGACCTGCGGCAGGTCAATACCGAGCTCGCCGGTCACGACGGTGCCGCCGGTCAGAATTGCCAGGTCCTGCATGATTGCCTTACGGCGGTCGCCGAAACCGGGGGCCTTCAGAGCAACCACGTTGATGGTGCCGCGCAGCTTGTTCACGACCAGGGCGGAGAGCGCCTCACCGTCAACGTCTTCTGCGATGATGGTCAGCGGCTTCTTCGCCTGAACGATCTTCTCGAGCACGGGCATGATCTCTGCGATGGTGGAAATCTTGCCCTGGTAGAGCAGCACGAGGCTGTTCTCCAGCACTGCTTCGCCGCGCTCAGCGTCGGTGACGAAGGAGGGCGAGAGGTAGCCCTTGTCGAACTGCATGCCCTCGGTAATTTCCAGCTCAATTTCGGTGGAGGAGCCGTCCTCGATGGTGATAACGCCGTCCTGGCCGACCTTCTCGAAGGCGCGAGCCAGCAACTCACCAATCTGCTCGGACTGGGCGGAGATAGCGGCGACGTGCGCCACCTCGGGACCCTGCACGGGACGTGCGTTCTCGAGCAGGCGTGCGGAGACAGCCTCCACGGCCGCCTCGATGCCGCGCTTGACGTCGGCGGGAGCCGCACCGCTGGTGACATTGCGCAGACCCTCGTTGACCAGTGCCTGTGCGAGCACGGTTGCGGTGGTGGTGCCGTCACCGGCTACGTCGTTGGTCTTGGTGGCGACTTCCTTCGCCAGCTGGGCGCCCAGGTTCTCGTACGGGTCGTCCAGTTCAATCTCGCGGGCAATGGACACGCCGTCGTTGGTGATGACGGGCGCACCCCACTGCTTATCGAGCACAACATTGCGCCCGCGCGGGCCAAGGGTTACCTTGACCGCGTTTGCCAGCTTATCGACGCCGGCCTGCAGGGACTTGCGGGCGGCATCGTTGAATTCAAGCTGCTTAGCCATGTGTTCGCTACTCCTAGTGCGTCACAGAAAGAAAATGAGGGGGCAGATGATAGCTCATGCGCCGCACCGGGTGAACGGTACGGCGCATGAGTATTCGAAGTGATTAGTCGACGATTGCCAGAACGTCGCGTGCGGAGAGAATCAGGTACTCCTCGCCCTGGTACTTGACCTCGGTGCCACCGTAGCGGGAGAACACGACAACGTCGCCTTCCTTGATGTCAACGGGGATGCGGTTGCCCTTCTCATCCACGCGGCCGGGGCCAACGGCGACAACGCGTGCTTCCTGCGGCTTTTCCTTCGCAGTCTCGGGGATGACCAGACCGGATGCGGTGGTCTGCTCAGCCTGTTCGATCTTGATAACGACGCGGTCTTCCAGCGGCTTGATGGCCATAATCGGTTCCTCCGGATTGTGGATTAACGTTTGGTGCGAGACGGCGGCGCGGTGATGCGCCAGAAGGCCGCCTCGAGTGCTACCTCAACTCTAGTTTCACCGGTGCTTTCGGTCAAGAAAACCCGCCCTCCGCCGGAGCGTTTCACCGCAAGGCGAACAGGGGTCGGCACCGGGTCTAGGGCGGCCCGGCGGGCGGGCTCCGGCAGGGGGCACAACTCCCCGGGCGGAGGCCCGTAAAATGGGGACATGCCCCACACCCCTAACGCATCCCCCGGAGCTCTTCCTACAGAAGAATACCCGCTCGGTTTTTCTCCCGCTCCTCCGCTGCCCCTCAGCGACAACGCGCTCGCGGCGGCCGATGAGCTCTACCCACTGGGCTCCGACACCCTCGGCGCCGTCACCTCCCTGCGTTCACGCGGGTTCAGCCCCGAGGACTCCTCTGCCATCATCTCCCTGGCGCAGGCTCGCACCCGTGCGCGCGCCAAGTTCGGCGAGCGCGCCCGCACGCTCATGCTCACGCAGGAGGCCTCCGAGCAGGCCACCCGCCCGGTGATTGCGCACTACCGCGCCGACCGCCTCGCGCGGGTTCCAGGACTCGTGGCCGACCTGGGATGCGGTATCGGCTCGGATACCGCCGTCTACGCCGCGGCTCGCGGTTCCGCCGTGGCGGTGGAGCTCGATCCGCTGACCGCCTCATTCGCCGCGGCAAACCTGGCATTCTGCCCGCGGGCACGCGTGTACTCGGGCGATGTCACCGCCTACGGCCCCGCCAGCGGTGCAGGCTCGGAGGCTCCCCTCACCGACGGCGCGGGCGCCTCCCCCGCCATTCTGTGGTTGGACCCGGCCCGCCGCGAGCTACGAGGGGCCAAGAAGGCGCAGACGGAACGCCTCTTCGACCCGGAGGCGTTCTCGCCCCCGTTCTCGTTCGTACTGGGCCTGGCGCGCACCGGCATGCCGATGGGTGTGAAGCTGGGACCCGGTTTTCCGCATGAGGGTATCCCCTCCCCCGAGGACATCGCCTCGGAGGAGAACCCCGCCCCGCGCGTTGAGGCGGAGTGGATCCAGTCGGAGGGTTCCCTCGCCGAGCTCGTCCTCTGGTTTAACGCGCTGGCCCAGGAGGGCGTGGCCCGCACAGCAACCTCGGTGCGCGAGCTGTCGGCCGACACGGCATCGCCCGCGACCGAGGCGGCCGGCGAGGTTGCCGACCTATTGCCGCCCTACGAGGCGGTCAGCTTCCGCAGCGCCCTCACGGCAGCTGAGGCTGAGCGGAGCGTGGAGGTTCCGGTGTCCCTGCCGCGGCCGGGTGAGTACCTGCTGGAGCCCGCCCCGGTGATTGTGCGCTCGCACCTGGTGGCGGAGTTTGCGCAGAGCATTGGCGCGCAGCTACTGGACGAGCACCTGGCCTACCTGCGTTCTGCCGAACCGGTGGAGCATCCGCTGGTCGCCTGCTACGAGGTGTTGGAGGAGATTCCCCTGCAGGAGAAGCAGTTGAAGCGGTGGGTGCGCGAGCAGGGTTTTACCGCGCTGACGATTAAGAAGCGCGGCGTGGATATTGTGCCGGAACAGCTACGTGCGCGTCTGCTGGGTTCGGCGGGTTCTAAGCCCGCCAAGAAGAAGCAGAAAAAGAACGCTGATTCTTCTGGTGATGCGCAGGAGTCCTCGTACCGCCCGGCAACGCTGCTCTTCACGCGCATCGGCGCGGGCAGGGACTCGCGCCGCGTCGGCTGGCACGTGCGTCCGGTCTAACCTCCTCCGGCCTTGGGCACCCCAGCCCCGTGCGCCCAACCTCCGGGCCTTCGGGCGGTGAGGGTTACACTTCGTGACGATTCGTTACGGTACCGGTTCCGGATTCTGCGTTCGACAGGGCGTTGAGCACCGTCAGACCGTACACTAGATACGGTGCCCGACAACGGTGCTTCCCGCCGGGCCGGTTCTCACCGGCCGGCGCCCGAACGGGCAGAGCCCACCGATATCCGCTTCCGTAGTCGGCACTGTGCACGACACTATTTCCAGACGCAGGAAAGGTCCTATGATCGACTTTGCTTCCTCCCCTCAGTCCACCCTCGGCGTGGAATGGGAGATTGCACTCATCGACCGTGAAAGCGGCGAACTGACCCAGCGCGCCGCCGAGGTGCTCGGCATCCTGCGCGAGCGCCGCCCCGAACTGTTGGAGCCCGCCTCCGACCGGGCACACGTGACCGGGGAATTCCTGGAGAACACCATCGAGGTCATCACCGGCGTCTGCACGACCGTGGCGCAGGCCTGCCGCCAGCTGCAGGAGTTGACCGACACCATTCGCGAGATTACCGACGGGCTGGGTATCGAGTTCTACCCGGCGGGCACGCACCCGTTCTCCCGCTGGTCCGAGCAGCCCGTCGTGGCCAAAGAACGCTATCGGCGCGTCGTGGAGCGCGCCCAGTATTGGGGCCGCCACATGGTCATCTACGGCGTGCACGTGCACGTGGGTGTGGATTCTCGCGATAAGGTTCTGCCGCTCGTTGACGCGCTCACCAACTACGGGCCGCACCTGCTGGCGCTCTCCTGCTCCTCCCCATACTGGGAGGGCATCGACACCGGTTACGCCTCGCACCGCACCCAGCTCTACCAGCAGCTGCCGACCAACGGCCTGCCCTTCCACTTCGACACCTGGGAGCAGTACAACGAGTACCTGGATTCACTGGTGGCGACCGACGTGATTAACGACCCGAGTGAGGACCGCTGGGATGTGCGCCCGGTTCCGCGCTACGGCACCATCGAGATGCGCTATTGCGACGGCCTGGCCTCCCTGCCGGATGTTGCCGCGGTTGTGGCGTTCACCCAGTGCCTGGTAGAGTACTTCTCCCGCCGCATTGAGGCTGGCGACAAGCCCGAGGTGCTCGCCCCCTGGCACGCGCAGGAGAATAAGTGGCGCGTGGCCCGCTACGGCCTGGACGCAAAGATCGTGGTTTCCAACGCGCCGGAGCAGCGCACCTTGCGCGAGGACTTTGAACTGCTGCTGCCCGAGCTGGAGCCGGTGGCCCGCGATCTGGACTGCGAGGTGGAGCTGGCACAGGTGCGCCGCATCCTTGCAGAAGGTACGGGAGCCGACCGCCAGCGTGCAGTGTTCGAGCGCACCGGCTCGATGCGTGAGGTGGCACTAGACGTTGCCGCGCAGTCTCGTGCGCGAGCGCTGCGCTAACCCCTCGCGGGAAGAAAACTTAGATACGTAAAATGCCTCGGCGCAGTCATCATGAGACTGTGCCGAGGCATTTCTACGAGCTTTTTTAGAAGCAGGCAGTTTAGAAGCAGACGGTGGTCACCGGCAGCGAGGAGTCCGTCGTGAAGTCCACGCCCGAAGGCTCGCGGCCCGCGGCAACCAGGCGGGCGCCCAGGGCGGCAACCATCGCGCCGTTGTCGGTGCACAGGGTGAACTTCGGAATGATTAGGCGCACACCCTCGGAGGCGCATCGGGCGGCCAGCAGCTCGCGCAGACGCGAGTTTGCCGCCACGCCACCGCCGAGTAGCAGGGTCTTCATGCCCTGCTCGCGGCAGGCGAGCATCGCCTTCTTGGTGATGACGTCCACGACCGCTTCTTGGAAGGAGGCGGCGATATCAGCAACCGGGACCTCTTCACCGGCGGCTTCGAAGCTCTCAATCACGCGCGCCACGGCGGTCTTCAGGCCCGAGAAGGAGAAGTCGTAGCGATGCTCCCCGGGGTTCTCGGCGGTGCCCATGAATTTGCGGTTCGACAGGCCGCGCGGGAACACGAAGGCGTTGCGGTTGCCCTCGGCGGCGGCGCGGTCAATCGCGGGGCCGCCCGGGTAGTCCAGGCCGAGCAGTCGGGCGACCTTGTCGTAGGCCTCGCCGGCGGCGTCATCCAGGGTTGCGCCGAGCAGGCGCACATCGGAGGTAATGTCGCGCACCTGCAGGATTTCGGTGTGACCACCAGAAACCAGAAGCGCGCCCAGGCCGCCCGAGCCGGCGTTGGCCAGCAGGTCGGAGCCGTCCTCGGTGCCGTTGTCCTCGAGCAGGCCAACGCCAACGTGCGCGACCAGGTGGTTAATGCCGTAGAGGGGCTTGCCGGTGGCGATGGCGAGCGCCTTTGCCGCGGAAACACCCACCATGAGGGCACCGGCCAGACCGGGACCCGCGGTCACGGCGATGGCGTCCACCTCGTCGAGGGTAATGTCCGCTTCGGCGAGTGCCGCCTTGAGGGCGGGAATCATCGCATCCAGGTGGGCGCGAGAGGCGATCTCAGGAATCACGCCGCCGAAGCGCA
The DNA here is from genome assembly GCF_001813965.1 of Rothia sp. HMSC072E10. Classification (NCBI taxonomy): domain Bacteria; kingdom Bacillati; phylum Actinomycetota; class Actinomycetes; order Micrococcales; family Micrococcaceae; genus Rothia; species Rothia sp. HMSC072E10. The sequence continues at coordinate 296,674 of NZ_KV814486.1, read as the reverse complement.
CGTGCTCCTCCATCGAGGAGGAAATGGTGTTGCTCAGCAGCTGCGCGCCGCGCACAATGCCGATTCCGGTCTCGTCGCAGGAGGATTCAATGCCCAACACGAGGGGTTCGCGAGTGCTCATAGTTCGTCTTTCTGTCGCGCGGCCTCACGTCGGCCGCGCGTAGTAATGCTGTGGTGAAGAAAATGGCTGAGGAATGAGGGGGAATACCGTGCTATCTAGAACGCACATTCCATGATAATGGCGTCGGTCCCGTCATCGTAGTAGCGGCGGCGCACGTGAATCTGGCGGTAGCCGTTACGTTCGTAGAGGCGCTGGGCGCGCGGGTTGTCGGCACGCACCTCCAGCAGGATGCGCTCGGCCCCCAGCTCGCGGGCTCTCGCGTGCATCTGCTCGAGCATGGCCCGGCCGAAGCCGTGCCCCTCGTACTCGGGAAGCACACCGATGGTCTGCACGTCAGCGGTATCGGCGACCACCATGGTGCCGCAATAGCCGATAGCGAGCCAGGTATCTTCCCCATCGGTGAAGTACCGTTCGGTAACGGCATCCGGGTCATCGCCCGCCGCGTTCTTCGCGGGGATCTCCAGCAGGTAGTACGTGCGGGTCGGGTGGGTGATTTCCGCAAGGAACATGTCGATGTGCCAGGCGTCAGCGGGGAATAGGGTGGTCTCCATGGCATGCATGGCCTGCACATCGGGCAGCTCAGCCACGCGCAGGCGAGCACCTATGGCCAGACCGTCCCGCACGATGTTTTCAGAGTTCTCAGTGGAGTTCTCGGCTGCGCTCATTTAGCCCTCCCTCTGCCCGACAGTTTGTGCGGTAGCACGTGCGGCCTGCTTCTGCTGGCGGGCCAGCATCGCGGCGGGGATCTTCGCATCGGAGTCACGCAGGTACAGGGCTGAGGTGTCGAGGCTCAGGGCGTTAAGGCCCCGTCGTGCCGCGGCAGCCAGCAGGTACTCGGCGTGGGGGTGGATTCCCTCCCCCGCTTCCACAAGATCCCAGCCCAATTCGCGCAGGGTTTCGGCGTACAGGCCGGCACCGTAGCCGTAGGCGTAGGAGGGGCCCTCACCGGGCAGAATTTCGGAGGCGGGGCTCACGGTCGGCCCGTCCACCAGGCTGTAGCCCTCGGTGTTGACGCGGTAGCGTGCGGAGTAGACCTCGCGGCGGCGCGCATCGGAGGCGACCAGCAGCTCAGCGCCTTCCGCCTCGCCGGCTTCCCCGCCCTGAGCGAATACCCGTTCTTGATAGGCACGCTCGGCCAGAGCGGTCAGACTCATCATGCCGTACACGGGCACGGACCAAGCAAATCCCAGGGCGCGCGCGGTGACAATACCGGCGCGCAAGCCGGTGAAGGGGCCCGGGCCGGTACCGGTCAGGATCGCGTCCAGCTCCTCGCCGCGCACGCCGGCCTCCTGCAGGGCGGCGCGGGTGAAGGGGGCCATGACTTCGGCATGGGAGCGGGTATCTTCGCTCTCGAAGCGGGCCAGAATATCAAAGGAAGCACCGGCTTCGGAGCCGTGCACGCGGGCGAGCGCCACGGATGCGGTGGCGGATGAATCAAGGGCAAGTACTAGCACCCTCCCATTCTAACGCGCACCCGCCGAGGCCCCCGGCGGTGCGCCGGGAGCGATACGCGGTACCCGAGGGGCTCCGGGAGGCTTATCCCTCAGCGGGCCGCCCGCCATATCTGTGCGGGGGGCTACGCCTCGCGGAGCTGGTCGGCGAGCTCCTCGAAGGTACCCTCCCAGCGGGGGCCGAAGGCGCGCACGCGCAGCAGGCGAGGCTCGGGCACATCCGCCTCGAGGTCCTCACCATCCGAGCCGTCCTCGGCTACGCTCTCATCTTCGTCGTCCCAGCTGAATTCCTCCGAGTAGGCAAAGCGCGCATCGGCACCGGTCAGGCGGGTAAAGTCCAGCTCTAGGCGGGAATCGCTCAGGTGCTCGGCCTTGCCGCGACCCCACTCGATGACGGTCACCGAGCGCGGCAGGGAGAACTCCAGGTCCAGGTCGTCGAGCTCCTCGGCGCTGGAGAGGCGGTAGGCGTCCACGTGCACCAGGTCGGGTCCGCCGGGCCGGGGGCCCTCCGGCAGGTTCGGGTGCACGCGGGAGAGCACGAAGGTCGGGGAGATAACGCCTTCGCGCACGCCCAGCCCCTCCCCCAGGGAGCGGGTGAACGTGGTCTTGCCCGCGCCGAGCTCACCGGAGAGTAGGAGCACGTCCCCGGCCTTGAGGTATTCCGCCAGGGCGAGCGCCAGGCGGCGCGTGTGCTCGGGCCCGGTCACGTCCAGGTCGAGGGCGGCGGAGACATACTCAGACATCTTTACCCCTCGCGCTCTTCGTTTGCGGTCTCGGCGGTCTCGGTGCCCCAGAGCCCGTCGAGTTCGGCCTCCACCCAGGAGCCGCCCACGTACACGCGGGGCACGCGGTACGAAATGCGGGTCACGATTTCGTAGTTAATGGTCTGCGCGGCCTCGGCCCATTCCTCGACGGGAGGGTTCTCGCCGGCTCCGAAGAGAACCACCGGGGCTCCCAGGTAGCCCAGAGCGGGGTCGCTCAGGCCCGCCTCGCCCAGGTCGACAACCATCTGGTCCATGGCGATGCGACCCACCACTCGGTAGTTCTTACCCTCCGGTCCCGCGGGGATACGCCCGGCCGCTTCGTCCTGTGCGCCGGGGTAGATGCGCACCGGCGCGTTCTCCGCGATGCGGGGCACGCCGTCGGCGTAGCCGAGGGGCACCAGAGCCAGGGTCGTGGGCTTCTCGGTGTGGTAGCGCAGCCCGTAGGAAACGCCCTGACCTGCGGGAACTTCCTTCACGTTGGCGATGTAGCTGCTCACCGTCATGGCCGGTTCAAGCCCCAGGTCCGCGGAGGTCGCCTCGGGAAGCGGGGAAAGACCGTAGAGGGCCAGGCCGCAACGCACGCCGTCGACGAGCAGGCTCTCGTCGGCCTGCCAGCCGTCCAGGGCGGCGGTCAGGGTTGCGGGAGAGTTGGCCAGGTGCACGAGCTCGGGAGTCAAACCCGCATCCTTCGCCCGGGCGACGAAGCCCTCCAGAACCTTCAGCTGCTCCGCGGTTTCGGAGCGGAGGGGTTCGTCGGCCACGGCCAGGTGGCTGAAGATTCCCTCCACGCGGACCAGGCCCTCGCGTTCCAGCTGGGCGGCGCGGGCCACGAGGGCCGGCCACTCTTCGACCGTGGCGCCGTTGCGGCCCAGGCCGGTATCGGCCGCCAGATGCACGATGGCGCGCTCTCCGGTGCGTTCGGCGGCGGCGGCAACCGCCTCCAGGTCCCAGCCGGAGACGCCCAGGCGAACGCCCTCGCGCAGGGCCGCGTCAAAGTCGGTGGAGGGGGTGTGCAGCCAGGCGATGAGGGGGGCTTCGATACCGTCGGCACGCAGCTCCAGGGCCTCGTTGACGTGCACGAGACCGAGCATGTCGGCGCCGGCGGCCAGAGCGGAACGAGCCACCGGGTAGGCACCGTGGCCGTAGGCGTCCGCCTTGACGATGGCGATGAGCACGCGGGGGCCAATCAGCTCCTTGAGGCGGCGCACGTTGTGCTCGATGGCGTCGAGGTCAATGTACGCGGTGCGTTCCTCACGCTCGGGGGTGCAGGGCGGGCAGTACAGCGGTGCGGCCTGTTGCTCGGAGGGGTGGGTCATGTCCGTCGAGGTCTTTCTCGTGGTGGGTTCTTTCGTGGGCCGCCGTGAGGCGGCTAGTCTGTACTAAATTCTAGACCTCCCGACGTGCGAAAGTCCTGTCGCGATACACTAGGCGGGTAGGTCTTTGCGCTGTGCTATAGAGAGGAAAGCGTCGATGAGTAGCCCCGAGGCAATCCGAACGGTTCACGTGTACTCTATGCACACCGACCCCTTTGCACAGCCCGGTAGCGGGGATGCGGGCGGCATGAACGTCTACATCGCGCAGTCCGTGCGGGCCATGCTCACCATCAATCCTCAGCTGAAGGTCGAGGTTTTTACGCTGAACCGCACCCCGCAGGCTCCCGAACGGGCGCATGTCGAGGACCCCGAGTGGGGTTCGCGCCTGGTACGTCACTACATTGACGTTCCCGCGGCGCGCGAAGCGACAAAGAATGACCTTGCCGAATACCTGGAGGACTTCGCCCAATCCTGCGTCACCCAGGCCATGAATGTTCCCGATGTGGTTCACGCGCACTATTGGCTCTCCGGCTGGGCTGCGGTGCAGGCAGAGGGCGCGTGGAGCCGCAGGCTCTTTCCCGGGCGGGTTCCCGACGGAGCCGACGACTCCGGTAGCTCCGATGGTTCCGGCGAGCATCGCCTCTCGGCCAGGGCCGTCGCAATTTTCTTCACCCCGCACACCACCGCGGCCGCCAAGGATGCGCGGCGCGGCCCGGGCGAGCCCGCCGAACCGCGTATTCGCCACAGCATCGAGAACCGGCTACCGGCCTTCGTGGACGGGTACATTGTGAACACCCCGCTGGAGGCCGAGGAACTGGCGCAAAGCCACCCCAGCCTCTCCGGGCGAATCAGCATTATCACCCCGGGAGTTGATACCGACATCTTCCGCCCGCTCCCCGGCGTTCACCCCGATCACGACACCTCCGAGACCCGGTGCCGCATCGTGTTTGCCGGCCGACCCCAGCCGTTGAAGGGGCCGCACCTGCTCGTGGAGGCGCTCGCCCTGCTCCCCCGGGACATCCAGGTGGAGCTCGATATTATTGGCCGTTCCGAGTCGGACTACGAGCAGCGTCTTCTGGACCGCGCCGCCGAGCTCGGCCTCGCCGATTGGGTTCGACTGAAAGATCCGGTACCGCCGGAGGAGCTCGCCCGCATCTTCCGCAGCGCCGACATCGTGGCCTGCCCTTCCTCGTCTGAGACCTTTGGCCTGGTCGCTCTGGAGGCGCAGGCCTGCGGTGCGGCGGTCCTCGCCTCCGACGTTGACGGCCTGCGTTTTGCCGTGGAAAACCACCGTACGGGTCTGCTTGTGGCGCCCCGCACTGCCGAACGCTGGGCGGTGGCTATCGAACGCCTCGTGCGCGCCCCGTACCTGCGCCACTCCCTGGGGGCGAACGCGGCGGCCCGCGCCCGTTCGATGAGCTGGGAATCCACGGCCCGCAAGACTCTGGACGTCTACGAGACCGCTGTGCCGGTGCCTCGGCCCACTGAAACATAGCCGCTTCGCGAAGCTTACATCACCCTCGACTTTTCTACTTCCACCAATTCCCCAAAGGAGCTTTCATGTCCTTCTCCATGAGCCGCGATGAATTCGCCGCTTACCTGGACTCCGCCCGCATTACCGGCGAGGTGGCAACCCCCCGCGAAAACAACCTGGACCATATTCAGGGTTTCCTTGACGGCAACGAGCACCTCGAGTTTGGCGTGCAGTGGACCCGCGATTGGGACTACGACTCTGTGTTTGAGGTGATGGTTCGCCGCGCCGGTCTGAACCCCGACCGCTCCCACACACACGGCCAGGACACGATCGGTGCGGAGCAGTGCATCAGCGCCCTGGAGGAGTACGCCCGTATCTTCGGTGAGGCGGTGCGCTCCGGCTCCCGTATCCTGTTTGCGACCGGTCACCCGGCGGGCCTCTTCCCAATTTATGCGGTGCTGGCCGCGGCGGCCCGTGCCGCGGGTGCCGAGGTCCTTCAGATTGAAGAGGGCGAGCGTTTCCTGGACGGCGATGTCCGCCAGATTATGGACGTCGTGATGTTTGAGCAATACGGCAACCTGCAGCACACGCACTTCCCCGGCCCGATGCGCATCGCCCTGGACCAGTTGCAGGCCCGCGGCGTGGTCCCCGACCTGGTGGTTTCCGATCACGGCATGGCCGGCTACGCCTCGTCGACTCGCAAGCTGCTGACGATTGGTATCGCCGATTGTAACGATCCGGGCTTGTTCGTGGCCGCGGAGCAGGGGGATCTGCCGGTGTGCGTGCCGATGGACGATAACGTCCCGCCGCGCCGTTACGAGCCGATGATTGATTTCATCCTGGACCGCGTGGGCCTCGAGCGCCCCTAGTAGGTTCTCGCCGTTTTCGTCATGGTTTACCCCGCTGGTCGGGTTGCCGTGTGTAACTCGATACCCCGGATTCGCAGGTTCCCGCCTCGCAAGGTCCGGGGTATCGTTTGTTGTCGCTGTTCCTCGTACTCGACCTACCGCGGACGGGCTTTTACGCTGTTCTGAGAATCCCCTAGGAAAGATGCACGCGGGTGCCAAATATAGCGCCCATCATTTAGTTATCTCCTAGTCGAGAAAGCTTATACATCTTTCGCCCTCTGTGATTGATTTCATCACTATAGGCGACAGATATCGCTATCGTTCTTCGGGACGGAAGACCCATAAACCCGTAGAATAGTTTACGGAACACGTTATTGTGCTTCTGGCTCGATATAACGCTCCATTAGGCGCCTCACCAGCGCCTTTACCGTAATCCCTGCCATTGTTTACTCAGCACGGTTACTGTTCACTCATTCAACAGACAAAGATAAGAATACGGCTCCTTGCACCGATATTTAGGGGTAAATGTGCCTATTCGCCGCTCTCTGTCCGCAGCACAGGACAAATTTCCGGGGAAGATTACACCGTTGAAAGTACAAGATCGTCTCAAAAAAATGTGGGGTGCAGACTTCGTTGTTAAACGAAGCTGGCACCCGAAGGTTCAGCGTGCCCTCTACCTGGGTGATTTTGCATCCATCACCCTGGCGGTTCTCGCTGCCCACCTTATTCGCTTCGGCCTAGAAAACGCAGACCTGCCCTACGTGAATGTCTGGCCCATTAACGTTCTGGACGGCCGAGTGCCCGCTCTGGATTACATTTTCCTGGGCGTCGGCATGATTCTCGGCTGGTGGATTATCCTCCAGCTCAATGGCTCTCGTAGCCTGCGCATCATGGGTTTCGGCACCGAGGAATACCGCCTCATCACTCGCGGCACTACCTACTTCTTCTGCGGGCTTATTATTCTGGCGTTCTTCCTCAAGGTTGACGTCACCCGCATGTACTTGCTGATTGCTTACCCGCTGGGCCTTCTCCTCCTGCTCATCGAGCGTTGGCTGATTCGTCAGGGTCTGGTGCGTTCGCGTACCCGCGGTCGTGCGCTCACTCGCGTCATGATTATTTCTGATGTGACGACCGGTCAGCACCTGTACAAGAACCTGGAGGGCGTGATCGCTTCCGGCCTGTCCCCCGCTGCGTTCTATCTGCCCGGTTTTACCCCCGGCACCACCGTGGCCGGCGCTCCGATTCCGGTGCTCGGTTACAGCACCTCCCCGGCCGATATTATGGATGCTATCCGCGAGAACGATATTCACATGGTTGCTGTTACGAATGGTCACCACTTGAGCCCGGATCAGGTTCGCCTGCTGGGTTGGAAGCTCGCGGACGCCCACATCTCACTGATTATGGCTCCCGCTACGACCGATATCGCCGGCCCCCGTATGCACATGCAGCCGCTGAACGGCCTGCCGCTGGTGCACGTGTCGACCCCGCGCATCACCGGCTTGTCGGCCTTCTTCAAGCGCTCCGTGGACGTCATTGCTTCGGGCCTGGGTCTGATTCTGCTGTCCCCGCTGTTCCTGGTGGTTGCTCTGCTGGTTAAGCGTGATGGTGGCCCGGTCTTCTTCCTGCAGAGTCGTGTGGGTCTGAACGGTGAGCTGTTCAAGATGGTGAAGTTCCGTTCCATGCGCACCGATGCGGAAGAGGTTAAGAAGCGTCTCATGGCGCAGAACGAGGGTAACGGCGTGCTCTTCAAGATGAAGGATGACCCGCGTATTACCCCTATTGGTAAGTTCATCCGCAAGTACTCGATTGACGAGCTGCCCCAGCTGTGGAACGTGTTCATCGGCGATATGTCGCTGGTGGGCCCCCGCCCGCCGCTGGTGGAAGAGGTCGAGCAGTACGAGGACATTGCGTACCGTCGCCTGCTGGTGAAGCCCGGTATTACGGGCCTGTGGCAGGTGTCGGGTCGTAGCGACCTCTCTTGGGAAGAGTCGGTTCGCCTGGACCTCTACTACGTTGAGAACTGGTCGCTGACCGGCGACTTCATCATTCTCCTGCGCACCGTTCGTGCGGTCTTTGCGAAGGAGGGCGCGTACTAAGATACGCCGTGGGTTTTTCCCACCGATGTGTATGCCGCTCTAGAGAGGTTGTCCCGGCACAGGCATCTCGAGCATCGCACGCCGATACGTAAATGCGTAGAAGGGGCGTGAACCCGTTGGGTTCACGCCCCTTCTACGTTTATCTGCCGCCGTATTCATGCTGCGATTGAAAGCCTCAATCGTTTAGGCAGTGGGCCGCGCGGGAGATTCTTTCCCTAATCCGCGAGGAGTCGTGCGATTACCTCCGGCAACATCTGAGCCACTCGAGTGGCGGGTGCAGGCCCATCCAGGGGGTCTGCGGTATTTCCGGTGACGCTGGCTCGGGCGGCCTGACCGTGCAGGTAGACGGCGAGGGCGCCCACTGCGGAGTAGGTGCACACCTCGATGGGCTCGTCGCCGGCGTTGAGCACTGCAATGGTTTGGGCCAGCAGAGCGCCGTAGATACCGGTTAGGGTATCTCCGCTACCGGCGGTGGCCAGCCAGGGGGTTCCGCCGGCCACGCTGTAGGTGGCGCCGTTGGGGGCCGCGATAATCGTGTATCCGCCCTTGAGCATGACGGTTGCGCCGGAGAGCTCGGAGGCGGCACGCGCCCAGCGGAAGGGTTCAGCGTCGATATCGCGGCGGCTGGGCACGATGGCATCCCCCAGATGAGCTTCCCAATCGCTGGGAGCGACCTCGTGCACGATGCGCAGGAAGCGTTCAAGCTCGCCGGCGTGCGGGGTCAGAATCTTGTGGGGTCCGAGGCGCTTACCGGTGGCCAGGTATTCAGCGGCCAGGTCGCAGGCACCGGCATCCAGGATGGCCGGCTCCGGCGCGTGCAGTAGGTAGCGGTTCTTATCCAGCGAGTCGTGGCCGGATCCGGAGCCACCGGCCCATACGGTCACCCGCTGCACTGCGGGGGTTCCGGAGAAGTAGACGGCCTCGGGGTTGTGGGCAATCATGAGCTGGCGTAGCTCGTGGGAGTTCGTGCCAAAACGTACCATACCCACGCCGCAATTGAGCGCGGCGCGCACGCTCATCAGAGCCGCCCCCGGGTACTCGAGGCTTCCGGTGAGCATACCGAGCACCCCGCGGGTGTACTTATGAGAGTGGGCATTGGGGACCTCGAGGGTATCGCGGAAGTCTTGTCGTTCCATGACGCGCATGGCGGGCTTGAAGCGGTTGAGGGCTTCCGGCACACCCAGGGTGTAGAGCTTAACGTCGCCAGCGTGCTCGCTGTGAACGGTTCCGAGCGGTAGCTTACGGCCGATGAAGGTGACGGTGCGGTCAGCGCGCAGAACGGGTTCGTGAACGGTCCCTCGGTTGTTGTCGATACCAGAGGGGGTGTCAACGGCAAGCACTCGGCCGAGGCGGCCCTTCTTCTGGGTTGCGCACAGGGTACGCAGGAACTCCCCCGCTTCTCCTCGCACGGCCCCGCTCGAGCCAGTTCCGAGGATGCCGTCAATGATGAGGTCGTATTCCTTCACCTGTTCCAGGGCTTTGGCGGGGTCGAGCACCCGCGTGCCTTCGCCGCCCTCACGGGCGATAAGCTCTAGGTTCTTTTCGCTGGGTTCGAAGACCACGGCGTCCACACGGTGCCCGTTAGCGCTCAGCCGAGCGCCGGCGTAAACGGTGTCAGATCCGTTGTTGCCCGGGCCAACGAGCAGGAGTACGGAGGCTCCCTGTCGGCCATCGAGCAGGCCAATGGCTTCGGTAGCGACCGCGTCGGCGGCACGCTGCATGAGGTAGCCATCGTAGTCGGGTGCCTCGATGTAGGGCTTTTCCGCTTCGCGAATCTGGGATGCGGTGTAGATAAGCTTCATTGCTGTCTCCTTAGTGGCGGCGGATGGACCGGGGTGCCGCGGGGCGCGGCGGGTGGGACCTGCGGCTAAACGATGGCGCGAAGAATCCTCTTCTACCCCTCGTCAGCGGAGGTTTCGGTGATGACGCTGAGCCGGTAGCTTTCGGGGTTGAACTTCCGCAGGTGCTCCAGCTCGGCGTCGCTCAGATACTCTGCGGTAGCGATGGCAATAGCCATGGGCTCATCGTGGGTGAGTGAAAGGTGGATGCGGTTAATCCCGAGCTTTCGAGCGCGGTCGGCGATAGTACCGCGAATAATGAGGTAGGGCTGCCCGCTATCGGCGGTGGCGACCTCGCAGTCCTGCCAGTTGAGCCCGGCGGGCGCTCCGAGAACCTTGGCGACGGCTTCCTTGGCGGCGAATCGCACAGCTTGGGAACGCACGTTACGGCTTCGCTCGTTGGGGGTGAAAATGCGGCGTACGAAGGCCGGCGTTTCGGTGATGATCCGTTCGAAACGCTCAATATTGACGGTATCTACGCCGATTCCCATGATCATGAGGTACACCTTCCCTTGGCGGGTACTACGGCCGCGGTCGTTGCGGCTTCTCTTGTTTTAAGTCTAGCGAGCTTCCACGCTTCTGTGCGGCTAAGCGTCAAATATGACGCGTTTCAAATCTCCTGACGTTCCTGTTCGGTTACTCTGCGCGTTGTCTTGTACTCGTCATTCGGATAAATGCAAAGGGCGGTGGTTGAGTTCCCTAGGGAACTCAACCACCGCCCAATCGAGCAGCGTTCGAGCCGTGTGATTACTCCACGGTCACGGACTTTGCGAGGTTACGCGGCTGGTCAACGTCCAGGCCCTTAGCTTCAGCCAGTGCGCATGCGAAGATCTGCAGGGGCACGGTGGCCAGCAGGGGCTGCAGCAGCGAGGGGCATGCCGGGACGGTGATGAGGCGGTCTGCGTAGGGCTTGACTGCCTCGTCGCCTTCTTCAGCAATGACGATGGTGAAGGCGCCGCGAGCGCGCACCTCCTGGATGTTGGAGACGACCTTACCGTGCAGGGAGTCGCGTCCGCTTGCGGAGGGAACCACAATAATCACGGGCTGACCCTCGTCAATCAGAGCGATCGGGCCGTGCTTGAGCTCGCCAGCGGCGAAGCCTTCAGCGTGGATGTAGGTGATCTCCTTGAGCTTGAGTGCGCCCTCCATAGCAACGGGGAAGCCCACGTGGCGGCCGAGGAAGATGACGGAGGAGGCATCCTTCATCTCGACGCCCAGTTCCTTAACCGGGGCGTCGTTGTCGATAACCTTCTGAATCTTCTCGGGCATCTGCTGCAGCTCAGAGAGGATCGAAGCAATCTCGTCCTTGTACTTGTTGCCGCGTAGCTGTGCCAGGTACAGACCGAGCAGGTATGCTGCGGTAATCTGTGCCAGGAACGCCTTGGTCGAGGCCACTGCGATTTCGGGGCCGGCGTGGGTGTACAGCGCGGCGTCGGATTCGCGGGGCAGGGTCGAACCGTGGGTGTTGCAGATGGAGATAACCTTTGCGCCCTGTTCGCGTGCGTGGCGCACGGCCATCAGAGTGTCCATGGTTTCGCCAGACTGCGAGAGGGCCACAATCAGGGTCTTCTCGTTCACGATCGGGTCGCGGTAGCGGAACTCGTGGGCGAGCTCAACCTCGGTGGGGATACGGCACCAGTGTTCGATGGCGTAGCGTGCCACCTGGCCCGCGTATGCGGCGGTACCGCAAGCAACCACGATGATCTTGTCAATCGAGCGCAGCACCGAGTCGTCGATGTTCAGCTCGTCGAGGGTCAGATTACCATTCTCATCGAGGCGGCCCATGAGGGTCTGCTCAACGGCGGTCGGCTGCTCGTGGATTTCCTTCTCCATGAAGGAGTTGTAGCCGCCCTTTTCGGCTGCGGCTGCGTCCCACTCGATGTGGAAGGGCTTACCCTCTGCGGGATTGCCCTCGAAGTCGATAATCGAGTAGTCGGTTGCGGTGATGGTCACGATCTGGTCCTGACCCATCTCCACGGCTTCCTTGGTGTAGTCGATGAACGCGGAGACGTCCGAACCGAGGAAGTTCTCGTTGCGGCCCAGGCCAATCACCAGCGGAGAGTTGCGGCGGGGTGCCACAACACGGTCCGGGTGGTCGGCATGGATAGCCAGGATGGTGAAGGCACCCTCGAGGCGGTTGGAGGCGATACGCACGGCCTCGGTGAGGTCACCGGTACCGAGCTTGTTGTAGATGCTTGCGATAGTTGCGGCGGCTACCTCAGTGTCAGTCTGAGAAGTGAACTCCACGCCCTCGGCGAGCAGCTCAGCACGCAGTTCTGCAAAGTTTTCGATAATACCGTTGTGGACGACGGCGAGGCGGCCGTTGTCAACAACGTGGGGGTGAGCGTTGACGTCGGTGGGTCCACCGTGGGTTGCCCAACGGGTGTGACCGATACCAATCTGGGATTCCGGCAGGGGGTGTTCCTTAACCTCGTTCTCGAGGTTCAGGAGCTTGCCTGCCTTCTTACGGAATTCGATACCGTCGGGGCACACCAGTGCCACGCCGGCAGAGTCGTAGCCGCGGTATTCCTGGCGGCGCAGACCTTCGAGGACCACGTCGTATGCGTTGTGGTCAAACTTGTTACTGTCCGGGTCAAAACCCAGACCTACATATCCTACGATTCCACACATGCTATAAGTTTATCTCATGGTCCAGGTTATCCGCGCAGGGTGAAAATCTGTTATTCGTCACGCTGGGAGCCATTTTTCTAACGCATCTTTTATTCTCTTTTGCTGCGTCCTCCCTTATTTCTTTACGCTTCTCTTTTGCCGGGTTTTATCCGATTGTATTTTCCCCGTGGACGCAAAGTTCGTACACTTGTATAAATGAGCTCCGCACCGTATTTTTCCGGCGATGACCGCTTTATGCGCCTCGACCGCTCTCGCTGGTCGCACCTGGCCGATGAGATTTCCGTTCCCCTCAGCGCAGAGGAGATTGAGTCCCTGCGCGGCCTGGGCGAAACAGTTGACCTCGAGGAGGTTCGGCGTATCTATCTGCCTATTTCACGTCTTCTGAACCTCTACGTCACCGCGGCGTCTTCCCTAAACCACATGACGAATGATTTTCTGCATCTGTCCCAGCGCAGGGTACCGTTTATTATCGGCGTGGCGGGCTCGGTCGCCGTGGGAAAATCAACCACGGCACGCATCCTACAAGCGCTTTTGAGCCGCTGGCCCTCCACTCCAAACGTCCAGCTGGTGACGACGGACGGATTTCTATACCCCAAGGCGGAGTTGCAGCGACGCGGCATCATGCACCGCAAGGGCTTCCCGGAGTCCTACGACCGTCGAGCCCTGCTGGAGTTCGTTTCTAGGGTCAAGGCGGGCGCTGAGCGTGTCACGGCACCGAAGTATTCGCATCTGTACTACGACATCATCCCCGATGAGCTTATTGAGGTCACGGCACCGGATGTCCTTATTCTCGAGGGTCTGAATGTCCTGGCTCCTTCGCACGCGGAGGGCCCCGAAACCTCCGATCTGACCCTCAGCGATTTCTTTGATTTTTCCATTTACGTGGATGCGCGCACCGAGGATATTGAGCGTTGGTACGTCGACCGTTTTCTGGCCTTGCGTTCTTCCGCTTTTACGAATCCCGAGTCTTATTTCAAGCGATATGCCGAGCTTAATGATGAGCAGGCCGTTGAGGTAGCAACGGGTATTTGGAAAAGCGTGAACGAGCCAAACCTCGTACAAAATATATTGCCCACCCGCGCTCGCGCCCACCTTATTCTTCAGAAAGGTCCGGAGCATACGGTGGATCAGGTTCTTTTGCGCAAGAATTAGTCCACCCCGCCTAACACAATACGTACGAATAGTTATCTTCAGGAGCTACCGTGGGACCGCACCCGCATCATCACCACTCTTCGCCTTTTCACAGCATCATGACCCGCCGCGCCGCTCTGAGCGTGGCGTTGGGGTCTGCCGGTGCGGCCCTGCTGGCCGCCTGTGGCACCCGGGGCTCCGAGGGCTCTTCTGCGTCTTCTACGGGTTCTTCCCCTGCCTCGTCGCCGAGCGTTTCTCCCCTTGCCTCTTCTGCACCTGCTGAAGGCTCCGCTACCCCAACCAAGAGCGCCACGCTGTCGGATTCTCCGAGCGCAACGCCGAGCGGTTCTCCGTCAGAATCGCAGACTACTTCTGCCTCTCCGGCGGCTGCTCGTCCGAGCGTGGAGTCATCGCCCGAGTCTTTGCGTTGCCTGGTGAATAAGATGCGCCCCTTCGCCCAGATAGATTGGGAGCCGAACGACCTCGTGGATTTCGAGGGGCAACAATTGCGGACAGAGGCCGCGCGGGCCGCGCGCACCATGATGGATGCGGCCAAGGCCGAGGGCGTCACCTTCACGGTCTCGAGCGCGTACCGCTCCTACGCGGTGCAGCAACAGACCTATCAGCACTGGGTTTCGGTCAACGGCCAGCGGTTGGCGGATCAGCTTTCGGCCCGTCCCGGTTATTCGGAGCACCAGACGGGCCTTGCCATCGATTTTTCTTCCCCCGAGGGATGTCGCCTGGAGGAGTGCTACGAAGACACCCGGGCCGGACGCTGGCTGGCGAAGAACGCCCCGAACTATGGGTTTATCCTGCGTTTCCCCAAGGGTCAGCAGGCCATTACGGGCTACCTCTTTGAGCCCTGGCATTACCGCTACCTGGGGAAGGACCTTGCCGCGCAATACACGGTATCCGGCGCCGGCACCTTGGAGGAGTTCTTGGGAACCGGCGCAGCCCCCGATTATGCCTCATAGATGCTTCCATTTTTGGTACCTACTGAGTTTCCACTTTCCCGCTCAAAGGGAGAAATCAACCGGTTTTAATTCGGTATTTTTGATACATATTTAAACTCCCAAACGGCTTATTTGCAGCCTCCAGGGCCCTCTATCCCCATTTAGTGTGACTCAAACCTTAAGGTTGAGCCCCTCAATCTTGCAATGTGAAGAAAAACACATACTTTACGGCGAAAATTTTCCCACAAATTGTTATTTTAAACATCGATTAGCCGCTATTCTATATCTCATGCTTAAGGGTTTTAAAGATTTTGTAATCCGCGGTAACGTCATCGACCTCGCAGTTGGTCTGATCATGGGTACCGCCTTCACCGCTGTGGTGACCTCGCTTGTCCAGGCCGTCCTGATGCCGGCTATCTCCATGCTGGTTGGCTCCCCCAACTTCGACAACTTCCTGGTCTTCGGCCAGATCAAGGTTGGCGTGTTCCTGACCGCTATTGTCAACTTCATCCTGATTGCAGCTGCTGTGTACTTCGCAGTTGTTGTGCCCACTCAGAAGCTGACTGAACTCGCGCTGGCTAAGAAGAAGGCTGAAGACGAGGCTATTGAAAAGGAAGAGACCGAGCTTGACCTCCTGAAGGAGATTCGTGACGCTCTGGCAAAGAAGTAATTTCTCTGCTCTCTAACACTAACTTTCAAACCCCCGTATCCCCAGTGGATACGGGGGTTTTCCGTATCCTCATCCCCTACGCCCACCCAAGATAACGAAGAAGGGCTGGGAAGGTAACACCTTCCCAGCCCTTCTCTATCCTCCATTCCGGTCTTCGCGCCGGAAGAGAATACGTTTAGAGTGCCAGTTCCTTAGCCACAACGTCAGCCAGCTGCTGAGCAACCTCATCAGCCTGCTCCTGGGTTGCAGCCTCAACCATCACGCGAACCAGAGGCTCAGTGCCGGATGCACGCAGCAACACGCGGCCGCTCTCACCCAGTACGCCTTCAGCCTCGCTCACAGCGGTAGCGAGCGCCTCGTTGGTCTTGACCGCCGCACGGTCAACGCCCTTGACGTTGATCAGGCGCTGCGGGGTGGGCTGCATGCGGGCTGCCAGCTCGGAAAGAGTCTGGCCGCTACAAGCCACCTCTGCGGCCAGCTGAATACCGGTCAGCACGCCGTCACCGGTGGTGGCGTAGTCGCTCATGATGACGTGGCCGGACTGCTCGCCGCCCAGGTTGTAGCCGTGCTCGCGCATCGACTCGAGGACGTAGCGGTCACCCACGGCGGTGCGCTCAAGGTTAATGCCGTGCTCGCGCAGGTACAGTTCCAGGCCCAGGCTACTCATCACGGTTGCAACCAGGGTGTCCTTGGCGAGCTTGCCTTCGCGCTTGGCGGCAACGGCAAGGATTGCCATAATCTGGTCGCCATCCACCAGGTTGCCCTTCTCGTCCACCGCCTGGCAGCGGTCGGAGTCGCCGTCGTGCGCAATACCGAGGTTCGCGCCGTGCTCAACCACGGCTGCCTGCAGCTTCTCGGGGTGGGTGGAGCCCACGCCGTCGTTGATGTTGGTACCGTCGGGATCAACAGCCAGGACAATGACCTCGGCGCCCAGTGCTTCAAAAGCAGCCGGAGATGCCGCGTAGGCCGCACCGTTTGCGCAGTCCAGAACAATCTTCTGACCGGCCAGGGGCTTGTCCTCAGAGAGGGTAGAGACCAGGTGCTTCACGTAGGCCTCGGTACCGTTTTCCAGGGGCTTGACGGTGCCCACAGCGCCACCGGTCGGGTAGCGGAAGGCCTTCTCGCGGTAGACGCGCTCGATAGCGTCCTCAACGGAGTCCTCCAGCTTCTGACCGCCACGGGCCAGGAACTTAATGCCGTTGTCCGCTGCGGGATTATGCGATGCAGAAATCATCACGCCGAAGTCGGCACCGGTGTGCGCCACCAGGTAGGCTGCTGCGGGGGTGGGGACGATACCGGCATCCAGCACGTCAACGCCTGCGCTAGCGAAGCCAGCCTTCATCGCAGAGACGATAAAGTCTGCAGAGGATCGGGAGTCATTTGCAATCACGGCACGGGGACGTACGCCCTCTTCTACCGTGTCAAAACCCAGCACAATAGAGGCCGCCTGAGCGAGCTCCATAGCGAGGGCGGGGGTAATTACATCGTTTGCCAGACCGCGTACGCCGTCGGTTCCAAAAAGTCGTTCAGTCACCCTTTTATTTTACGATGCGCGTAAGTTTCTCCGCGCCCATACACCGCATTTTTTCGAGATGAGATAGTGATTTTCAGTGCGTTCGTAGTTGCTTCTCAGCCCCAAACTAGAGCGGAAGTTCCTTTCGTCATCTCGATAGATGTTTAAGAGCTACTTCCTCTCCCCACACAACAGAATGTCCGTTCACGACCCATAAGGGAACGGGAACGGACATTCTATGTGCAGTATGGTACGGATTGCGGCTAAAGGCTTTCCCGAAGGTTCGCACCGATGAGGGGGTAACACCTCAGCCTTTTAGACCGATGTGCCGGTTACTTGACGACGGGGAAGCCGTCGGGCGAGTCGCCAGACTCATCCTCAAAAACGTCGGATGCGGAGCGAACGATCAGCGAGTCGAGCTCACCTACGACTGCATCGTCCTTGGAGGGGTAATCGAACTGGGAGAGCACGTAACGCATTGCTTCCAGACGTGCGCGCTTCTTGTCGTTCGACTTGATAACGGTCCAGGGGGCGTCACCGGTGTGGGTGTAGAAGAACATTGCTTCCTTTGCCGCGGTGTAGTCGTCCCACTTGTCCAGGGATGCCAGGTCGGTGGGGGAAAGCTTCCACTGGCGTACCGGGTCGGTACGGCGAGAGGTGAAGCGTGCCAGCTGCTCTTCACGGGTGACGGAGAACCAGAACTTGATGATGTGGATGCCAGAGTTCACCAGCATACGCTCCAGGTCGGGAACTTCGCGCATAAATTCGAAGTACTGCGCCTGGGTGCAGTAACCCATCACGCGCTCAACGCCGGCACGGTTGTACCAGGAGCGGTCCATCAGGACGATTTCGCCGCCGGAGGGCAGGTGCTTAATGTAACGCTGGAAGTACCACTGGGTCTGCTCGATGTCAGTCGGCTTCTCCAGTGCCACAACGCGAGCGCCACGGGGGTTCAGGTGCTCGGTGAAGCGCTTGATGGAGCCACCCTTACCTGCTGCGTCACGGCCTTCGAAGATGATAAGGATCTTCTGACCGGTGGACTTAGCCCAGAGCTGCAACTTCAGCAGCTCAATCTGCAGGGCGCGCTTTTCCTTCTCGTATGCCTTACGGCTGAGCTTGGTGTCGTAGGGGTAACCCTTCTTCCATGCCTGCGAGGTTTCGTCGTCCTTCTTGTCCTTGCCGAGGGCGCGGGTGAGGGAAGCCATTTCGTCCAGCTCTGCCGAGTAGTCTTCGACAACGGAGGTACGGCGTGCCTGGGGCTTCAGGGCTTCCTTAATGGCTTGTTTCTTCTCAGAGCTGCTGTGTGCGTGTGCCCCTTCTGCGGTGTGCTGGTGGGATTCAGTCTGAGGAGCCTCCGCTGCCTTCTCTGCGGGCTGGGTGGAGGGATTCTGCTCTGCCATGAGTGCTCTTTTCTTCCTGTCTGCTTTGACTCTTTAACTCTACCGGCAGGCACAAAATGTACCAAACGTAACAGTTAGGGGCACCCTATACCCTAGAGAGGAAATCGTCCGAGAGCTCTCGGCGGAGCAGACGAGACCCCAGTTCCTCCCCCAGTTCTCAGAGTTCAATCCGGGTACGCAAAACGCCCCGCTCTCTAGGGAGAGACGGGGCGTAACGCTTCGTGAAAACCAGCGATTAACGCTTGGAGAACTGCGAAGCCTTGCGTGCCTTCTTAAGACCAGCCTTCTTACGCTCAATGACGCGTGCGTCACGGGTCAGGTAGCCAGCCTTCTTCAGTGCGGGGCGGTTGTTCTCGCGGTCGATCTCGTTCAGTGCACGAGCGATACCCAGGCGCAGAGCACCTGCCTGGCCGGAGGGGCCACCACCGTTGATGCGTGCGATGACGTCGTATGCGCCCTCAAGCTCGAGGAGCTTGAAGGGCTGGTTGACGTCCTGCTGGTGCAGCTTGTTGGGGAAGTAGTCGTCCAGGCTACGGCCGTTGATGGTCCAGTTGCCGGAACCGGGCACAACGCGAACGCGTGCCACTGCTTCCTTGCGGCGACCAACTGCTGCGCCTGCAACAGTCAGGGCCGGGCGTGCTGCCTTAGCCGCTGCGGGAGCAGCGGACTCCGAGGTGTAGCTGGTCAGCTCTTCCTCGACTACGATCAGCTCTTCGTTCTGAGCCACGATTTCTCCTATTGTTTCTCGTAGGCCCGAATTACTGGGCGACCTGGTTGAATTCGTAGGTCTTGGGCTGCTGTGCCGCGTGCGGGTGCTCGGGGCCAGCGTAGACCTTCAGCTTCTTGAGCTGCTGTGCAGCAAGCTTGTTCTTGGGCAGCATGCCCTTGACAGCCTTCTCAACCGCGCGAACGGGGTTGGTCTCAAGCAGCTCTGCGTAGTTCACGGACTTCAGACCGCCGGGGTAACCCGAGTGGCGGTATGCACGCTTCTGCTCGAGCTTTGCACCGGTCAGGGCGACCTTCTCAGCGTTCACGATGATAACGAAGTCACCGGTGTCAACGTGGGGAGCAAAAGTCGGCTTGTGCTTACCGCGCAGCAGGATAGCGGTCTGGCTTGCGAGGCGACCGAGAACAACGTCGGTGGCGTCAATGACGTGCCACTGGCGCTCGACTTCGCCGGGCTTAGGAGTATAAGTGCGCAAAATATTGGCCTTTGTCTCGAAATGTACATACGGCGCTTAGTTGGGTATCGCGCCTTTTACTTACGTGCATGACGAACACCCGGGTGAGGACCGAGCTGCCGCCCGTTCTGCCCGTACTCTAGACCGCCTTAACGTCCTGCAACTAGACAGCGGTTAGAGCGCGCTCGGGTAGAACACGCACAACATATCAAGACTATACAGGACGGGACGGCCTTAATCCACCGCCTTCACCTTAAAAATCGGGGTTTTTGGCTTAAAACACGTTTTAAATTCCATCCGTGTAATTCGAATGGAGGAGCTTAGGGCCCGGCGGCCAGGTGAAGGTCCCTCTCCCTCTCTTTCCCTCCCCTGCGTTGAACGTCATTGCTAGGTCAGCTCACTTTCCTCACGACGAGAGCGAGCCCTCTCAGCCTGCGTTCCGTAAAGCTCGGGATGCGGGTAGTAAATCTCCGCCAGAGCCAAGGCATGCGGAGGTGCCAGAGTCAGCGATGCCTCGCGCCCGGGATTCTCAATCCGCTCACGCAGCCAAGCCGCATCGCGCTTACCCGTACCGTACAGTACCAGGGCGCCGACGAGGGAACGCACCATGTGGTGGCAAAAAGCGTCGGCAACTACCCGCACCTCGATGATCCCGCTATCGTTGCGGCTAAAGCTCAGCTCCCGTAGCTCACGAATCGTGGTCGCGCCCTCGCGCGGTTTGCAGAAAGAAAGGAAATCTCGCAGGCCCAGTAGCTGGGTTGTGGCCTCGTTGAGCTGCCTACAATCCAGCGGCTCTGCAACAGCCCAGGTGTAGGTACGGTGCAGAGGATTAAGACCGTCCGCCGCGCCATCTGCAATGCGATATACGTAGCGGCGACCGGTAGCCGAGAATCGCGCATCAAATTCGAAAGGCACCTCGCTTACCGAGTGCGCCTGAATCGCCCCCTGCAGAATACCGGCCAGGTTTTTTGGAAGGCCGAGGCGTTCCTCCGCGTCGTAGAGGCAACGCCGCAGAGCACCCTGCAGGCGGCGTGCCAGCGCGGGGGCCGGGTCGTCATCCCCGGTACGTCCCTTCAGACGATCCCAATCAGCCTCGGTCAAGTCGCAGTGTACGGTCTGCGCCTCGGCATGCACTCCGGCGTCAGTACGACCTGCAACCACCACACGATGCGGGCTGCGCAGAATAAGCTCCAGCGCGCTCTCGAGCACACCCTGTACAGTAACCAGGTGTGGCTGAGCCGCCCAGCCGCTGAAGAGCGAACCGTCGTAGGCACAATCAATGCGCACGCGATGTGCAGCCACCAGGGGCCTTTCGACGGAACTATTTTCGGGTACGCCCTCTGATACGTTGAGCATAAATGCCTTTCGACGGTCGGTACGTTCGTGGAAGTAGCTCCATGATGCTTCGGTCAGATGTAGATACGCCGATCCGCCGCCCGCAGAAGCGGACGGCGGATCGGCAATATTTAGGCTAGGCCTACGTCAGAGGAATCCGAATTACTCGGACACCTTCTGAGCTGCTGCGCCACCGGCGGGGGCGTAACCTGCAGCCTCTGCAGACTCAGCGGAGTCGAACCAGATCTCAGCCTTGGTGCTGGAGTACCAGCGGGAACCGGGCACGTGGTACTTCATGGAGTCGGCGTTACCCTTAACCTCGAAGCCCTCGGGAGCCTCGCCGGACTCCAGGGGTGCGTGGGAACCGGCGGGCTGACCCTCAGCAGCCTCAGCCTTGGGGGCCTCAGCCTTGGGAGCCTCTGCTGCCTTCTCAGCAACCTTGGTTGCCTCGGCAACGGCGCCCTTGGATGCTACGGGCTCCATCACGAGCTCGATGACAGCCATGGGAGCGTTGTCACCCTTGCGGTTACCGATCTTGATGATGCGGGTGTAACCACCGGGGCGCTCTGCCATTGCGGGAGCAATGACGGTGAAGAGCTCGTGCACGACGGACTTGTCGGCAATCGAACGCAGCACGCGACGGCGAGCAGCCAGGTCGCCCTTCTTACCGAAGGTGATGAAGCGCTCAGCCACCGGACGCAGGCGCTTTGCCTTGGTCAGGGTGGTGGTGATGCGCTTGTGCTGGAACAGCTGCGCCGACAGGTTGTTGAGCATGTGGCGCTCGTGGGTCGGGGAACCGCCGAGGCGGGGACCCTTAGTGGGAGTAGGCATAGTTATTTCTCCATAGTTGCGTTCCCTAACGCCCCAGCAGCGGAGCCTCTTAGGGAATCAAGTTTGACTGATCCCGGGAGAACCGGGTGAACTATTCGGCCGAAATTATTCGCCGGAACCGTCTTCGTCATCAAGCGGGCGTGCGGCGGGCTCAAAGCCGGGAGGGGAATCCTTCAGGGCCAGGCCGAGCTCGGTGAGCTTTGCCTTAACCTCGTCAATGGACTTAGCACCGAAGTTACGGATGTCCATCAGGTCAGCTTCGCTGCGGGTCACGAGCTCACCCACGGTGTGGATGCCCTCGCGCTTGAGGCAGTTGTAGGAGCGGACGGACATGTTCAGGTCCTCGATCGGCAGGGCCAGATCGGCGGCCATGGACTCGTCGGCGGGCGACGGGCCAACTTCGATACCCTCAGCAGCAATGTTCAGCTCGCGGGCCAGGCCGAAGAGCTCGACCAGGGTGCTGCCGGCAGAGGCAACAGCGTCACGCGGTGCGATGGCTTCCTTGGTCTCGACGTCCAGGGTCAGGCTGTCGAAGTCGGTGCGCTGCTCAACACGGGTTGCGTTCACGCTGAAGGTGACCTTCAGAACCGGAGAGTAGATGGAGTCAACCGGAATACGGCCAATCTCACCGTCACCGACCTTGTTCTGTGCAGCGGTCACGTAGCCGCGACCACGCTCAATAACCAGCTCAGCGTTGAAGTTTGCCGAGGCGTTCAGGGTTGCCAGGTGCAGGTCCGGGTTGTGGATCTCCACGCCAGCGGGAACCTCGATGTCGCCTGCGGTCAGTTCACCTTCGCCCTGCTTGCGCAGGTAGGCCACGACGGGCTCGTCGTTCTCAGAAGAGATGGAGAGCTTCTTGATGTTCAAGATGATCTCGGTGACGTCCTCGGTCACGCCGGGAACAGTGCTGAACTCGTGCAGTACACCATCGATGCGGACGCTGGTAACAGCGGCGCCAGGAATGGAGGACAGCAAAGTACGGCGGAGGGAGTTACCCATGGTGTAGCCGAAACCGGGCTCCAGAGGCTCGATGGTGAAGCGCGAGCGGTTGGGCGCTACGACCTCTTCAGTCAGAGTGGGGCGCTGTGCAATGAGCACTTTGTTTCCTTTCGGTGAGCTCCGCTATATGAGCCCACAGGTTGGGGAAAACATATCTTAGGAAGCAGACGGGTG
Organism: Rothia sp. HMSC072E10; assembly: GCF_001813965.1. Lineage (NCBI taxonomy): Bacteria > Bacillati > Actinomycetota > Actinomycetes > Micrococcales > Micrococcaceae > Rothia > Rothia sp. HMSC072E10. The sequence continues at coordinate 273,951 of NZ_KV814486.1, read as the reverse complement.
TCTGTGCTCTCCGGGTACGCTCCGTGGAGTGTACCCGTCGAGGGATTAGGACGAAACCTAATTAGACGCGGCGACGCTTCGGAGGACGGCAGCCGTTGTGTGCAACGGGGGTAACGTCCTGAATCGAACCGACCTCGAGGCCTGCAGCCTGCAGGGAACGGATTGCGGTTTCGCGACCGGAACCGGGGCCCTTGACGAAGACGTCGACCTTGCGGACGCCGTGCTCCTTGGCGCGGTTTGCAGCGGCCTCGGCAGCCAGCTGAGCGGCGTAGGGGGTGGACTTACGGGAGCCCTTGAAGCCCATGTCGCCAGCGGAGGACCAGGAAATCACTGCACCGGTGGGATCGGTGATGGAGACGATGGTGTTGTTGAAGGTCGACTTGATGTGAGCCTGACCAGCAACGATGTTCTTGCTAACCTTGCGGCGGTTGGTCTTACGAGCTGCCGCAGCGCGAGTCTTGGGAGGCATTTTTGATTCTCCTACAAAGGTTTACTAATACGTTGGTCGGGTAGAGATACCCAACAGAGCAACGTGTCTTACTTCTTCTTACCTGCGACGGTACGCTTCGGGCCCTTACGGGTACGTGCGTTGGTCTTGGTGCGCTGACCGTGAACCGGCAGGCCGCGGCGGTGGCGCAGGCCCTGGTAGGAGCCGATTTCGACCTTGCGGCGAATGTCAGCTGCAACCTCGCGGCGAAGATCACCTTCAACCTTGTAGTTGCCTTCGATGAAGTCACGAAGTGCCACGAGCTCCTGGTCGGTCAGGTCCTTGACGCGGGTGTCAGGGTTGACGCCGGTAGCAGCGAGGGTTTCGTGTGCACGGGTCTTACCCACGCCGTAGATGTAAGTGAGAGCAACTTCCACGCGCTTTTCGCGGGGAATATCAACTCCAGCGAGACGTGCCATACTGGCTTCTCCTTGTTGTTTTCCAGAGGTCTTTAGCATCACTGCCCGGGTTGTTCTGTCCCGGTCCCCGGCCTCTGAGTCCGGAGGTATCCGAAGTCGCCACATTGGACGCTACTTCGGAGCGGTGCCTATGACAATTCCGCCCGTAGGCGGTTATGAAGTCAGCTGCTAGGGATTAGCCCTGGCGCTGCTTGTGGCGCGGGTTTTCGCAGATCACCATGACCACACCGTGACGGCGGATCACCTTGCACTTATCGCAGATCGGCTTAACGCTCGGCTTGACCTTCATCGCATTCCTTTTGATTGCAACTTGATTACTGGCGAGATAAGAGGTTCCCTCACTTACGTTGGGGAACTATTTATCCCTTTGAACACGATTTAAACGCCGCCGGTGGGCGACGTTTATCTCGGGTTTACTTGTAACGGTAGACGATACGACCTCGGGAAAGGTCGTAGGGGCTCAGTTCCACTACCACTCGGTCCTCAGGCAGGATTCGAATATAGTGCTGACGCATCTTGCCCGAGATGTGTGCGAGAACCTTGTGGCCGTTATCCAGCTCAACACGGAACATCGCGTTGGGCAGAGCTTCAACCACAGAGCCTTCGATCTCGATGACGCCGTCTTTCTTAGCCATATCCTCCGCTAACGTCGGTGCCCGGCGCAGTTGCGTCGGACAAATGTATCTTCTGTTTATGAGCTCACCGAGGTGAGGTGCAGGCGTTTTAAGGCGCACTTAACACCGGCATAAACAACCAACTCATAACTCTACGGCAAATCATCTTTAAAAACAACCGTGATATTTATGACATCTGGCACTTAACCCGCAATGCCAAGAGGTAAAGCATCCCGCATATCACGACTCCGCGGAAGACAGAAGGGCGGCCCCCCTCACCCGGCTCATTCCCGAGCAAGTCCCCGAAAAACGCCTTGACATTTTTCAAGGAGGAGGGGCACCGCCCCGTCCACACGTCTGCTACTCTTCCTCTTCCTTAGCAGCAAGCTGGCCGCATGCACCGTCAATATCGGAACCGCGAGTATCGCGAATCGTCGTCGGAATACCGTGGGCACGCAGGCGCTCCACGAAGTTCTGCTCCACGCCCTTGCGAGAAGCCGTCCACTTCGAACCCGGGGTCGGGTTCAACGGAATCGGGTTCACGTGTACCCAACCGCGGCCGCGCTGTGCCAGTTTCTTGCCCAGCAGATCAGCGCGCCAGCCCTGATCGTTAATATCGCGAATCAGCGCGTACTCAATCGAGATGCGACGACCGGTCGTGCGGTAGTAGTCGTAGACGGCGTCCAGAGTCTCGTCGACCTTCCAGCGCTGGTTAATCGGGATCAGCTCGTCACGCAGCTCATCATCCGGCGCGTGCAGAGACAGCGCCAGAGTGATGGGCAGCTTCTCCATCTCGAACTTGCGGATACCCGGAACCAGGCCCACGGTCGACATGGTCAGACCGCGCGCCGAGATACCCAGGCCCTCCGGAGCCGGATCAATCAGGCGGTGAATGGCCCCCATCGTCGACTTGTAGTTAGCGAGCGCCTCGCCCATGCCCATGAAGACAATGTTGGAAACACGCAGCGGACGAGTATCCTCAGAACCGCCTTCTGCTTCTTCCAGGCCCTTCATCTGCTTCAGATATCGGGCGCCGGCCACCACCTGCTCCACGATTTCGGCGGTGGAGAGGTTACGGGTCAAACCCTGCTGGCCGGTTGCACAGAAGGGGCAGTTCATACCGCAGCCAGCCTGCGAGGAGATGCACATGGTCACGCGGTTGTCATAGCGCATAATCACGGACTCAATGAGCGCACCGTCAAAGAGGCGATGCACGACCTTGATGGTATCCCCACCGTCTGCTTCCAGCGTGCGTACCGGAGTCAGCAGTCGGGGCATGGCCTGCGCGACCATCTGCTCGCGTTCCTTGGCGGGCAGATCCGTCATCTCGGCGGGGTCGGTCACCAAACGCTCAAAGTAGTGCTTCGATAGCTGGGACGCACGGAAGGGCTGGTAACCCAGTTCCTTCAGAAATTCACGGCGGCCGGCCATGTCGAAATCCGCAATATGCTTCGGCGGTTTCGTGCGGCGCGGGGCCTTGAGGGTAATCTGCCCGGGCTTGGGGCGGGTGGTGGAGATTTCGACCGGTACCTTCGTCGAGGTAGGCTCGGTTTTCTCGCACCCGGTAAGAGTTTCGCTCATGGAGCTTCTTCCTGTGTGGTTGATGCTTGGGATGCGTCGCGTGGGCTACTTCCCACTGGCGACTGTATTAGGCGGGGATGGGCACGGGGGTGATGCCGAAACGGGCCAGCTCGCTTGCGCCACCGTCTTCTGCAGTCAGAACCCAGATACCTTCGCTGTGCACGGCAACCGAGTGTTCCCACTGGCAGGCATCGGATCCGTCAACGGTCACAACAGTCCAATCATCAGAAAGGACCTTGGTTTCAATGGACCCGGTGACAAGCATCGGCTCAATAGCGAAAGCCATACCGGGCTTAATTCGGGGGCCCAAGTCGCGCACGGCGTAGTTCAGCACATCCGGAGCCATGTGCATCTGCGAACCGATACCGTGGCCCACGTAGTCTTCAATAATGCCGTACTTATCGCCGTATTCTTCGGTAACGTATGCTTCGATAGCCAGGCCGATTTCACCGACCTTCTTTGCCGTGGCCAGTGCGGCGATACCGTGCCACATGGCTTCGCGGGTAACGGCGGACAGCTCGGCGCGGGCTTCGCTCGCGTTGCCGATCAGTACGGTGCGTGCAGAATCGCCGTGCCACTGACGGTTGGTGGCGGGGTCAATCACATATGCGCCACCGTCAATCGAAAGGATATCGCCGTCCTTCAGAACATAGTCGCCGGGGATTCCGTGCACCACCTCGTGGTTGACGGAGGTGCATACGGTAGCCGGGTAGTCGTAGTACCCGTAGAAGTTGGAGGTTCCTCCCAGTTCCAGCATGGTGCGCTCGAAGGCCGCGTTCACCTCGGCCGTAGTCACGCCGGGGCGCGCGGCAGCGACAGCCGCATCGAGGGCGCGGCTGGTGATGACTCCGGCACGGGCCATCTGCTGAAGCTGTGCGTTGGTTTTGATTTCGACTCGTGCCACGATACGGCTCCTTCTGGGTTGGGGGGGGCTACACGCCCAAGCTTAGAACTCTACAGACAGCACTGTACCCCCGCAAGTCTTTGTGATGCATCAGGCACCACAATCGCGGGGGTACAGCAGAGGGTTACTTCAGTGCGTCGAGGATGCGCTCGGTCACCTCGGCGATTTCGCCCAGGCCGTTCACTTCCTTGACGATACCGCGCTCACGGTAAATCGCGATCAGCGGTGCGGTCTCATCCTCATAGACCTTCAGGCGGTGACGGATGACCTCTTCGTTGTCATCGGTGCGACCCTGCTCAGCGGCGCGGTTGAGCAGACGCTCGACCAGCTCGTCGTTGTCGGCCACCAGCAGCAGAACGCGGTCGATCTTCTCGCCCTTGGCTTCCAGGATGGAGTCGAGCTCGTGCACCTGTGCCGTGTTGCGGGGGTAGCCATCCAGCAGGAATCCGTTGGAGACGTCGCCCTCATCGAGGCGGGCACGCACCATGTTGTTGGTGACAGAGTCGGGAACCAGGTTGCCGGAGTCGATGTACGACTTCGCTTCCTTACCGAGCTCGGTCTCTTCCTTAATGTTCTTGCGGAAGATATCGCCAGTGGAGATGGCGGGAATCTTCAGCGCTTCAGCAATCTTGACGGCCTGGGTGCCCTTACCGGCACCGGGAGGGCCAACGATGAGCAGACGGTTCATCGGAGCAATCCTTCGTAGTTTCGTTGTTGGAGCTGGGCGTTAATCTGTTTGAGAGTATCAAGACCAACACCCACCACGATCAGCAGCGACGCGCCGCCGAACGGGAAGTTCTGGTTTGCGTTGAACAGAATCAGCGCAACGAGGGGAATCATGGAGATGACGCCCAGGTACAGCGCACCGGGCAGGGTGATGCGGTTAAGCACGTAGCTGAGGTAACGCTCGGTCGGCTTGCCCGCACGAATACCGGGGATGAAACCGCCGTACTTCTTCATGTTGTCCGCGACCTCAACCGGATCAAAGGTAACCGCCACGTAGAAGTAGGCGAAGCCGATAATCATGAAGAAGTAGAGAACGATGTACAGCGGGTGATCGCCACGCACCAGGTATGCGTTAATCCAGTTCACCCAGTCCGGCGGGGTTGAGCCGTCGGTAGGGGTGTTGAACTGAGCCAGCAGACCGGGCAGGGTCAACAGGGAGGAGGCAAAAATCAGCGGAATCACACCGGCCATATTGACCTTCAGCGGAATGTAGGTGCTGGTTCCGCCGATGGTGCGACGACCAATCATACGCTTGGCGTACTGCACGGGGATACGGCGAACCGACTGCTCCACGTACACCACGGCAAGCATCACGACGAGGCCGATACCGCAGACCGCTGCGAAAATACCCCAACCGTGGGTCCTCTGGATGGAGCCCAAAGCATTCGGGAAGGAGGAGGCGATAGAGGTGAAAATCAGCAAGGACATACCGTTGCCCACGCCGCGCTCGGTAATCTGCTCGCCCATCCACATGATGACGGTGGTACCGGCACACAAGGTGACGATGATGAGCAGAATGTGCATCACGTCGTCCTGGGGGATGATGCCGGGGCAGTTACCCAGCAGAACGCCGGAGCGCGCCATCGAGACGATGGTGGTAGCGTTCAGCAGTGCGAGAGCGATGGTGAGGTAACGGGTGTACTGCGTTAGCTTTGCCTGACCCTGGGCACCCTCTTCATGCAGCTCCTGGAATCGCGGGATGACCACGCGCAGCAGCTGAATGATAATGGATGCAGTAATGTACGGCATCACGCCGAGGGCAAAGATTGACAGCTGCAGCAGGGCGCCACCGCTGAAGAGGTTCACAATATCGTAGACTCCGCCACTGGTAGTGTTGGATTCAAGACACTGTTGCACGTTTCCATAGGAAACACCCGGTGCGGGGATAAAGGTACCCAAACGGTACAGCACAATCATTGCCAGGGTAAACAGCAGCTTACGCCGCAAATCGGCAGTCTTAAAGACTCGCCCCACTGCGCTCAGCACATGTCCTCCTGTAAATCTATGGGGCGCCCCTCCCCTCAAAGAGTTTTAGGGCGCAGTAAACACATCTTCCAGTCTATCGTGTTTGGGCGGATGAAAGATAACTTCTCACGAGAATATGTATGTTTTATATTCTTCTAGCGTGATTTTTACCTCTCACGCACTGTCAAAGGGCCTTCAAACAACCTATCGATATATACCAAACCAGATATATAGGACCGTCAGAATAACTTTTCACGCAAAAGCCCCCGCTCGAATTATCCGAGCGGGGGCTTTCAGTAGCTAAGACTACTTAACGGTTACGGAACCGCCAGCGGCCTCGATCTTCTCGATAGCGGAAGCCGATGCCTTGTCGACAACAACGTTCACCTTGACGGAGATTTCGCCGTTGCCCAGAACCTTCACGAGCTCGTTCTTGCGAACGGCGCCCTTGGCAACCAGTGCCTCAACGGTGACATCGCCACCGTTGGGGAACAGCTCCTGGATGCGGTCCAGGTTAACAACCTGGTACTCGGTGCGGAAGGGGTTCTTGAAACCGCGCAGCTTCGGCAGGCGCATGTGCAGCGGCAGCTGGCCGCCTTCGAAGCCTGCACGAACCTGGTAGCGTGCCTTGGTACCCTTGGTACCGCGACCTGCGGTCTTACCCTTGGAGCCTTCACCGCGGCCAACGCGGGTCTTTGCCTTGTGGGCACCCGGTGCCGGGCGCAGATCGTGAATCTTGATAGCTTCTGCCATCTTTACTTGACCTCCTCAACCTTCACCAGGTGAGCAACGGTGTTAACCATGCCAACGGTGACGGGGTCAGCAGTGCGAACAACCTTGTTACCGGGGCGCTTGAGGCCCAGGGAACGGAGGGTTTCACGCATGTTCTGCTTCTGACCAACATAGGACTTGACCTGGGTGATTTCCAGCTTTGCGTCGCTGGGCTGAATACGCTTGGCCATTACTACGCACCTGCCTTCTCAGACTTGGTGTTGCGCAGGTAGCTGGGGATAACCTCGTCGGTGGGCAGGCCACGGCGGGCTGCCACTGCCAGGGGCTCCTCAAGCTGCTTGAGTGCTGCAACGGTTGCGTGAACGATGTTGATCTGGTTCGAGGAACCGAGCGACTTGGACAGCACATCGTGAATGCCTGCGCACTCGAGTACTGCACGCACGGGGCCACCTGCGATAACACCGGTACCAGCGGTTGCCGGACGGAGCATCACAACGCCTGCAGCTGCCTCACCCTGCACGCGGTGCGGGATGGTGCGGTTCTCGATGCGGGGAACGCGGAAGAAGTTCTTCTTTGCTTCCTCGACACCCTTGGAGATTGCTGCGGGGACTTCCTTAGCCTTACCGTAGCCAACGCCGACCAGGCCGTTACCGTCACCAACGACGACCAGTGCGGTGAAGCTGAAGCGACGACCACCCTTGACGACCTTGGAAACGCGGTTGATGGTCACAACGCGCTCGATGTACTTGTCCTTCTCCTCCTCGCGAGCGCGGTTGTTGCGGCGCTCGCCACGGCCACGACGCTCGCCGCGGTTGTTGCGGCGCTCCTCGCGCTGGTTGGAGGTCTCAGCGGTTTCAGCTACTACTGCTTCGCTCACCTGAGTTTCCTTTACGTTCTGCTCGCTCATTAGAGTGCAAGACCCCCTTCGCGTGCACCGTCAGCAACGGCTGCAACACGGCCGTGGTACTTGTTACCACCGCGGTCGAACACGACTGCCTCAACACCTGCTGCCTTGGCGCGCTCTGCAACGAGCTCACCAACGCGCTTTGCCTTAGCGGTCTTGTCCAGGTCAGCTGCACGCAGCTCTGCTTCCATGGTGGAAGCGGATGCCAGGGTCACGCCCTTGACATCGTCGATAACCTGAACGAACATGTGACGGGTCGAACGGGTGACGCACAGGCGCGGACGCGCAGCGGTACCCGAAACGTACTTGCGGATGCGAGCGTGACGACGTGCACGCTGCGCTGCCTTCGACTTGATAGCCATGTTTACTTACCAGCCTTTCCGACCTTGCGGCGGATGTGCTCACCTGCGTAGCGAACACCCTTGCCCTTGTAGGGATCGGGCTTACGCAGACCACGAATGTTTGCTGCAACCTGACCAACGAGCTGCTTGTCGATACCCGACACGGTCAGCTTGTTAGCACCCTCCACTGCGAAGGTAATACCCTCGGGAGCGGTGATGTTGATCGGGTGGGAGTAGCCCAGAGCGAACTCCAGGTCGTTACCCTTCGGGGTCACACGGTAACCGGTACCGACGATTTCCAGCTTCTTCTCGAAGCCGGAGGTCACGCCGATGATCAGGTTCTGAATCAGGGTACGAGTCAGACCGTGCAGCGAGCGAGACAGGCGCTCGTCGTTGGGACGAGACACGACGATCTCGTTGTCGTTCAGAGCGACAGTGATGGGGGAAGCAACCTTGTGGGAGAGCTCGCCCTTTGCGCCCTTAACGGTGACCAGGTTGCCATCGACCTTAACCTCAACGCCGGCGGGAACCGAGATGGGGAGACGTCCAATACGTGACATTATTCTCTTCCTTTCTCTTCTAACCGACTACCAGATGTAAGCGATGACTTCGCCGCCCACACCCTTCTTCGCAGCCTGCTTGTCAGTCAGCAGACCCGAAGAGGTGGACAGGATTGCGATGCCGAGGCCACCCAGAACCTGGGGCAGGTTGGTGGACTTTGCGTAGGTACGCAGGCCCGGCTTGGAAATACGACGCACGCCAGCGATGGAACGCTCGCGGGACGGACCGTACTTGAGGACGAGGGTCAGGGTCTTGCCGACCTTTGCATCCTCAACCTTAACGTCGGCGATGTAACCCTCAGCCTTCAGGATCTCGGCGATGCGAGACTTCAGCTTGGAGTAGGGCATGGATACGGTGTCGTGGTATGCGGAGTTTGCGTTGCGCAAACGGGTCAGCATATCTGCGACCGGATCAGTCATAGTCATTGTGGGCTTGTGCCCTTCCTCGTTGTGGTTTCCCTACCCCGCGGTAACGGGGTCTGGACCTACAACGTAGTCGTTACTTGGTCTTGAACGGGAAGCCCAGTGCCTTCAGAATGGCACGGCCCTCGTCGTCGGTCTTCGCGGAGGTCACCACGGTAATGTCCATACCACGCACGCGGTCGATCGAGTCCTGATCGATTTCGTGGAACATGGACTGCTCGGTCAGACCGAAGGTGTAGTTACCGTTACCGTCGAACTGGCGATCCGAGAGGCCGCGGAAGTCGCGGATTCGGGGCAGTGCCAGGGTGACGAGGCGGTCCAGGAATTCCCACATGCGGTCGCCACGCAGGGTGACGTGTGCACCGATGGGCATACCTTCGCGCAGCTTGAACTGTGCGATGGACTTCTTAGCGCGGGTAACAATCGGCTTCTGACCGGTGATTGCGGTGAGATCGCGAATAGCGCCATCCATGAGCTTTGCGTCGCGAGCTGCCTCGCCAACACCCATGTTTACGACGACCTTAACGATCTTCGGGGTCTGCATGACGTTCTCGTACTTGAACTCTTCCTGCAGAGCGGGAACGACGACCTCAGCGTACTTGGTCTTGAAGCGGGGGGTGATCTTGGTTTCGGTCATTAGATGTCCTTACCCGAACGCTTAGCAACGCGCACGCGAACGGTGCGCTCCTTGCCGTCACGCTCTACAGTCTCGAGGCGGAAACCAACACGGGTCGGCTTCTTGGTCTCGGGGTCAACAATCGCAACGTTAGAAACGTGGATCGGTGCCTCAACCTTCTGAATGCCGCCTGCTGCGCCGGTCAGGGGGTTAGCCTTGGTGTGCTTGGTGACGACCTTAACGCCCTCAACAATCACGCGGTTTTCCTTGGGGAGAACCTTCAGAACCTTGCCCTGCTTGCCCTTATCTGCACCGGAAATAACCTGAACCAGGTCGCCGGACTTGATCTTAGCCATGAATTAGAGCACCTCCGGAGCCAGCGAAACGATCTTCATGAACTTCTTGTCGCGAAGCTCACGACCCACGGGGCCGAAGATACGGGTACCACGGGGATCACCATCAGTGTTCTTCAGGATCACTGCGGAGTTCTCGTCGAACTTGATGTAGGAGCCGTCGGGACGACGGGTTTCCTTCTTGGTGCGGACGACGACTGCCTTGACAACGTCACCCTTCTTTACGGTACCGCCGGGGATTGCATCCTTGACGGTTGCGACAATGATGTCGCCGATGCCTGCGTAGCGACGCGAGGAACCACCGAGAACACGGATGGTCAGGATTTCCTTCGCACCAGTGTTGTCGGCGACCTTCAGTCGCGACTCCTGCTGAATCATATTTCTCCTGTCGTCTCGCCGGTTCCGACTCACTTGAGGCGTGAGCCAGCCTTGCGGAACATTTTTACGGGATTGGTTGACGCCCCGGGCCCCAGCTCTAGGGAAGGGGTTAGCGGAAACGCCTGGGGCAAACCCATGCCAGAAGCATTTGGACCCGCGTGAAGCGGGCGTATCCACCCGTAATTAGCGGCATTATGCACTGGCACGAGAAGCCCGTGGTTGCGCGGCTATTTGGATACAGCCGCACAGTCTTAATACTCTACAGGAACCACTCGGGCATTGCAAGGGTTTCACAAACATGATTACCGTCTCTTCTGCGCCTGTCTTACCCCAGTCTTACCGCATCATTGCAGACATCTTCCGCCCATGCATCGGGCCTAGCGGGAGTGAACTCCTTATTAGACAGTTAAAGCAGGAGGCCCCTTCGTGTAGTTCCTGACGCATAAGAAACTGAAGGGGCCTCGAGAAATCTACCGCGCAATGTGTCAAACAAAGGTGGTAGATATTTATATTTTACTACTTTTTGATATATCCCGTGACAGGCTTGCCGAGGATACTTTAAATACATCGCGCATCCGGCTTATTTTCTACGCATCGCGAGCGCTATTCGCGCTAACATCTCGGCCTCTCCCCACTGGAAAACACGGGCTGCCGCCCAAGGTTCAACGAGCCAGAGCCCTCTGAGTCCTCCAACTATTCCACCGTAACACGCACACGAGCCAACCCATCGCGAACGATAGAGTTCAGTTCTTCTCCGGGGCGTGATTCGTTCTTCGACTCGTAATACTGACCGCTACGAGCATCCAGCACGTAGGGTACGATAGCCGCGGGATAGTCTCCGGCCTTGTCGATAGCGATTACCGAGCCGTCGGAGAGCAGCACCTGATGATTGATGCGGGTAGGAGCTACTTGAATCGTCTCAACAACTTCTCGGGTCAAAGAGTTGATCACCGTGATGGTGCCACCACCGGCGATGGAGGGCTCTCCCTTACCGCCAAAGTCCGCGACGTAGAGCAGATGACGCTTCGAATCGAAGAGAATATCGGTGGGCATCCGGCCAAAGGGAATATAAGCCAGCTGTTCACCCTCCAGGCTCAGAATGTACAGGCCGGAGTTCTTGCTTTCAGCTCCCTGTGCCGAAATATAAAGCTCCCCGCGGGCGGGGTCAATCTCCGCGCCGTGTACCATAACGGAGGTTTCAGCATCCTGACCACCCCGCACGGAAAAAACATTACCCCGCTCCCAGGTCTTCAGATCGATAACCCAGATTTCGTCCTTGATAATATTCGGGACATACAGCAGGCCGCTTTCCTCATCGGCGATGGGACCGAGTAGCATTGCGGGACCAAAATCCCGCAGGGGGCTGACGGTGCGCTCCCCCTTATCGTTAGCAGTAGAAATAACCTGGTAACCGCCGGCACCGGTCACGAGTACAGATCCGTCAGGAGCCACGTAGAGCTCGCGCGGGGTGAGCATCTCAATATCATCCTTGGAGCGTGAATCCCACACGAGCGAAAGGTCATCCTGAGAGTACGCGGTGACCGTTTGGGTTCGGGTCCCTCCGGTCCATACCAGACCGCTTTGATTGTCGAGGGCCACCCCATAGGCGGCCTGAATTTGGTAGAGGCCTTCCTGGCCAGGGTTATGGTCCTCGACCACGGGCAGATACGCGGTGAGTTCAGTCTCCAAGGTGTGGGCATTCAGGCGTGCAAGAGTGGCGCACAGGGTGCCATGGGTCTTGGTGTGGTTGAAGCTACCGGTCACGAAGAGAACATCCCGTTCGGGGTTGTAAGCAACCTGATATTGCCCGGCTAGTCCGGGCTGTCGCTCCACGATCTGGCGAGCACCTGAGACTCCCTGCTGTGTTTCATTATTCGACTGGGACATTCTTCCTCCGAAGGTCTGTGTGTAGGGGGAACAGATATGTGCAGCTCAAGTACCACAGCCGCAAGATGAGAGGCAGCATGGGTCTTATACCTCGCAATGTTGCTCTACATCATACGCTGTGGAGGACGTGACCGCGGGGATAGACGACCTCGGGTCGTCTGCGGCCCGGTGAGCCCACGCATTTCCAAAGGTTTCCGAAAATCACGGCCTTGCGGGGAACCCAAGCTTGAGAGCCACCTCTTCTACATCGGCTGTAGCCACAGAAGAACGGTGGGGAATCCGGCAGTGATTTCGTAACATTTCTTCAGATAACGGCCCGGAATATCGAGTTTCTGCAAAAATCGGCCAAAAAGTTTAGAAATTTAGGGCGATTTTTTCAAAAACCAAGTTTTTTGCCAAAAACTCCCGCTGAAGGTGCGAAATTCAGCGAGATGTACCATAATAGAAGAGACGCATGCGTCAAACAAGAGGTTCGGTCCTTATCGGACAGATTTCTTGGGTCCCTTTTTCCTCGCTAATCCGTTTGTCTAGGGACCGAACCTCGCTTTGACCATTAAGCCCGCACTTCGGTGCGGGTTTTCTTTTTGCCCGAGACATTCCTCCAGGCATAGCCCAGGGGCGGCTCCCTTCATAAGGAAGGGAACCGCCCCTGGGCTATTTTACGGTTTACGCAAACCGATTATGGAAGCATGCTCCTCCTCCCCAGAACAGCGCTGGGAAGACCTCATGGCTTCATCGACGTTTATGCCTTGCGGCGACGAGCCACCAGAATACCGGCACCCGCGACCAGAGCCAGGGCACCCAGGCCAGATGCAATCAAGACGCCGGAGGCACCGGTGTTAGCCAGCGAAGACTTCGAAGACTTCGAAGAGTTCGAGCCGTTAGTAGAAGAGGTGTTCTGCGACGAAGAAGCGGAGGTCTTCGAAGCGCTGTTGCCCTTCTCCTGGGCCGAGGGCTTCAGGGAATCTGCAGGAGCCTTGGACTGGTCCTTAGCCTGATCCTTCGACTCGGCCGGTGCGGAGGGCTCAGGAGCCGAGGGGTTCACGGGGGCGTCCTTAGCTTCATCCTTCTTCGGCTGGTTCTCGGTCGTGAAGGTGTACTCGACGGCCATGCCGCCACGTGCGTTATCGTTCTCGGTCAGGGAGCCGGAGAGCAGATAAATAGCCACCTTATCACCGGTCTTGAGCTCTTCCTTCAGGTTGGAGTTGGCAACGGTCGGACGATCGATAGTCGCGGTGAAGTTACCGTTCTCGTCAGCCTTGATGTAGGCCCACACGCCCGAGCTGTTAGCTTCTGCACCCTCCAGCTTCGGCTCTTCCTTGGCTGAGATGGTGCCCTTGTTCAGCTTGACTGCGATAACCGAGCCCTTGCCGTCCTTGGTCTTGAAGCCTTCACCGCGGAAGGTCAGCTTCTCGCCTTCCCAAGTCTTGGGGAAGTAAACCTTAGCGCCATCCTTGTACTCGTGCACAACCTCGTTCGAAGTGGCCGAATCGCTCGGTGCGGGGGTGGAGGGCTCAGGCTTAGCCGAATCACTCGGGGCCGGAGTAGTCGGCTCAGGCTTAGCCGAATCACTCGGCGTGGGGGTAGGCTCATCGTTCTTGGCGATGGTCAGCGGAGTACCCGCAGGGTACTGAGTAGTCACACCGGAAGGAGCAGCAGCAACCTTGGAGGTTTCGACGGTTGCGCAGGTGGTGTCTGCGGCCTTCTGCTCGGTGACGGTTGCTTTCAGGGCCTCACCACCACGCGGGGTGTCATTCTCAACCATCGAACCGGAGAGCAGAGCCACGGAAATCTGGTCACCGGTATTCAGATCGTCCTTCAGGCTGGAGTTAGCGGTGGTGGGGTAAGGTAGCTCGGCGGTGAAGTTGCCGTTCTCATCGGCCTGAATGTAGGCCCACACGCCCGCGCTGTTGCCTTCCTTGCCGTTGAGCTTCGGCTCTTCCTTAGCGCTGATCTTACCCTTGTTCAGTTTGACGGCAACAACGGAGCCCTTGCCGTCCTGGGTCTTGAAGCCCTCACCGCGCAGCTTCAGGGTCTCGCCCTTGGTCCAATCCTTGGTGGTGTACAGCTTGGCGCCGTCGGTGTAGGTCTTCACCAGTTCCTCAGAAGAGGCCTGCGAGGCAGACTTTGCGGTGGTCTTGATGGTGGTATTGAGCTTCACCATGACACCGGGAGTAATCGGGCTGTCGGCGTTGTCCTTGCCCTTGGGTTCGGTGCTGGAGGTTCGGTATTCACCGGTAGCCGGGTCGATGGTGTAGTTGGTCTCGATCGGGGAGGCGTCCTCGGTGCTTCGAGCCAAGGCGTAGGCCGAGCCATCGGGAGTAACCAGCACGTCATTTGCGCCGCTAGTAGCGCCGGTGGATACTTCGGAGACAACGGTGCCGGTACGCGCATCAATCACGCCCACGTTGCCGGTACCGTAATCGGTAACGTAGAGCAGGTCACGAGCTTCGTCAGAGGTGATGGCAAGAGCCTGCTTACCGAAGGGAATGGACTTCTTATATGCGCCGGTCTCCAGATCGTAGACGGTCACACCGGAGTTGGCCCCGGTCTTTCGGTCGCCCTGAGAGCTTACGTAGATTTCCTTCAGGGACTTGTCGATAGTGACGTCCGAGGCGTTCAGAGCGATATCTGCGCTGTCCTTGTGCAGCTCAATGGTCTTCTCAACCTCGAGAGTCTTGCCATTAATTACCTTCAGGGTGCCTGCGCTCAGGGTAGGGACGTAGACCTTGCCATCAGCGGAGTCTACGTGCATGTTCATTGCGGTGTCAGGTTCGCCCTTGGCATTGGTGAATTCGATCTTCTTGACCAGGGTGTGCTGGGTGGTGTCGAAGACGCTAATGCCGCCGGAGCCGGAAACAAAAGCTTTACCGGTTGCGGAGTCGATGCGCACCTCACGAGGATGATCAACTTCGCCTTCTGCGCTGGTCCAGATCACCTTCTTGGTCGAGGGATCCACCACGGATACGGTGCTGTTACGAGTCTGAGTCACCCACACGTAACCGGTAGCCTCGTCATAGCCGACACCGTAGGGGGATGCAATCTGCTTACCCGAGGGTTCGGTGGCTCCGCGAGGGGTGAAGTCCACGGTCGGGAACTGGTAGACCGATGCAAGGCTCGGTGCGGAGGAGACATTCCAGGAGCCCAAACCGCCGGTCAGGATCGGAGGACGGCCGGAGGAGAAGGAAGTGAACAGGGTAGAGGTAGCCGGTGCGTAAGCCAGCTGGTACTGGCCGGGTAGACCCTGATACTGGGTAGCGCTTACGCTAAAATGACGGCACTCGTCATTAGAGTTCTGTGCGCTGGATGCTGCGGGCAGGGAGGAATTGCCGTTAGCCGCAAAAGATGCGGGAATCATGGTCATCGATCCTGCGACGACGGAGAGGGCGCTGGCGACGGCGAGCAGCTTGCGTGAGGGCTTGGGTGAAGAAGTCATGGTAATCCTCGATGATGTGTTGATGATACTTCTCCAAAGGTCGTGCAACCTCCGGATTAGGTGCTCGACTACCCCTAATATATAGGCAAGGCATAGCTAAGCACTTATAGAGTCGATGATAAGCACCTTCACAGGAGGTTTTCAACCTATTTTTAGCTCTGTCTAAGTCTTCCCCCAACTATCCGTTCCCCATCTACAGCCTGTAAAAACCACCTTTTCCCCACGTTTATCCAGGTCAGATCATTATTTAAGCAATGCAGAAAGCCGCCCCGGGCAAAAGTACTGTTTCTATATATGACGACCGATCTCCGAATATGACGTTCTCTAGTTCGCGCTGTCTCTCGCCTCGGGATATAGCGATGGCCCCTCCCCCACAGATGTGGGAGAGGGGCCATTATTGCTCTAGCAGATGATTCTGCGGAAAGGCTTACTTAGCCTTCTCCAGAATCTCCACGACGCGCCAGCGCTTGGAAGCGGACAGCGGACGGGTCTCTGCGATCAGAACGAGGTCACCGATGCCTGCAGTGTTCTGCTCATCGTGTGCCTTGATCTTGGAGCTACGGCGAACAACCTTGCCGTACAGAGCGTGCTTCACGTGGTCCTCGACCTCGACGACAACGGTCTTGTCCATCTTGTCGGAGACAACGTAGCCGCGGCGGGTCTTACGGTAGCCGCGCTCTTCGTTCTTTACTTCACTCACTTGGACTCACCTTCAGTTGCGGGACGAATACCGAGCTCGCGCTCACGCAGCACGGTGTAGATACGTGCGATGTCGCGCTTAATAGTGCGGCGACGACCTGCATTAGCCTGACCGGTGACTTCCTGGAAGCGGATGTTGAAGAGTTCCTTCTTCGCTTCGCTCAGCTTTGCAGCCAGATCCTCGTTAGAGAGTGCTGCGAGCTTCTCGATGCTCAGGTCCTTGGAGCCTACTGCCATCTCGCTTATTCACCACCTTCACGGCGACGCACAATACGTGCCTTCATCGGGAGCTTGTGGATTGCCAGGCGCATTGCCTCGCGAGCCACCTCTTCGGACACACCGGCGAGTTCAAACATGACTCGACCCGGCTTGACATTTGCGACCCACCACTCGGGCGAACCCTTACCGGAACCCATACGGGTTTCGGCGGGCTTCTTGGTCAGGGGGCGGTCCGGGTAAATGTTGATCCAGACCTTACCGCCACGCTTGATGTGACGGGTCATTGCGATACGTGCAGCCTCAATCTGGCGGTTGGTCACGTATGCGGGGGTCAGGGCCTGGATGCCCCACTCACCGAAGCTAACCTCGGTGCCGCCCTTTGCGAGACCACTACGCTTGGGGTGGTGCTGCTTACGGTACTTTACTCGACGGGGAATAAGCATTTATGCCTCACCGTTCTCTGCAGTCTTGGCCTCGACCTTTGCCGAAGCGTTCTCGTTGCGGCGCTCGCGACGAGGACCACGGTTGCCCTGGCGGCGGCGGTCACCATCGCGGCGGTTGCCACGGCGGTTGTTTGCTGCCTGCTGAGCTGCCAGCTCCTTGTCGGTCAGGTCGCCCTTGTAGATCCAGACCTTCACACCGATGCGGCCGAAGGTGGTCTTGGCCTCGAAGAAGCCGTAGTCGATGTTCGCGCGCAGGGTGTGCAGGGGCACACGGCCTTCGCGGTAGAACTCGGAACGGGACATTTCAGCGCCACCCAGACGGCCGGAGCACTGGATACGGATACCCTTTGCGCCTGCACGCTGTGCGGACTGGATTGCCTTCTTCATTGCACGGCGGAATGCAACACGCGATGCGAGCTGCTCTGCGATGCTCTGTGCAACCAGCTGAGCGGAAAGGTCGGGGTTAGCAACCTCGAGGATGTTCAGCTGAATCTGCTTGCCGGTGAGCTTCTCGAGCTCGCCGCGGATGCGGTCTGCTTCTGCGCCACGACGGCCAATCACGATACCGGGACGAGCGGTGTGGATGTCCACACGCACGCGGTCACGGGTACGCTCGATCTCGACCTTTGCAACGCCTGCGCGATCCAGGTTCTTTGCCAGCAGCTCGCGGATCTTCACGTCCTCACGGACGAAGTCTGCGTAACGCTCGCCGGGCTTGTTGGAATCAGCGAACCACTTGGAGACGTGGTCAGTGGTGATGCCCAGTCGGAAACCGTTCGGGTGAATTTTCTGACCCATTTAGCGGTCCTCCTCCTTCTCCGGGGTAGCAACTACCACGGTGATGTGGCTGGTGCGCTTGTTGATTCGGTATGCACGACCCTGAGCGCGGGGCTGAATGCGCTTCATGGTCGGGCCCTCGTTCACGAATGCTTCGCTGATGAACAGCTCTTCCTCGCGGAAGGGCAGACCCTGCTGGGTTGCCTTCTGACGAGCGTTAGCTACTGCCGAAGCAACGATCTTGTATACCGGTTCCGAAGCTGCCTGGGGGGCGAACTTCAGAATCGCCAGAGCCTCTTCCGCCTGCTTACCACGGATCAGGTTGACGACACGGCGGGCCTTCATAGGCGTAACGCGAACGAAACGCGCTGATGCCTTGGCTTCCATTGCCTATCTCTCTTTCGTCTATTGCCGAAAGGGAAACGTTAGCTTATCGGTATGAACCGATTAGCGACGCTTGCCCTTACGGTCGTCCTTCACATGGCTGCGGAAAGTGCGGGTCGGAGCAAACTCACCGAGCTTGTGACCAACCATCGACTCGGTGATGAACACCGGCACGTGCTTGCGACCGTCGTACACTGCGATGGTGTGACCGAGCATGTCGGGGATAATCATCGAGCGACGCGACCAAGTCTTAATTACGTTCTTGGTGCCCTTCTCGTTCTGAGCTGCAACCTTCAGGTAGAGGTGCTGATCAACGAAAGGGCCCTTCTTCAAACTACGAGGCATGTTTCAGGCTCCTTAGCGCTTCTTGCCAGTACGACGGCGACGAACGATGAGCTTGTCGCTTTCCTTGTTGGGACGGCGGGTACGACCCTCGGGCTTACCGTTGGGGTTAACCGGGTGACGACCACCGGAGGTCTTACCTTCACCACCACCGTGCGGGTGGTCAACCGGGTTCATAACCACACCACGGACGGTCGGGCGGATGCCCTTCCAGCGGTTGCGGCCAGCCTTACCCCAGTTGATGTTGGACTGCTCGGCGTTGCCGACCTCGCCCACGGTTGCGCGGCAGCGAACATCCACGTTGCGGATTTCGCCGGAGGGCAGACGGAGCTGGCCGTACTTGCCTTCCTTAGCAACCAGCTGGACAGAAGCACCAGCGGAACGTGCCAGCTTTGCGCCGCCACCGGGGCGGAGCTCGACGCAGTGAATCACGGTACCAACCGGGATGTTGCGCAGGGGCAGGTTGTTGCCGGGCTTGATGTCAGCTGCGGGACCGGACTCGACGATGTCGCCCTGAGCGAGTTTGTTCGGAGCGATGATGTAACGCTTGGAACCATCGACGTAGTGCAGCAGTGCGATGCGTGCGGTACGGTTGGGATCGTACTCGATGTGTGCAACGCGTGCGTTCACGCCGTCCTTGTCGTGACGACGGAAGTCGATCAGACGGTACTGACGCTTGTGGCCGCCACCCTTGTGACGGGTGGTGATGCGGCCGGTGTTGTTACGGCCGCCGGTCTTGTGAAGCGGACGAAGCAGGGACTTCTCCGGGGTGGAGCGGGTGATCTCTGCGAAATCAGCAACGCTCGAACCGCGGCGACCCGGGGTCGTCGGCTTGTACTTACGAATACCCATTTAGATATTTCTTCCTTCGTTAAAGTGGTCTCCGCGGGGCTTATGCCTGCGGACCGCCGAAGATGTCGATGGTGCCTTCCTTGAGGGTCACAATCGCACGCTTGGTGTTCTTGCGAGCGCCCCAACCGAAACGGGTGCGCTTGCGCTTGCCCTGACGGTTGATGGTGTTGACGGAAGCAACCTTGACGTCAAAGATCTTCTCGATGGCCTGCTTGATTTCCAGCTTGTTGGAATCGGTAGCGACCTCGAAGGTGTACTTACCTTCGTCGAGCTGACCGTAGCTCTTCTCGGAAACGACGGGAGCAATGATCACGTCGTATACAGACTTGGTGGAAACGCTCATTACTTAGCGCCCTCCTTCTTCTGAGCTGCAGCAACGAATGCGTCGAATGCTGCCTTGGTGAAGACCACGTCGTCCGAAACCAGCACATCGTAGGTGTTGAGCTGGTCGACGTACAGAACGTGGACATTCTCCAGGTTACGTGCGGACAGAGCCACAACGTCCTCTGCACGAGCAATCACAAGAAGGATGTTCTTGCGCTCGGTGATAGCTGCGAATGCAGCCTTTGCAGCCTTGGTCGAGGGGGTCTCACCGGAGATGAAGTTCTCGACAACGTGGACGCGGTCGTGACGAGCGCGGTCAGAGAGAGCACCGCGCAGTGCAGCGGCGATCATCTTCTTGGGGGTGCGCTGTGCGTAGTTACGCGGAGTCGGACCGTGAACAACGCCACCGCCAGTCATGTGCGGTGCACGGATGGAGCCCTGACGTGCGTTACCGGTACCCTTCTGCTTGAAGGGCTTACGGCCTGCACCGGAAACCTCGCCGCGGTTCTTAGCCTTGTGGGTGCCCTGACGTGCTGCTGCGAGCTGTGCAACGACAACCTGGTGCAGCAGGGGCACGGATGCCTGCGCGTCGAAAATCTCTGCGGGCAGGTCTACCTTAAGGGTCTTAACAGCCATGATGTATTAGGCTCCCTTCACAGCGGTACGAACCAGAACAACGCCGCCCTTGGGACCGGGGATTGCGCCCTTGATCAGCAGGACATTGTTCTCTGCGTCCACACCCTGGATAGTCAGGTTCAAGGTAGTGTGACGTGCTGCGCCCATACGGCCAGCCATGCGCATACCCTTGAACACGCGTGCGGGGTAGGATGCGCCACCGATGGAACCGGGCTTGCGGTGGTTCTTGTGCTGACCGTGAGACGCGCCAACACCCTTGAAGCCGTGACGCTTCATAACACCTGCGAAGCCCTTACCCTTGGTCTTGCCAACGACGTCGACCTTCTGGCCTGCTTCGAAGAGCTCAACGGTCAGTTCCTGACCGAGGGAATACTCAGAAGCATCTGCGGTACGCAACTCGACAATGTGACGACGGGGGGTAACACCGGCCTTCTCGAAGTGACCAGCCAGGGGCTTGGTAACCTTGCGAGAGTCGATTGCACCGAAACCAATCTGAACAGCTTCGTAGCCGTCAGTCTCCTGGTTACGGATCTGGGTAACAACGTTAGAATCAGCCTTGACGACGGTGACGGGCACAAACTTGCCGTCCTCGTCCCAGACCTGGGTCATGCCGAGCTTGGTGCCCAGCAGGCCCTTCACCTGGCGCTCGAATTTGTTAGTCATTAGATGCGATCCTCTACAGCTTGATCTCGATGTTTACGTCTGCCGGCAGGTCGAGACGCATGAGGGCATCAACAGCCTTGGGGGTCGGATCAACAACGTCGATCAGACGCTTGTGCGTACGCATCTCGAAGTGCTCGCGGCTGTCCTTGTACTTGTGGGGAGAACGAATAACACAGTAGACGTTCTTCTCGGTCGGCAGCGGCACGGGGCCAACTACAGTTGCGCCTGCGCCCTTGACCGTTTCGACGATTTTCCGTGCCGAAGAATCGATGACCTCGTGGTCATAGGACTTCAGACGGATGCGGATTTTCTGTCCCGCCATCTGTCGGACTCTCTTTCTTGATGTATTCCCTGTATCGGAGCTTTTGCTCCTTTGTTATAGCGCTTAAGGAACGCGATATATTCATCACGTGCGCCACCCAGAACGGACTGAATCCGGCCTTGCCGGGTTCCTCACCCCGCCTGAGTACCGACCCCCGAACTCGGGCGTGTCGTCTATATTCTAGACAAACTCGTCCCGTCATCCTTCGGACCGGGTCATACGTGGGCCTATCTGATACAGATAGACACTTTGACAACGTCGTCAATTCTCTCAAATATTCGGGGGTTCTCGCAATGCCAACGTTCATTAAGTGGTTAAGAACACTTAAAAGACCTTCCTGCCCCTCTCCGTAACCAGACATCATCGCCCGGTGTGTCCTTCACAGAGACTTCTAAACCTACTTTCAGTATTTTCCATGCAGTTTATACCCCGAAATATAGCTTTCAAGCCTAGTAGTACTCGTATGGTAGAAGTACCACTTAGCCTAAGGAGAAATCATGTCTCAGCCGACACAACCTCACCGGGCACCCAGTCACACGCACTCCCCCATCAACCAACCCTATAACGAGCAAGCACCGTTCCCTCCCTCCCCTGCACCGTCGCAGGTCACCCGCGGAGAAATGTACTCTCATCAAACACCGCATCCTCAGCGGATGAATGAGGACCTCTTCCTCAATATTGTTCTGTACATCGGTTCGCTTCTGCTCATTGGAGCTGCTGCCCTTTTCATTACTTCGGTTACTTCCTCGACCGACGAGACGGCGCTGATTCGCGTCCTCGCGTTAGCGCTGGGGGCCGTTGTCTTTTACGGTGCGGGCCTGTTGACCTACCGTTTCGTGAAGCGTCTGCGCATCGCTTCCTATTCCTTTACGGCGACCGGCTTGGCTTTCATCCCCCTCACGGGTATTGCCACGTATATCCTCGGTATCTGGGATCAGGGCCGTTTCATCTGGCTTATCACTTCTCTGATTGGTACCGCCGCAATTATTGGAGCATGTACTCTGATGCGTAACCGTGTCATGGGTTATCTCCTAATTTCTTTCTTTATTTCAGATTCGTTGGCCGCCACGAGGGTGGTTGAGCTCCCCTTCGTTTGGTACTTCATTGTCCTCACGGTCGTAGCGATTGTCTTGGGACTCGTACTTCACTTTGTTCCCGAAGCCGCTCCACGAGGTATCCGCGAAGGTCTCGTTGATTCATCACGAATTTTTGTTCCGGTCACCGCGGCGTCCATTTTCTTCTTTACCTATGAGATGTCCTCTCTGGACATGGGTATCGCCTTCACGGTGATGTCTGTCCACGCTATCCTCTTCCTGTGCATGGAGGGGAAGATCGACTACTTTGTTCAGGCACGAATCTACCCGCTTATTGCTGTCCTGGCATTTGCTGATGAGTTGAACCAAATTGTCTGGACTCCCTCGATTTTTGCGATTACCGTACTCGTCACCAACATTGTTTCTGTGTACGTCTTCGTCCCCCGCGTGCGCACTATGGCTAATGCGCAACTCCCCACCCAGCATCAAGAGGCTACGGTATCCAAGATTCCTTGGAGCTCTTCTGCTGCTCAGTTGCCTCGCGAGAAGTTCGAGTGGCTTCCTACCTACGACGCAGGCTTCGGTCTCATCCTCCTTTCTTGTGCGTTTGTAGCCGCCCTCGCCATAGCTTCCCCCTATGTAGAAAGCGGCTGGGCCGAGCTTCTACCGTACGTGCAGACCCCCCACACGATCTTCCCCGCTTCCTGGGGTATCGGTATCTTCTATCTGATCAGCTGCCTGACCTACCGTAAGGCTCTTCGGCCGATGGCGTTGCTGGCCCTCTCGGCACTTCTCCCCTGCATCGCCCTCTTGATCAATATCGCGAATGGGAACACCCAGGGCGATTTCTACCTCTTCTTTGGCGCATCTACCATCATCTACATTTTGAGCCGCAGCGACGTCAAACTACGCTTCGCGGGATCCATGATGAGCACCCTCGGGTATGCGCTAGGTTTCTTCCTACTTGCGACGACCCTCTTCCCTGATATGCAGCCCATCGAGATGCGTCTGGTCTTCGCACTCGT
Organism: Rothia sp. HMSC072E10; assembly: GCF_001813965.1. Taxonomy (NCBI): domain Bacteria; kingdom Bacillati; phylum Actinomycetota; class Actinomycetes; order Micrococcales; family Micrococcaceae; genus Rothia; species Rothia sp. HMSC072E10. Next base: position 250,625 of record NZ_KV814486.1, on the reverse strand, counting down.
ATTTGCACTTGCGGGCCTGCTCATCTTCGCTCTTCCCTCCGCTGAAATTCAGGGGATCCCGGGTCTACGGAGAACCCCCGAGGGGCTGGCTTACCTGTTCCTTGGTTCTCTGTCGTTGCTCGCCTCGATGTTCGTGGACATTACCGTCAAGACGATTGCCCAGCATTTCTGGGCCTACTTCGGTATGTTCTCCGCAGCGCTTCTTCTACTCAGCCTTTTGGCTATTCTGCTGTTGGGGCGTATCTTCGGCATTTCAAACCGTGACGATATGCGCTACACCCTGCTGGTTCTGACGCGTATTGGTCTCTATGGGCTTCTTCTGATCGGCTTGGTCGGAACCCTGTACTACCGTAGCGCCCTCGCCACGGTGATAACAGGTACCTTGGATATCGCCGGGTACACGCTGTGGGTCGCTGTTCTCCCGACTTTGATCACCGTGCTATACGCGGCGCTCGGTCTTATGTTGCCCCCTCATTCAGCAATCCGCACCGAGATTCTGACTGTTTCTCGTCTGCCTATCTGCTGGTCGCTATTGCTTCTGTCCATGAATAACGATGTGAAGACGATGGTCGTCCATTTCTTCTTCGTTGCTCTAATGGCTGCGCAAACCCTGTACAGTGTTCTCCTCTATGCCCGCACTCGCCGCATTGCCGAGCTATACATCGCGACGGGAGTCTTTACGGTGGCGGCCTGCTACAGCGCTTTCACCGGCGGCCTGCTATATCTTGAGGATCCCATTCTCTCCGTCGGTGCTCCGGCTCTGCTGATTGCTGTTTGGGGTGTTGGCGTTGCTCTGAAGGTTCCGTACCTACAGCCCGGTGCTTCTCTGAGCGTGAGCACGTTCTGTATCACTGCTCTCTGGAATGTCTCCGGGGTTCCGGCTCCTTCGGACCACGCCGAGTTCTTCGGCTACTCCGCACTTCTGGCTGTCGTTATTCTGTGGGTATTGAAGGTCCTCATCCCCCGAGAGAATCCCGTTCTGCATCCTAACGTACGTCCTTCCATAGTCGTCCAGGCGGGCTCTAGGAACATTGTTCTTCCGATGCACGGTCCCCTGCCTGCACCCACCTCGCAGTTTGCGCCCCGTCTCCCCCTGGCTCAGGGTATTTTTGGTCCGATCAACTATCTGCTGATGGTTCCCGCACTGGGCGTACTCTATTTCGCCACGCTAATGGGCCTGCTAAGCTCCACTCACGTAGAGCTCAACGCCCTCCTATGGGGTCTAAGCACGCTGTGTCTGATGTCCGTATGCCGAGTGGAGCAGGTACCTACCATCGCAACGACGGCTTTCTGCCTCTCTATCTCCCGGCTGATGCTGCATTATTCTGATGCACCTCGCATCGTCCTGGTGCTGGAGATTGCCCTTTTGATTGTTCTCGCCATCGCTGCGGTTGGTGTTTTCAAGAATTTGGCAGCGCATCGTCCCGTCAATGAACAGGTGTCGTCTACTCTCCTGTACTGCGCTCTGGGTCTTCAGGCGCTCCTGACGCTGGTTCTTTGGAGAATTCCGACCGGGGGCCCTGACGTTATCCTCCTCGTACTGGGCATTGGCCTGACCCTCTTGGCCGGTCTTGTACTCCCCAAGGCGTGGGCATACGTATCGGCCGTACTGGTGACGGTGGATCTTGCCATTTCGCTCAATGGTTTCAACCCGCTCTTCCTGCTCATCATCTCGGTGATTCTTATTGCCGGCGTCATTTGGAGGCTCCTTGCCCGTCAAAGTGGCCACCAGGATGACAGCGGCGTCCCGTCGACTCCGGTGGAGCAGACTCCGGTTTCTCAAGCTACCGCTCTTCCCCCGGCCGAGGGATATGTTGGGCAGTCTCCCAGCGGGCAGGCACCACAATCGGTGAATAGCCAGTCTATTCCGCCGGCGCAGACCCCGCCTCCCGGTGGCGGCTACTCCGTTCCTGAAGGGGACGGGCGTTCGGCGTAGTGACGTTGCCTCGCTAACGCCCTGAGAAGTCAAGGTAAGCCGTGTTTTCCAAGGCGCCCCACCTTCAAGCGGCCCTCAGCTTCATACGGCTGAGGGCCGCTTCTTTGTCGCTTCCGCCATCCCCCATTGCGACGAGGAACAACTAGCAAGGTCTGCGGTCACAGGGCAGAACGTTTCCGAAGCCCCGCGCACTTTCGTGGCCTGTCCTCCGCCCCGTTGCTCTTCTTCTAGATTTTCTTCCCCCGTATTTTTCTGTGTGGTCCCTTCTAAATGCTCGGGTACCGTGAGGGGGTTATCCGGCCCGGTCCTGCGCTGGTCGGCCTACGATTTTGTCTAGGTGCTATGGCAAGACCACTACGAGACCGGTTCTGGGCATAACACAAGGACCCCCGCAAAACTGCGGGGGTCCTTAAGTATCGCTACCTGGTGGAGGGGAAAACCCTCCGGCAGGTCACCAGCGAATTGTCGTAAAGTTTACGGCAATTACTTGATGATCTTGGTAACGCGACCCGAACCAACGGTGCGGCCACCCTCACGGATAGCGAAGCCGAGGCCCTCTTCCATTGCGATGGGCTGAATCAGGTCAACGGTCATCTCGGTGTTGTCACCGGGCATAACCATCTCGGTGCCCTCGGGGAGGGTGATAACGCCGGTCACGTCAGTGGTACGGAAGTAGAACTGAGGACGGTAGTTGGAGTAGAAGGGGTTGTGACGGCCACCCTCATCCTTGGAGAGGATGTAGACGTTTGCCTCGAACTCGGTGTGGGGGGTGATGGAGCCCGGCTCCACGACAACCTGACCACGCTCAACATCGTCGCGCTTCAGACCACGCAGCAGCAGACCACAGTTCTCGCCTGCCCATGCCTCGTCGAGCTGCTTGTGGAACATCTCGATACCGGTAACGGTGGTCTTCTGGATCGGGCGGATACCAACGATCTCGACCTCGGAGTTCAGCTTCAGGGTACCGCGCTCTGCACGGCCGGTCACCACGGTGCCACGACCGGTGATGGTGAAGACGTCCTCGATGGGCATGAGGAAGGGCTTGTCCTTCTCACGCACGGGGTCCGGGATGTAGGTGTCGACTGCGTCCATGAGCTCCTCGATCTTAGCAACCCACTCGGGATCGCCTTCGAGAGCCTTCAGTGCGGAAACGCGAATGACAGGGGCGTTGTCGCCGTCGAACTCCTGCGAGGAGAGGAGGTCACGGACCTCCATCTCGACGAGGTCGAGGAGCTCTTCGTCGTCAACCATGTCTGCCTTGTTCAGTGCAACCAGCAGGGTGGGGACGCCAACCTGGCGAGCGAGCAGAACGTGCTCGCGGGTCTGTGCCATGGGGCCGTCGGTAGCAGCAACCACGAGGATTGCGCCGTCCATCTGAGCCGCACCGGTAATCATGTTCTTGACGTAGTCAGCGTGGCCGGGAGCGTCAACGTGTGCGTAGTGGCGCTTCTCGGTCTGGTACTCAATGTGAGCAATGTTAATGGTAATACCGCGCTGGCGCTCCTCGGGAGCGGAGTCGATCATACCGAAGTCGCGCTTCTCGTTCAGGTCCGGGTACTTGTCAGCCAGAACCTTGGAGATTGCTGCGGTCAGGGTGGTCTTACCGTGGTCAACGTGACCAATGGTACCGACGTTAACGTGAGGCTTGGAGCGCTCGAACTTAGCCTTAGCCAAGAGTGTTCCTCCTAGAACGATTGAAAACATGCACGCGGATCTTCACTCCGGCGCATCCCGTTATAAAACGGTCTAGCGTCTACAATAGCGGATTACACCGCAGAGATGAAACTGTCCATGCTCTCAATGATGGATTTAATGGAAAAATTTCGCTGTGGGCCACGGGTTTTACCCCGTGGCCCACGGGTGAGTCGCGAGAATTACTCGCCGCGGCTCTTCTGGATGATCTCGTCAGCGACGTTCTTGGGAACCTCGCCGTAGCTATCGAATGCCATCGAGAACACTGCACGACCCTGGGTCTTGCCACGCAGGTCGCCAATGTAACCGAACATCTCGGTCAGGGGCACGATAGCCTTGATGATCTTAACGCCGGATGCGTCCTCCATGGAACGAACCTGGCCACGGCGGGAGTTCAGGTCGCCGATCACGTCGCCCATGTACTCCTCGGGGGTACGAACCTCAACGTCCATCAGCGGCTCGAGCAGGACCGGGTTAGCGCGCTTAGCGCCTTCCTTGAAGACCATCGAACCAGCGATCTTGAACGCCATTTCGGAGGAGTCGACGTCGTGGTAAGCACCGTCGAGCAGGGTTGCCTTCACGCCCACCATCGGGTAGCCAGCGAGGACACCGAACTTCATGGCGTCCTGGATACCAGCGTCGACCGAGGGGATGTACTCGCGAGGCACGCGGCCACCGGTGACCTTGTCCTCGAACAGGTACAGCTCTTCGCCATCCAGGGGCAGGGGCTCGAAGGAGACCTGCACCTTTGCGAACTGACCGGAACCACCGGTCTGCTTCTTGTGGGTGTAGTCGACCTTCTCGACTGCCTTCTTGATGGTCTCGCGGTAAGCAACCTGAGGCTTACCAACGTTAGCCTCAACCTTGAACTCGCGCTTCATACGGTCAACGATGATGTCCAGGTGCAGCTCACCCATACCACCAATTTCGGTCTGACCGGTTTCTTCGTTCAGCGAAACGGTGAAGGTGGGGTCCTCAGCGGAGAGCTTCTGGATAGCGGTGGACATCTTCTCCTGGTCGCCCTTGGTCTTGGGCTCAATAGCCACGAAGATCACGGGGTCGGGGAAGGTCATCGACTCGAGGACAATCGGGTGTGCGGGGTCGCACAGGGTGTCACCGGTGGTGGTGTCCTTCAGACCGATTGCTGCGTAAATGTGACCTGCGGTGATCTCCTCAACAGGGTTCTCCTTGTTGGAGTGCATCTGGAAGAGCTTACCGATGCGCTCCTTCTTACCCTTGGTGGAGTTCAGAACCTGCTGGCCCTGAGCTGCCACACCGGAGTACACGCGGGTGTAGGTCAGCTGACCGTAGAACGGGTGAGCTGCAACCTTGAATGCCAGTGCTGCGAAGGGCTCGTCAGCGGATGCCTTACGGGTCAGCTTCTCTTCCTCGTTGGAGGGGTTGGAGCCGACGACGTCCGGAACGTCCAGCGGAGAGGGCAGGTAATCAATCACGGCGTCCAGCATGGGCTGAACACCGCGGTTCTTGAATGCAGAACCGCAGAGAACGGGGAATGCCTCGCCTGCGATCACGAGCTGGCGGATACCAGCCTTGATCTCGGGGATGGTCAGCTCGCCCTCTTCGAGGTACTTCTCCATGAGCTCTTCGCTGGACTCGGCAACAGCCTCCACCAGCTCAGCGCGGTACTGCTCAGCCTTCTCAACCAGGTCAGCAGGAATCTCCTGAACCTCGTAGGAGGCACCCATGGTCACGTCGCCCTTGGCGTCGCCGGGCCACACATATGCCTTCATCTCGAGCAGGTCGACAACGCCGATGAAGTCGCTCTCAGCACCGATGGGGAGCTGGAGGACCAGCGGGCGAGCGCCCAGGCGGTCGATGATGGTCTGAACGGTGAAGTAGAAGTCCGCGCCCATCTTGTCCATCTTGTTGACGAAGCAGATACGGGGGACGTCGTACTTGTCAGCCTGACGCCAAACGGTCTCAGACTGGGGCTCAACACCTTCCTTGCCGTCGAACACAGCAACTGCGCCGTCGAGGACGCGCAGGGAGCGCTCAACCTCAACGGTGAAGTCGACGTGGCCGGGGGTGTCGATAATGTTGATCTGGTTGCCCTTCCAGAAGCAGGTGGTTGCTGCGGAGGTAATGGTAATACCTCGCTCCTGCTCCTGAGCCATCCAGTCCATGGTGGAAGCGCCGTCGTGGGTCTCACCGATCTTGTGGTTAATACCGGTGTAGAACAGAATGCGCTCAGTGGTGGTGGTCTTACCGGCGTCGATGTGCGCCATAATACCGATGTTGCGGACCTTGTTAAGGTCGGTGAACACGTCAAGTGCCACGTTATTCTCCCTAAATGAGATACTCCGAAAGCCTGCCGACTCGAATCGACTCGGCAGGCTCTAAACGGAGAATTACCAGCGGTAGTGTGCGAAGGCCTTGTTGGACTCGGCCATCTTGTGAGTGTCCTCGCGACGCTTCACAGCGGCACCGAGACCGTTGGACGCATCCAGGATCTCGTTCATCAGACGCTCAGTCATGGTCTTCTCGCGGCGCTGCTTGGAGAAGCCAACGAGCCAGCGAAGAGCCAGAGCGGTGGAACGGCCGGGGCGAACCTCAACCGGAACCTGGTAGGTCGCACCGCCAACGCGGCGGGAGCGAACCTCGAGAGAAGGCTTGATGTTGTCCATAGCCTTCTTCAGGGTTGCGACCGGATCGGAACCGGTCTTCTTCTCGACGCCCTCGAGGGCACCGTAGACGATGCGCTCTGCGACGGACTTCTTACCGTCCAGCAGAACCTTGTTGATCAGCTGAGTGACCAGCGCAGAACCGTAAACAGGATCGTTTACGAGGGGACGCTTGGGAGCGGGACCCTTACGAGGCATTACTTCTTCTCCTTCTTAGCGCCGTAGCGGGAGCGAGCCTGGCCGCGACCCTTAACACCCTGGGTATCCAGAGCGCCACGAACGATCTTGTAGCGAACACCGGGGAGGTCCTTCACACGACCACCGCGAACGAGCACAATCGAGTGCTCCTGCAGGTTGTGGCCCTCACCGGGAATGTATGCGGTAACCTCGACGCCGCCGTTGAGCTTGACACGAGCGACCTTACGCAGTGCCGAGTTCGGCTTCTTCGGGGTGGTGGTGTACACACGGGTGCACACGCCACGCTTCATGGGGTTGCCCTTCAGTGCGGGCGCCTTGGTCTTAACGACCTTGGGAGTCCGGCCCTTACGGACCAGCTGCTGAATAGTAGGCACGTTTTCTCCGTTGCTTGATCGGGTTTCTCGTTGGAGAAGCCCGTATAAACTTACTGGCCCCCATCGCGGTGGATGGGTGCTCTCGGTTATCAGAAACGCTCGGGTGCACTGGGCACTCCGGTTGGTTTCTATAGGTTCCTCAACTCTCGGCGAGTTCTGTCTCCTTTTCATCCGAAGACGAAAAGTTTTTGGGCACACGTAAAAATGGCATTTAGGCGTCAGCAAAAAGCAACGCCAAAGGACGGTATCCATACTGCCATTGATTCGTTTGCCCGTATCCTCGGAAAGTCCCGAGGGAACCCACCAAGGGTGGATCCAGTACACCGAGCTCAAGTACTTCGCATAAGACTATACAGGTTAAACTCGGCTTAATCTAGCGGGACTGCGCGGATTTTCCACTTTTAAGCAGATATTGAAGGCAGTTTCCGGTGATTTGCACCACTTAAATTACATGCTTGCAATTCTGCCCTTATCAACTCCCACGGCATCACCCCGACACCCCGTTATACGAATATACGAAAAGTCGCCAAGAACCCGAGTTCTTGGCGACTTCTCATGTACCGGCAAAGGCGCAAGCATCGCCCAATCCCGTTGCTGTCAGTATTTAGACAACCTGGAACTGGCGAGTCTGACCTTCAAAGTTGGTCTTCGCACCCGTAATCTTCTTTGCGGTGCCGAAATAACGAATGCGGTACTGGCCCTTTGGGGTATTCAAGGGAACCTTCCAACGAACCGTCACCTGCGAGGCGGCAATACCCATGCGCTTCCACTCGTAGAAGGTATCCGGGTTGTTATCGCCCGTGTAGTACTTCCACGTATTGCCCTCTCGACGCTCAATCACGAAGTAGCTACCGTCGTGATGAATATTGTTATTCGGGTGAGCGCCGACAAAGCGCGCGGAAACCTCCTGCCGACCAGCAATAGCGTCCTGCGGCTGCTGAGTGACCTGCCCATATCGCGTGCCAAACATCGGGCTGTCATAGACGACCTTGCCCTGAGCGCTGGAGACCGGTCGACGATCCTGCGGACGATCGCCGATACTCAGAGAAGTACCGTTCTTCAGGGAGGTACCCACTTCGTTAATCGTCTGGCGGAAAGCGCTGGAGGTATAACGACCAAAGAGGGTTGCGCCGCCCTCGTACTGCTGCGAATCGTACTCCTCGGGGGTCGTCACATAGTGGTCATAGGCGTTGGTGTACCCCTGCAGAATAATATGCGACTCGGGCACGCCGAAGAGCTTAGCGGCGTCCTGACGATACTGCACGCCCACCGCGCCGGTAAATTCGCCCGGCATACCGAGCAGGTAGTAGTCACCGAAACGCATAATCTGAACGGGGAACTTCTCCTGAATGATCGTTCCATTTTTAGCAGAGAAGAGGACACCCTTCGGTTTCTGACAGCTAATCTGAGCGGAGCTCGGAGTAAAAGCAAGGAATCCCAAAATCGAGGGACGTCCGGAACCTTCCTTATACACATCCCAGCCGCCACCGCCATCTTCGGTCGAGCCGGCACCAAAAGCGGTGCCCAAGAATCCCTGACAGGTGCGTTCGTTACGGCCGGTTCCGGTGTACTTTGCGTCAACGTTCATACCTGAGAAGTTGAAGTAGGAGATTCGCGAATCCAGGCCGGTGCCTACCGAGTTACCTGCGCTCTTGAGCTGGGCACGCACGGCATCTGCCTGCTTCTGCCCCTGAATCTTCAGGTTCTGATGGTCATCCTTGGTGGGCCCCTGACCCGGCTTGAGCCACGTATTCGGAGAAACGTCACCGGCGTTTGCATTGGCAAAAGCGGCCACAAAACCATCTCCGCTACCCGGGACATTACGGTCAATGCCGTGATCCTGGTTCTCCAGCAGATACTCGGCGTAGCCCTTGTTATCGCTTGAAATCAGGGTATTCTTCGAGGTCAGAGAGGTCGGGTGCAACGCGTACCAATTCAGCACCGCGCGAGTCTTACCGTTACGCTCCAGACGCAGGGTCATGTTAGTCGGGTCGGTACCGTTCGGAAGCTTGGAACGCAGCTCCTGCGAATCTCGGTTATAAGCCTCGCGCGAACGGTTCACACCCACACCCGTGAGCTTAGAGGTCGAGACCGTCAGGTTGCCAGGGGCCAGGTCTCTCGTTGCCTGACGCACGGCCTTCATGGTTCCCTCAACCTGGGCATTAAAGGTGTCCTGGTGAAATCCCAGGGTCGTGATGTTGTACAGGCTCTGGTGGGTAATGCCGCCCGGGGTCGCATGCGTATGAGTTGCGGTAATCATGATGTTCGATTCCGAGTATTCAGATCCATACTCGGCGCGGATACGCTTGACCAGCTCATCTCGGAGAGACTGCCAGCCGGTGAGAGCATCCAACACCACGATGAGGTTACGCTGACCGCTGGCACGGTCAACAGCAATAAAGGCGCGAGCATACTGACGGGTATGCACACCACTACCCTTCTGGGAAGTCTCGCCGTAGCCCATGAAACCGACCTCGCCGGGTTCACCGGTAATATCGGCTGCGCCGGCACCCACGAGGTAGGGCGTGGCTTGGGAGGCTTGAGCCGCGGGGGCCGCCCCGGCCATCTGGCCGGAAGGCAAAATTGCGGAGGCGGCAATCAGGCAGGCGGCGCCCACACGTGCCAGAGATCGCTTGGGCATGACGAGTCGTGAAAACAGAGAGTTCTTGGCCTTCGTTGTGGACGAGGACGCAAATACCTGCTGGAACGAGGGACACGGAGTGATACCGGAAGTATGCAGGGTGAAGATATTTCTCCCCGATCCGGAAGTGACTGGAGTGATATGCATGCCTTCAAGAGTAAATCCAAGTCAGAGCGTTTTCCAATCACCCAAGCATCCTAATATACAAGAATATATATTCTTTATATTGCTCAACAAAAACGAATAAATGGTCTATAAAGAGGTGTTTACTCTAGTAAACCCAGTAAACCTAACCGCTCTCCCCCACTGCAAAAATTTGCAATCGAGAGAATTTTTCTCTCTGTGTAAATTCTGTTTCTACTGAGATTCTCCCAAAATATTTTGGAGAAACAACGAACGCAACGCGCACCCATATCAAATCTTAAAGACAGGATTCACAAAAGCCTCAACCACTGCCACAACCATCGTGATTAGAAAAGCCTGGGTTCCTTCTCTCTCATACCCCACCCACACGCGAATATGCAAAAGCGCGGATACCCGAGAGAAATCTCGAGTATCCGCGCTTTTATGAATGCTTAGGCTTCAGACCTAGCGAGCAGCAGGAAGCTTAGAGCTCCAGGCCACGGCCGTACTCGTCCAGCGAAACGGCGCGGAAACCGCCGTTGTTACCGTAGGAGTACACCTCGCTGTCGATCTGGAAAGCGCTCGGGTAACCGCCGCCGAAGGTGTCCAGAGACTGCAGACGCTCAGCGGTAGCCTGAGCGCTCGGCTCAACCTCAATATCGTTGTAACGTGCCAGACCGGTACCGGCAGGAACCAGCTTACCGATGATCACGTTCTCCTTCAGGCCGAGCAGCGGGTCGGTCTTAGCCTCCATAGCTGCCTGAGTCAGGACGCGGGTGGTCTCCTGGAAGGAGGCCGCCGACAGCCAGGACTCGGTAGCCAGCGAAGCCTTGGTAATACCCATCATCTCGGGACGACCGGCAGCAGGCTTCTTGCCCTCGAGCAGAGCCTTGCGGTTTGCGGTCTGGAAGACAATGTTATCGACCAGCTCACCCGGCAGAAGGTCGGTGTCACCGGACTCAATCACGGTCACGCGACGCAGCATCTGGCGGACGATAACCTCGACGTGCTTGTCGTGGATTTCCACACCCTGCGACTTGTACACGCCCTGAACCTCACTCACCAGGTGCTTCTGAGCCTCACGAGGACCGCGAATTCGCAGGACCTCCTTCGGGTCAACAGAACCGCTAGCCAGCTGGTCACCGACATGGACGTAATCGCCATTCTGCAGCTTAGAAGCCGCACGGCGCAGAACGGTGTAGGACTGGGGCTCAGAACCGTCGTCCGGGGTCACCACAATCTTGTAGGACTTCTCGGTATCCTCAATGGCCACGCGACCGGACACCTCAGAAATCGGGGCGACACCCTTGGGGGTACGGGCCTCGAACAGCTCCTGAATACGGGGCAGACCCTGGGTAATATCGTCTGCCGATGCCACACCACCGGTGTGGAAGGTACGCATGGTCAGCTGGGTACCGGGCTCACCAATCGACTGAGCCGCAATAATACCAACAGCCTCACCAATGTCGACCAGAACGTTCGAAGCCATCGAACGGCCGTAGCACAGTGCGCACACGCCGATAGCCGACTCACAGGTCAGAACCGAGCGGACACGCAGCTCCTTCACACCAGCCTTGAACAGCTTCTCGATGAGCTCATCGGAAACGTCAGCGCCAGCCTCAGCCAAAACGTTGCCAGCCTCGTCCTTCACGTCCACCGCGAGGGTACGACCGTGAATCGAAGTCTCAACGTCCGGGTGCAGGTTGCCGTCGGCGTCAACCAGCGGGAGCATCAGACCGCGGCGGGTGCCGCAGTCATGCTCACGCACGATAACGTCCTGCGACACATCCACCAGACGACGGGTCAGGTAACCCGAGTTAGCGGTACGCAGTGCGGTATCAGCCAGACCCTTACGTGCACCGTGGGTTGCGATGAAGTACTCCAGAACCGACAGGCCCTCACGGTAGGAGGACTTAATCGGGCGAGGCATAATCTCACCCTTCGGGTTCGACACCAGACCACGGATACCCGCAATCTGACGGACCTGCATCCAGTTACCACGTGCACCAGAGGTCACCATGCGGTAAATGGTGTTCAGACCGCCATGAGAGCTCAGGTTCTCACGCATAGCCTCAGCAACCACGTCGGTAGCCTCGGTCCAAACCTTAATCAGCTCCTGACGACGCTCTTCATCGTCAATGGTACCGATCTCGAAGTCGTCCTGAATTGCGGCAGCCTGCTTCTCGTAGCGCTCCATGATTGCCGGCTTCTCGGAGGGAGTAGCGATATCGGAGACGGCCACGGTCACGCCCGAACGGGATGCCCAGTAGAAACCTGCGTTCTTCAGGTTATCCAGGGCACGAGCCACAACATCCATCGGGTAACGCTCAGCCAGATCGTTAATCAGGCTACCCAGGCCCTTCTTGTCTGCCACACCGGTGAACCAGGGGTAGTCCTTCGGCAGAGCCTGGTTGAACAGGACCTGGCCAACGGTGCAGTCCAGCAACACGGGGTCGCCGGGCTTGTAGCCCTCGGGAGCTTCCCAACCTTCGGGAGCAACGAACTGGTCGCCGTCCAGCAGGATCTTCACCTTGGTGTACAGCTCAATCTCGTGACGATCCATCGCCATCAGAGCCTCAGAAACCGAGGAGAAAGCGTGGCCCTCGTTCTTCTGACCATCGCGAGGAGTGGTCAGGTGGTACAGACCGATGATCATATCCTGCGAAGGAACGGCCACGGGACGGCCATCCGACGGCTTCAGGATGTTGTTCGAGGACAGCATGAGGATACGAGCCTCAGCCTGGGCCTCGGGAGACAACGGCAGGTGAACTGCCATCTGATCACCATCGAAGTCAGCGTTGAACGCGGAGCAAACCAGCGGGTGCAGCTGGATAGCCTTACCCTCAACCAGCTTCGGCTCAAATGCCTGAATACCGAGGCGGTGCAGGGTAGGTGCACGGTTCAGCAACACGGGGTGCTCGGCGATAACCTCTTCCAGAACATCCCAAACCTGCGGGCGGAAACGCTCAACCATGCGCTTAGCGCTCTTAATGTTCTGAGCGTGGCTCAGCTCCACCAGACGCTTCATGACGAAGGGCTTGAAGAGCTCCAGCGCCATCTGCTTGGGCAGACCACACTGGTGCATCTGCAGCTGCGGACCAACCACAATCACGGAACGACCGGAGTAGTCCACGCGCTTACCCAGCAGGTTCTGACGGAAACGACCCTGCTTACCCTTGAGCATGTCCGACAGAGACTTCAGGGGACGGTTGCCGGGGCCGGTCACCGGACGGCCACGACGGCCGTTGTCGAAGAGCGAGTCCACAGCTTCCTGCAGCATACGCTTCTCGTTGTTCACGATGATCTCGGGAGCGCCCAGCTCCAGCAGACGCTTCAGACGGTTGTTACGGTTGATCACACGACGGTACAGGTCGTTCAGGTCGGAGGTCGCAAAGCGGCCACCGTCCAGCTGAACCATCGGGCGCAGCTCCGGCGGGATGACCGGAACAACGTCCAGAACCATACCCAGCGGGGAGTTGTTGGTGGTCAGGAAGGCGTTAACAACCTTCAGACGCTTCAGGGCACGGGTCTTCTTCTGGCCCTTACCGGTCTGAATGATCTCCTTGAGAGCCTCGGCCTCAGCTTCCAGGTCGAAAGACTCCAGACGCTTCTTGATAGCCTCGGCGCCCATGGCACCCTCAAAATACATGCCGTACTTGTCCACCATGGAACGGTACAGAGCTTCGTTACCCTCGAGGTCAGCGACCTTCAGGGACTTGAAACGCTCCCACACGTTCTCCAGGTGAGCAACCTCGCGCTCGTAGCGCTTACGCACGGAGGCAAGCTGACGCTCAGCGTTATCGCGCAGCTTGCGCTTCTCAGCAGCCTTACCGCCCTCTGCCTCGATACGAGCCAGTTCGGACTCAACCTCACGGCTAATAGCGTTCACGTCAGCGTTCAGAGCAGCCTCAAGCTCCTGCTTCTCACGGTCGTGAGCAGCCTGCAGCATCGGCAGATCCTCGTGACGAGCCTCCTCGTCAACGCTGGTAATCATGTACGCAGCGAAGTAAATGACCTTCTCCAGGTCCTTCGGAGCCAGATCCAGCAGGTAGCCCAGACGGGAAGGAACACCCTTGAAGTACCAAATGTGGGTCACGGGAGCGGCCAGCTCAATGTGGCCCATGCGCTCGCGACGCACCTTGGAACGGGTCACCTCAACGCCACAGCGCTCACACACAATGCCCTTGAAGCGCACGCGCTTGTACTTACCGCAGTAGCACTCCCAGTCCTTGGTGGGGCCGAAGATACGCTCGTCGAAGAGGCCGTCCTTCTCGGGCTTCAGGGTACGGTAGTTGATGGTCTCGGGCTTCTTAACCTCACCAAAGGACCAACGACGGATGTCGTCGGCGGTGGCGAGGCCAATTCGCATCAAACCAAGCGAAGATTCGTTGGACATATCGGTCCTAATCTCTTTCTGTAAGTTTCTGAAGACTTGGGTTTGCGGGTGGGAACCCCACAACGCATGCGAGCGCATGCGGGGTTCTCCACCCTAGAAGGAGGCGGTGCTTATGCCTCGTCGACCGAGCTGGGCTCGTCGTGGGTCAGGCTCACGCCCATATCTTCTGCTGCCCGGAAGCCTTCTTCCTCCGAGTCGCTCATCTCGATAATCTTGCCGTCGGTGGAGAGCACCTCGACGTTCAGGCACAGAGACTGCATTTCCTTGATAAGAACCTTGAAGGATTCGGGGATACCCGGCTCAGGGATGTTCTCGCCCTTCACGATAGCCTCGTAAACCTTCACACGGCCCGCCACGTCATCGGACTTGACGGTCAGGATTTCCTGCAGGGTGTATGCGGCGCCGTATGCTTCCAGCGCCCACACTTCCATCTCACCGAAGCGCTGACCACCGAACTGCGCCTTACCACCCAGGGGCTGCTGGGTAATCATCGAGTACGGACCGGTGGAACGAGCGTGAATCTTGTCATCCACCAGGTGGTGCAGCTTCAGGATGTACTGGTAACCAACCGAAATCGGGTCCGGGAACGGCTCACCGGAACGGCCGTCAATCAGACGTGCCTTACCGGAACGGTTGATCAGACGGTCACCATCGCGGTTCGGGTTCGAGTGGTCCATAAGGTCGAACAGCTCGTCCTCGTGGGCACCGTCGAACACCGGGGTTGCCAGGCGGGTCGGGCCGGATTCCTTCGGGAAGTTCGGCATGTGCTTAAGCCACTCGGGCTCGCCCTCAATCTTCCAACCCTGCTTAGCCAGCCAACCGGTGTGGACTTCCAGAACCTGACCAATGTTCATACGACCGGGCACGCCCAGCGGGTTCAGGATGACATCCACGGGGGTACCGTCTTCCAGGAAGGGCATATCCTCGATCGGCAGGATCTTGGAAATAACACCCTTGTTACCGTGGCGGCCTGCAAGCTTGTCGCCGTCGGTAATCTTACGCTTCTGAGCCACGTACACGCGGACCAGCTGGTTCACGCCCGGGGGCAGATCGTCTTCGTCGTTGTTCTCGCGGTCGAAGATACGGATACCGATGACGGTACCGGACTCACCGTGAGGAACCTTCAGGGAGGTGTCGCGAACTTCGCGAGACTTCTCACCGAAGATTGCGCGCAGCAGGCGCTCCTCGGGGGTCAGCTCGGTCTCGCCCTTGGGGGTAACCTTACCGACGAGGATGTCGCCAGCCTCAACCTCGGCACCGATGTGGATGATGCCGCGCTCGTCCAGAGCCGAGAGAACATCCTCGGACACGTTCGGGATGTCGCGGGTAATCTCCTCGGGGCCCAGCTTGGTGTCGCGGGCGTCAATCTCGTGCTCCTCGATGTGAATCGAGGTCAGCACGTCCTCAGAAACCATGCGCTGGGAGAGGATGATCGCATCCTCGTAGTTCAGGCCTTCCCACGGCATGTATGCCACGAGCAGGTTCTTACCCAGTGCAAGCTCGCCACCGTCGGTGGAGGGGCCGTCAGCGATAACGTCGCGGTATTCGACGCGCTGGCCTTCCTTCACCACTACGCGCTGGTTGTAGCAGTTACCCGGGTTCGAGCGGGAGAACTTCATGATCGGGTAGGTTGAGACAGAGCCGTCGTCGTTACGGACGATAACGGTCTTAGCGTCCACGGAGGAAACCACACCGGGCTTCTTCGCGAGCACGGAGTCACCGGAGTCCAGTGCTGCGTACTTCTCCATACCGGTACCAACCACGGGAGCCTCAGACTCCAGCAGGGGCACAGCCTGACGCTGCATGTTAGCACCCATCAGTGCTCGGTTAGCGTCGTCGTGCTCCAGGTAAGGAATCAGGGCGGTAGCCACGGACACCATCTGGCGCGGGGAGACGTCCATGTACTGAACGGCACCGGGAGCAACCAGAACAGCTTCGCCAGAACCATCGCCTGCACGGCAGAGAACCTCGTTCTCAGCGAAGGTGCGGTCCGGGTTCAGAGGCGCGTTTGCCTGCGCGATAACAACAGACTTCTCGTCGTCAGCGGTCAGGTAGCGGACCTCATCGGTCACGCGACCATCGGTCACCACGCGGTAGGGGGTCTCGATGAAACCGAAGGAGTTGATGCGACCGTAGGTTGCCAGCGAACCAATCAGACCAATGTTCGGGCCTTCAGGGGTTTCGATGGGGCACATGCGGCCGTAGTGCGAGGGGTGCACGTCTCGCACTTCCATGCCTGCGCGGTCTCGGGACAGACCACCAGGGCCCAGAGCGGACAGACGACGCTTGTGGGTCAGACCCGCCAGCGGGTTGTTCTGGTCCATGAACTGCGACAGCTGAGAGGTACCGAAGAACTCCTTGATAGCTGCCACGACGGGGCGGATGTTCACCAGGGACTGCGGGGTGATAGCCTCAACGTCCTGGGTGGTCATGCGCTCGCGGACCACACGCTCCATACGGGACAGACCGGTACGGATCTGGTTCTCAATCAGCTCGCCCACGGTGCGGATGCGGCGGTTACCGAAGTGGTCGATATCGTCGATGTCGACCTTCAGGGAGATTTCCTTGCCGTCGCGTACGCCCGGGATGCTGGTCTCGCCAGCGTGCAGAGCGCAGAGGTAACGGATCATCTGGGCGATGTCGTCCTGGCTGAGCACGGAGGCCTCGGGGGAATCCAGGGGAACGTCCACGCCAAGCTTACGGTTCAGCTTGTAACGGCCGACCTTGGCCAGGTCGTAGCGGCGCGGGGTGAAGTACATGTTGTCCAGCAGAGCCTGGGCAGCCTCAACCGTCGGGGGCTCACCCGGGCGCAGCTTACGGTAGATGTCCAGCAGAGCCTCATCGCGGTCCTTGACGGAGTCCTTCTCGAGGGTTGCGCGGATGGAGTCGTACTGACCGAACTCAGCCAGAATCTTGGACTCGGTCCAGCCCAGGGCCTTGAGCAGAACGGTCACGGACTGCTTACGCTTGCGGTCCAGACGAACGCCCACCTGGTCGCGCTTGTCAATCTCAAGCTCGAACCATGCACCGCGGGAGGGAATCACGCGGGCCGAGTAGATGTCCTTATCGGAGGTGCGGTCCGGAGCCTTCTCGAAGTAGGCGCCGGGGGAACGCACCAGCTGGGAGACAACCACGCGCTCGGTACCGTTAATCACGAAGGTACCGGCCTCGGTCATCAGGGGGAAGTCGCCCATGAACAGGGTCTGCTGCTTAACCTCGCCGGTAGCGAGGTTCATGAATTCAGCCTTGATATACAGCGGTGCCGAGTAGGTTGCGTCGCGGTCCTTGCACTCCTCGACGGAGTACTTGGGGTCGGCGAACTCGGGCTCGGAGAAGGAGAGCTGCATGGTCTCCTGGAAGTCGCGAATCGGGGAAATCTCTTCAAAGATCTCAGCCAGACCGGACTTTGCGGGAACAGAGGTGTCACCAGCAGCCTGCGCGGACTCCAGACGCTCCAGCCAACGCTCGTTACCTACGAGGCGGTCGAAGCTATCGGTCTGGATAGCAAGCAGGTTGGGAACCTTCAGCGGTTCGTTAATCTTCGCGAATGAAATTCGGCGCGAGACGTTCTCTGCGCCGTTAGCGGCGTCATGGTTAGAGGTGCTCGAAGCGACCAAAATGGGGATCCTTCCACAGACATGTCTGTTAGCAATCAGCCTCCCGGCGACTTTACCGGCGACATGACGACCTCGGCCCCCGCATAAACGGTGCTCGAAGCTACAGATGTCGGACGGAAAACGTCACCTTCAGCCCGTGCCCACCGCTATATGAAGGCACAAAGGTTAGGGAAAGCGTAAATACTAACGATACAGGAAGAAATCTATTTTGTCTACCACACCCAAAGAGCGAGTGCAAACCTGACACAGAAATGTATTTTCCACCCTGAAGAAGAACCATACACGGATGGTCGCCGGCCGGTTCTCAAGGACTCATCCTCCTGAGAACCCGCCCACTACCGCAAGGAACCTAGCACTCCACCACGTTAACGGCCAGGCCGCCCATCGAAGTTTCCTTGTAACGGTGCGACATATCCAGACCGGTCTGGCGCATCGTCTCAATCACCTGATCCAGCGACACACGGTGCATACCATCTCCGCGCAGAGCCATGCGCGCTGCAGTCACGGCGTTCGACGCGGCCATCGCATTACGTTCGATACACGGAATCTGCACCAAACCACCCACCGGGTCACACGTCAGACCCAGGTTGTGCTCCATCGCAATCTCGGCCGCATTCTCCACCTGTTCGGGGGTTCCGCCCAGCACCTGAGCCAAGCCGGCAGCAGCCATCGAGCTGGCGCTACCCACCTCGCCCTGACAACCAACCTCGGCGCCAGAAATCGAGGCGCGCTTCTTGTACAGCACACCCACGGCGGCCGAAGCCAGGAAGAAGTCCACGATCGCCTGCTCACGGGCGGCCTGGCCGCAATGGCGGATACCCGGGGTGTAGTTCATCGCGTAGTGCAGTACCGCCGGAATAATGCCGGATGCACCGTTCGTCGGGGCCGTCACCACGCGACCGCCAAAGGCGTTCTCCTCGTTCACAGCCAGAGCAATCAGGTTCACCCAGTCAATCGCAAACTCCGGAGACTTGCCGGGATCCTCCACCATCAGGTCACGGTGCCACGCACCCGCACGGCAACGCACCTTCAGCGGACCGGGCAGATACCCCACACGAGCCAGAGAGGAGCCGATGCACTCCTTCATGACGCGATAGATATGCAGGATGCCCGCGCGCACCTCCTGCTCCGTGCGTAGCGAACACTCATTCGCCATCTTCAGCTGTGCAATCGACAGGCCAGCCTCGTTCGCCATCTCGACGAGCTCGGCACCCGACCCAAAGGGGTAGGGCGGGTTCGTGAGCGAGGCACCGCCGGTAGCTTCCTCGTCTCCCTCAACGATAAAGCCACCACCAATCGAGTAGTAGGTACGCTCCAGCAGTAGCTCCTCCCCCGCAAACGCGGCAATCTTCATGCCGTTCGTATGGCGCGGAAGAACAGTCAGGGGGCGCAAAGTCATGTCAATCTCACGGTAGTGCACCACCGGGCCGTACACCTTGCTCTCCTCGCCGCCGGGAGCATTCACTCCGTACGAGGAGGAAGGATATCCGGCCAGAGGCAGGGTACCGTCAACGCTATTGCGCTCAATCATCGCTTCCGCAGCGGCGATATCAATCGTCTCGGGAACGAAGCCGCACAGCCCCTTCAACGCGGCGCTCATCGTACCGTGACCGGCACCGGTTGCCGCCAACGAACCGTACAAATCGATATGCACGCCGGTCACGCGGTCCAGCAGACCTTCATCAATCAGCTCAGCCACGAAACGATTCGACGCACGCATGGGACCCACGGTGTGGGAACTGGAGGGACCAACACCAATACTGAACAGCTCAAAAACGCTGATGTCGTAGGGAAGGGCCTCCGCCTTTTTCTGGGCGCTGCTGGGGGTGCTCTGATTAATCGCCACGTTCTGTCCTTCGAAGTCATTGCGCTCTGCGGGGCGCAGTCGCGCGGGATATCGGTTACCGAAAACTATCCGGCTCGGTATTCCACCTAATTCATATGAGGTAGTGATAATGGACAGTCCTCCTTGACTAACCGCTCTAATCCTAACGCACTTCCGAGGATGCAGAAACTAAGGTGAGGGTACGCCTCGGTTCCTCCTCTCTCCCCCGGCTGCTTCGTCTCAGTTGCCGCCCCGACACGCGAAAGGCGCCGTGTCCTCTCGGAAACACGGCGCCATTCACCTCGCGGAGGTTACCTCACGCAGTATATTTCGTTACTTTTCGCGCTTGTAGAAGGGCAGAGCCACAACGTCGAAGGGTGCACGCTTACCGCGAATGTCCACGTCGACGGTGGAGCCAAGCTCCGAGAACTCGCGGTTCACCAGAGCCATAGCAATCGGGAAGCCCAGAGTCGGGGAAGGAATACCGGAGGTAACCTCACCAATCTCATTGCCCTCGGAGTCCACCAGCTTGGAGCCGGCACGAGCAGGACGCTTCGCCTGAGCCTTCAGACCCACCAGGATACGCTTAGACTCGGACTTTGCCAGCTCGGACAGTGCCTCGCGACCCACGAAGTCGGCGGCCTTCTTCTCCAGCGCAATCTCAACCAGGCGGCCCAGGCCGGACTCGAAGGGGGTGATGTCCAGACCCAGCTCGTGGCCGTACAGGGGCATACCGGCCTCAAGACGCAGGGAGTCGCGGGAAGCCAGACCCGCGGGGGTCAGGCCAAAGGGCTCACCGGCGGCAGCCAGCTTGTCCCACAGCTCAACTGCGTGCTCGTTCGGTACGAACAGCTCGAAGCCGTCCTCACCGGTGTAGCCGGTGCGGGCCAGCAGAACGTCAACGCCGGCGATGGTCAGCGGTACGGACGCGTAGTACTTCAGCTCGCGCACGGCATTCTCGTCAGAGGCACCGGCTGCCAGCAGAATCTCCTCCGCGCGAGGGCCCTGAACAGCAATCAGGGAGGTCTGATCCGACTCGTTGACGAACTCAACGTTGAAGTCGCCCAGGCGCTCGCTCATAGCAGCGTAATCGGTGTCAATGTTGGCCGCGTTGGGAACAACCATGAACTCTTCGTCGCCCAGGCGGTAGGTAATCAGATCGTCGATAACGCCACCCTTGTCATTGACCAGGATGGAGTACTTTGCCTTGCCAACCTTCAGAACGGACATGTTCGAGACCAGAGCGTAGTCAAGGAATGCTGCGGCGTCCGGACCGGTTACACGGAACTCACCCATGTGAGAGAGGTCGAAGATACCCGCGCGGGTACGAACGGCTTCGTGCTCGGCAACGTCGTTCGAGTACTTCAGGGGCATATCCCAGCCACCGAAATCGGTGAAGGATGCGCCCAGCTTCTCGTGAACCGGGTACAGGGAGGTCTTCTTGGGGGACATTAGATTCTCCTCACGCACAGCTTTGTGCTGTTATTGCAATCATTGTGGTTATATCTCCCTCTCCGGCAGAGGACCAGGTAGGGAGCCTACCCCGCCCGTCTCGCGAGGAGACGGGCGGGGCGGGGTGAGCCCAGTGGCTACCCCTAGAGCATCAAACGCTCCTTATGCTTCCAGGTCGAAAGCCTCCATCGGGGGGCATTCGCACACGAAGTTACGGTCACCGCCGGCACCGTCAATACGACCCACCGGAGTGAAGTACTTGTTGACGCGCAGGCTCGGAACCGGGAAGGCAGCCTGGGTGCGGGTGTACGCACGATCCCACTCGTCTGCGCTGACCACATCAACGGTGTGCGGTGCGTTGCGCAGGACGGAATCCTCAACGGCGACCTTACCCTCGGCGACCTCGATGATCTCATCGTAGATGGTCTCCATCGCTTCGATGAAGCGGTCGAGCTCTTCCTTGGACTCGGACTCGGTCGGCTCAACCATCAGGGTGCCGGGAACCGGGAACGCCAGGGTCGGTGCGTGGAAGCCGTAGTCCATCAGACGCTTGCAGACGTCCTCTGCGGTCACGTGAGACTTATCGGTCAGGTGACGCAGGTCCAGGATGCACTCGTGAGCGACCAGACCGCCGGGGCCGGTGTACAGCACCGGGTACTTGTCGTTAAGCTTCTTCGCAATGTAGTTTGCGTTCAGCACCGCGTACTGCGAAGAGTCCTTCAGACCCTGAGCACCAGTCATCGCAATGTACATCCAGCTAATCGGCAGAACGCCGGCAGAACCGAAGAACGCCTGCGAAATCGGCAGTGCAGCGTCGTTGGGGAGCTTACCCTCAGAGTCAGCACGGTATGCGTCGCCGGGCAGGAACTTCGCCAGGTGCTCACGAACAGCCAACGGGCCAACACCGGGGCCGCCACCACCGTGAGGAATGGAGAAGGTCTTGTGCAGGTTCAGGTGCGAAACGTCGCCGCCGAACTTACCCGGCTGAGCGAAGCCCATCTGAGCGTTCAGGTTCGCGCCATCCAGGTACACCTGGCCGCCCGCCTCGTGAACCAGCTGGCAGACCTCAGCAACCTGCTCCTCAAACACACCGTGAGTGGAAGGGTAAGTAATCATGATGCCGGCAACCTTGGGACCGTATTTCTCGATCTTTGCCTTCAGGTCATCAACATCAATCGAACCGTCAGCAGCGGTTGCCACACCGGCAACCTTCAGACCAGCCAGAGCTGCAGATGCAGCGTTGGTGCCGTGAGCAGACAGCGGAATCAGAACGGTATCGCGCTCGTGGTCACCGTTAGCCTCGTGGAAGGAACGGATAGCGCGCAGGCCAGCGTACTCACCGGTAGCGCCCGAGTTCGGCTGCAGGGACACTGCATCGTAACCGGTAATAGCAACCAGCCAATCGCTCAGGTCCTTAATCAGCTCGTGCCAGCCCTCTGCCTGGTCATCAGGAACCAGCGGGTGGATGTTGGCGAAACCGGGCCAGGAGATGGGTTCCATCTCAGCTGCGGCGTTCAGCTTCATGGTGCACGAGCCCAGCGGAATCATAGTGCGATCCAGGGCCAGGTCCTTGTCTGCCAGGTGACGCAGGTAGCGCATCATCTCGGTCTCGGAGCGGTACTTGTGGAAGACCGGGTGCTGCATATAGTCGTCGGTACGCAGCAGGTCGGAGGGCAGGTCGTACTTCGAATCTGCCTCACCGAGGGTGCCGCCCAGAGCGGAAACTAGGGCCTTCAGCACCTCGTCGTCGTGGGACTCGCCCACCGAAATACCTACGCGGTCCTCGTCGAAGCGACGGATGTTGATACCGGCGTCCAGGGCCTTTGCGACGAGCTCATCAGCGCGGCCGGGGGCTTCTACCACGATGGTGTCGAAGAAGGTTTCGTGAGCGATGCCGTAGCCTGCAGCCTCCAGAGCGGTTGCCATACGTGCAGCGTTCGTGTGCAGGCGGTTCGCGATAGCGCGCAGCCCCTCGGGACCGTGGTACATCGCGTAAGCACCCGCGACGATGGCCAGCAGAGCCTGAGCGGTACAGATGTTAGAGGTAGCCTTCTCGCGGCGGATGTGCTGCTCACGAGTCTGCAGGGCCAGGCGGTAGGCCGGCTTGCCGGTCGGGTCCTTCGAGACACCCACCAGACGGCCCGGCATGGTGCGCTCCATGCCCTTGTGAACGGCCATGTAGCCGGCGTGGGGGCCGCCGAAGAAGAAGGGCAGGCCAAAGCGCTGGGTGTTACCAACTGCGATATCTGCGCCCAGTTCACCGGGAGACTTCAGCAGGGTCAGAGCCAACAGGTCGGCGTCCACCGTCACCAGGGCGTTACGTTCCTTAGCAGCCTTGATGAGCGGTTCGATATCACGGATTTCGCCGTCCTGGGCGGGGTAAGCCAGGATAATGCCGTACAGGTCGCCCTCGGGCAGGCCCTCGGAGAAATCAGTGATGACAAAGGGAATACCGAGCATCTCCGCACGGCCGCGGGTCACCGAAATAACCTGGGGCAGGCATCGAGAGTCAATAGCGAAGAAGCCGTTCTTCACCTTGCGGTTCGCACGGTGCATCATAACTGCGGCCTCAGCGACAGCGGAAGCCTCATCCAGCAGCGAGGAGTTAGCAATCTCCAGGCCGGTCAGCTCCATCACGGTGTTCTGGAAGTTCAGCAGAGCTTCCAGGCGACCCTGAGAAATCTCAGCCTGGTAGGGAGTGTAGGAAGTGTAGAAACCGGGGTTCTCCAGAATATTGCGGCGCAGAACAGCGGGGGTCACAGCGTCGTAGTAACCGGCGCCAATCATCTGTGCCAGGACCTTATTCTTAGCGGCGTAGCCGGCAATCTTCGAAAGAGCTTCATGCTCCGACAGCGGGGCGGGAAGCTGCAGCTCGCCGTCGAGGCGAATCTGCGAGGGGACAACAGCGTCCATCAGCGCATCCAGGGAAGAATATCCCAGGGTTTCGAGCATCTGCTCTGCGTCTGCGGAACGGGGGCCGAGATGACGATCAATAAAGGACATAGGGATTCTCCTATTGGTCGGCGCAAACCGTAGAGGGGTTACGTCGCGCTATTGCGACGAGTCGAACGCTTTAAGTGTCCCACATCTCCGCACATTTTTCTCACCATTATCACGATTTGACATACTCGGAGACGATAACTCTTCTCCTAACCCTCATATTGACGACTCGAAGGATTCTCTCGCCCCTGATACCGAACAGAGCAAGGCCCCGGTTCATTCTCCGTTACCGGAAGAACGAACCGGGGCCCCTATGAAAACAAGCTCAGATATACCTCTTACGAGGAATATCTAAATATCTTCAATGGATTACTTCTTAGCGTGATCCGGCTTGCCACCGTGCGGCACGAGGAATACCGACAGGAAGGCGAGGAACGCGGTCACGGCCAGCAGCATCAGACCGATGAAGTAGTTGTTGTGCTCCTGGTTGTAGGTTGCACCCATCACCAGCGGCGGGAAGAAGCCACCCAGCGCGCCAGTAGCAGCAATCACACCGGACACCGCACCAACGTTCTTCGGGTCAGCAACGCGACCCAACCAGCCGAAGACCGAGCCGTGGCCCAGACCCAGCAGAGCACCCATCAGGATGAAGACAGCACCGTACACGTGCTCAGCATTAGGCTGGAATGCGGTAATAACTGCCAGAATCACCACACCGCCCAGGGAGATGAAGGAGATAATCTTCGGACCGAACTTATCAGCCAGAACACCACCGAAGGGACGAGCCACCACAGCGGCAGCGGTAAAGCCAGCCGCACGCAGACCAGCGTCATTAGCGTCGAAGTGGTAGATGTTGCTCAGGTAAGTGGGCAGGTAGTTCGAGAATGCCACGAAGGCACCGAACACAACTGCGTAGAGGAAGCAGAGCTGCCAAGTGGTCTTCACCTTGAATGCGCGAATAATCTTCGGCATCAGCGGGGTGACCTCACGGCCAATGGTTGCCGGGGAATCCTTCAGGAACACGAAAGAAATCACGGCGGTTACTGCACAAATCACAGCAATCAGGATGTGAGTCGGGAAGTAACCGATACCCTGCACCAGGCGGGGGGTAGCAAATGCGGAAACCGCGGTACCCACCATACCCGCACCGAACACACCGGTCGCAAAACCCTTCTTGGAAGCGTCATACCATGCGGAACTGAAGGGAATACCCACAGCGAACACGGTACCCGCAATACCCAGGAAGAACGCCACAACAAGCAGCATGGGTAGCGAGTTCATCTGACCAGCCACGCCCACCAGCAGAACCAGCGGTGCGCTGACAGCCAGAACAATGGTGAACATAATACGACCACCGTAACGGTCGGTCAGACCGCCGGCGGGAATACGGCCGATAGCGCCGATGAAGATCGGCATAGCCACCAGAACACTGGTCATACCAGCGTCCAGGTGCATCTGCTTGGCGTACAGCTTGGCCAGCGGACCAACAATAGTCCAGGCCCAGAAGCCGATGGTCGAGATGAACGTTGCCAGCAGAACGTTAAAAAGCTGACCCTTCTTTAGGTCGTAGCTCGGTGCAGCAGGGGTGCTCATATTTCCTCTTTTGCAATATGGATATGTGTATTAGCGGTCGGCACGCTCACGCGGGAGAGTACCAATCGGGTCCCAGCCTCGACGTGCACCCACACGCTGACCGCCACGGGTGCGGTACACGGTGTAGGGGCGGAAGACGTAGTGCAGCGGCACGGTCAGTGCGTGCACCAGGCGGGTGAAGGGCCAAATAATGAACAGGACCATAGCCACAATGATGTGAATCTTGAAAGCTACAGGGATGTTCACCATCAGAGCCACCTCGGGGTGGAAGTAGAACAGCGAACGGAACCACACGGCAATGGTTTCACGGTAGTTGAAGTGAACTTCGTGGCCATTGACCGGGGGCAGACCGCCCGACGGGTTCACTGCCGAAATCAGGGTAGCCGCGGTACCGGCAAGAATCACCAGAACCAGGACGATGTACATGAAAACGTCATTGCGGGTGGTAGCCGCACGAACCTCAGAGTTCGTTGCACGGCGACCCAGCAAGATAAACATACCAACGATGGTGGCAACAGCCGCTACAGAACCTGCAACCAGCGCCACAATGTGGTAAGTCTCATCCGAAACGACGAGGTCAGTCAGGAACTTGGGGACCACCAGGCCACCAACGTGGCCCATAAAGACGGCGGCCAGGCCGTAGTGGAACAGCGGCGAACCGATGCGAAGCCACTTGCCTTCGTAAATCTGCGACGAACGGGTCGTCCAGCCATACTGGTCGGTACGGTAACGCCAAATGGTGCCGCCAATCAGAACGACCAGTGCAACATAGGGCAGAACGCCCCACAGCAGGATGTCTACGACGCCCGGGTCGGCTACAGCGTGTGCAGCGTGTTCTGCGCTCTCAGAAGCAAGTACGTACACGTGTTGTCTCCTCAGGGATAAAACTAGTTAGAACGAGCCTGCGCCTGCTGGAGCAGCTGATGATCAGCGTAACCATTCAGGCCAACAGTCTCGACGGGCGGGCCGTAGCCGGCCATCCGCTGGACCTCTTCCTGGGTCTCGGGAGAGACGCCGGGAAGGGTCGCGCAGATGCTCTGCAACAACCCGTAGTGGGGCAAGCTTCCGTCCTTCATTGCAAGACGGAGAAGCTCAAGGGAAGGACGGTACGCCTGCAGAGCCGAGCGACCCTTACGGCGATCAACCAGCGCACAGAATTCGAGCACCAGCGGCAGGTAATCCGGAAGCTCACCGTTCAAAACGGTCAGCATGCCGGAGTCGCGGTACATCTGCTTGAAACGCAGAAGGGTCTCACCGCGACGGCGAGTATCACCATCAGTCCAGTACGACAGGTGCAGGGAGTGACGACGCGAAAGATCGTATTCCTGCACGTACTCAGACTGCACGTCCTCCAGATCCTTGGAGGTAAGCCACTTCTGCATCGCATCAACAGCTGCGATGAAGGACTCGTCCTCAGTAGCCGCGGTGATGGCGACCAGTTCGGGGAGAACCTCCAGCATCTGCTCATCGGGATAGCCCAGGAGCATAGCGCTGACCTGGTAAATCACCGAGTCCTTGTCTTCGCCGGGTCCGTAGTCGATATCGAACGGATTCTCCGGCTGAGCCGGTTCCGAGGCCTGAGCCTCGGAACCGGCCTTGCCCATGAGCTTGGAAAAGAATCCAGCCACTTATTACTTCTTTCCGGTGGTATTCGGGAAGAGGCCGTCGGGGCGGGAAGAACCGTCCCAGCTGAACAAGCTGACCTTGTTGTTAGCCTCGTAGACACCGGTGGACACGGGGGTCGGGCGACCCTCCATGTCGTTGAACGCATCGCCGTACATGCCGGGTCCGCCATCCACGCTCAGGGAGCAGCCCATTTCCTCGAGGTTGTGGGCGTCCTCCATGTGAGCCTTCGGAATGACGTAACGCTCGTTGTACTTTGCGATAGCCATCAGACGGTACATTTCGTAGATCTGCTGACCGGTCATGCCAACCGCCTGGGCAATCTCCTCATTGCCTTCGCCACCGAGGTTGATGTCACGCATGTACGAACGCATAGCAGCCAGGCGACGCAGAACGTTCGTCACGACCTCGGTATCACCTGCGGTGAACAGCTCAGCCAGGTATTCCACCGGAATACGCAGAGCCTCAATAGCACCGAAGAGGTTGTTGCTGTTCTCAGCGTCGTGGCCCTGCTCCTTGAGCAGGTCGACAATCGGGGACAGCGGCGGCACGTACCAAACCATCGGCATGGTGCGGTACTCGGGGTGCAGGGGCAGAGCCACCTTCCACTCCTTGGCCAGCTTGTACACGGGAGACTTCTGAGCCGCAGTAATCCACGCATCGGGGATGTCGTTCTTACGCGCCTGCTCAATCACGGCCGGGTCGTTAGGATCAAGCATCAGCGACAGCTGAGCCTCGTAGAGATCCTTCTCGTCCGGAACCGAAGCAGCCTCGGTCACACGGTCTGCGTCGTACAGGAAGACACCGATGTAGCGCATACGACCCACGCAGGTCTCAGCACACACGGTCGGGATACCAGCCTCAATACGGGGGTAGCAGAAGGTACACTTCTCAGCCTTACCCGTCTTGTGGTTGAAGTACACCTTCTTGTAGGGGCAACCGGTGATGCACTGACGCCAACCACGGCAACGGTCCTGGTCCACCAGCACGATACCGTCCTCGGCGCGCTTGTAGATAGCGCCGGAGGGGCAGGAAGCCATGCAGGAGGGGTTTAGGCAGTGCTCACAAATACGAGGCAGATAGAACATGAAGGTCTGCTCGAACTCGAACTTAATCTTGTCCTCAGCCTTCTTGCGGACCTTCTCAACCAGCGGGTCCAGGTGACCATACTCGGTTGCACCAGCCAGGTTGTCGTCCCAGTTCATACCCCACTCGACCTTGGTGTCCTCACCGGTGATGAGGGAGACCGGCTTTGCTGCCGGGAAGTCATCACCGAGGGGCGCGGTGGTCAGGTTCTGGTAATCGTAAGTCCAGGGCTCGTAGTAGTCGCTGAGCTCGGGCTGAATCGGGGAAGCGAAGATCGAGAAGAGCTTCTGGAAGCGGTTACCGCTCTTGAGCTCCAGACGACCGCGCTTGTTCAGCACCCAGCCGCCCTTCCACTTTTCCTGGTCCTCGTAACGGCGGGGGTAACCCTGACCGGGGCGAGTCTCCACATTGTTGAACCAGACGTACTCGGTACCGGCTCGGTTCGTCCATGCCTGCTTACAGGTCACGGAGCAGGTGTGGCAACCGATGCACTTATCGAGTGCCATCACCATAGCAACTTGTGCCATAACGCGCATTAGAAAGTTACCTCCTGGGACTTACGGCGACGGATGAACGAGACGATGTCTCGCTGGTTACCGGTCGGTCCAAGATAGTTGAAGGCGAACGCCAAGTGAGCGTAGCCACCAATCATGTGGGTGGGCTTCAGCAGAATACGGGTCACCGAGTTGTGAATACCACCGCGCTTGCCGGTGATTTCAGACTTCGGGCTGACCATACGCTCCTGAGCGTGGTAAACGAAGGAGATACCCTCGGGGATACGGTGCGAGACAACCGCACGACCCACGAAGACACCGTTGGTGTTCACGCACTCAACCCATTCGCCGTCCTTGACGCCAATCTTCTCGGCGTCCTGGGGGCTCATCCAAGCGACCGGACCACCACGGAACATGCTCAGCATGTACTGGTTGTCGAAGTACTGCGAGTGGATAGCCCACTTGTTGTGCGGGGTCAGGTAGCGAACAGCAACCGAAACACCATCGGTCGTGCCGAGCTCGGGCTCGTTGTACAGACCGGTCATGTCCAGCGGCGGACGGTAAATCGGCAGGGCCTCGCCCATCTCGTGCATCCAGTCATGGTCGAGGAAGAAGTGCATACGGCCGGTCAGGGTGTGGAACGGCTTCTTCTTCTCGATGTTGACAGTGAACGGAGCGTAGCGGCGACCGCCGGTCTCCGAACCGGACCACTCGGGAGAGGTCATCACGGGCTGCGGTGCGGCCTGGGTCATGGGGAAGGTAATACGACGTTCCTCGTTACCCTCTGCCAGGTCCATCAGGTGCAGACCGGTCTGCTTCTCGAGCTCCTTGAAGCCCTTGACAGCAACCTCACCGTTAGAAGTACCCGAAATCATCATGATGGATTCGGCAATCTTCACGTCGGTGTCCAGTGCGGGACGGCCTGCGCCCTTACCGGAGTCCATCACACCAAATTCCTTAGCCATCTTGGCAACTTCGTGCTTCAGGTCGTAAGTCACGAACTTGGTGGTAGCACCGAGCTTGTCGAACAGCGGACCAACGGTGGTGTACATGTCGTACAGTGCACCGTAGTCGCGCTCGACGGTGACGAAGTTCGGCATGTTCTTGCCGGGTACACCCACCATACCGGGGGTGTTCTTCCAGTCGGGTGCGTGGCCGCCAGGCTGAGCAATCTGGCCGGGGGTGTCGTGCAGCAGCGGGACCGAAACGATGTCCTTACGGACGCCGAGGTGCTTCTTAGCCAGGCGGCTGAACTCGAACGCCAGTGCCTTGAAGGTCTCGTGGTCGGTCTTTGCCTCCCACGGCGGGTCAATTGCCGGGGAGAACGCGTGCAGGAACGGGTGCATATCGGTCGAGGAGATATCGTGCTTCTCGTACCAGGTAGCGGTCGGCAGAACGATATCGGACAGCAGGGTCGTGGAGGTCATACGGAAGTCCGAAGTGACCAGCAGGTCCAGCTTGCCCTGGGGAGCCTCGTCAACCCACTTAACTTCCTTCGGGTGGGTCTCTGCGTCTTCACCCTGGACGTTGTCCATGCTACCGACGAGGTGCTTCAGGAAGTAGCTCTCACCCTTTGCAGAGGAACCGAAGAGGTTCGAACGCCACAGGGTCAGGGTACGGGGCCAGTTGACGGGGTTGTCAACGTCCTCGACGGAGAACTCCAGGTCACCGGAGTTCAGGCGCTGAGCAATGTAGTCTGCGTTCGAGGATGCCTCGCCGCGTGCCACTGCCTGCTCTGCCTTGTCTGCCAGGTCCATCGAGTTCTCGGGGAACTGCGGGTAGAACGGCATCCAGCCCATGCGGGTGGAGCGTGCCACGACGTCAGCGGTGTGAACGTTGCGCAGCTCGCCCTTAGCCAGCGGGGACTGCAGGTAGTCGGTGGAGTATGCGTCCTGACGGAACTGGTCAGTGTGCATGTACCAGAAGCCGGTACCAATCATGTGACGCGGCGGACGGCTCCAGTCCAGTGCGTTTGCAATGTTGGTCAGACCGGTCAGCGGACGTGCCTTCTCCTGGCCCACGTAGTGAGCCCAACCGCCGCCGTTACGACCCTGGCAACCGGTCAGGTTCAGCAGGGCGAGGATAGCGCGGTATGTGGTGTCAGCGTGGTACCACTGGCAGATACCCGCACCGAAAATCACCATGGAACGGCCGCCGGAATCCAGGGCGCTCTTAGCGAACTCACGGGCAATGCGGATAACGGCCTCGGCGGGCACGGAGGTAATCGGCTCCTGCCATGCCGGGGTGTTCTGAACGCTCCAGTCGTCGTAGTCCTTAGCCCAGGTACCGGGCAGGCCCTCACGGCCAACACCGTACTGTGCCAGCATGATGTCGAAGACGGTGGTGACCTCGTGGCCCTCAACGTAGGCAACAGGCACACCACGGGTGATGACGTCGCCGTGACCCTTCGGGTCGTCGAAGGTCGGCATCTTAATCTCGACGGCAGCCGACTCGCCCTGGGGCAGGTCGCGAATCGACAGAATCGGCTTGCGGCCCTGCAGGTCCAGGTTCCACTTGCCCTGGTCCTCGGCTGCGTAGCGGTGACCCATGGTGCCGTTAGGAACGAAGACCTCACCGGTCTCGCGGTCCATCATGACAGGCTTGAAGTCGGAGTTAGCCTGCTCAGCCTCGCCAGCGAGCTTAGCTGCGGTCAGGAACTTAGAGGGAACCTTCACACCGTCTTCACGGGTCTCCAGGGTGACCAGGAAGGGAAGGTCGGTGTAGGTCAGGGAGAAGTCCTCGAAGAACTCGACACGCTGGTCGACGTAGTTTTCCTTGAGGATGACGTGGCCCATAGCCATTGCCAGCGCTGCGTCGGTACCTGCCTGTGCGGGCAGCCATTCGTCAGCGAACTTGGTGTTGTCGGCGTAGTCGGGGCTCACGGTGACAACCTTGGTACCGCGGTAGCGGACCTCGGAGACCCAGTGGGCATCCGGGGTACGGGTCAGCGGAACGTTTGCACCCCACATGATGAGGTACGCAGCGTCCCACCAGTCACCGGACTCGGGAACGTCGGTCTGGTCACCGAAGACCTGCGGGGAAGCCACGGGGAGGTCGGCGTACCAGTCGTAGAAGCTGGTCATCACGCCACCCATCAGCTGGATGTAGCGAACACCCGCGCTGAAGGAGACCATGGACATTGCCGGAATCGGGGTGAAGCCGGTGTTGCGGTCGGGACCGTAATACTTAATGGTGTGCACGTGGGCAGCGGCCATCAGCTCGAGAGCCTCAGCCCAGGTCGAGCGCACCAAACCGCCCTTACCGCGGGCGTTCACGTAGCGGGAACGCTTAGCGGGGTCGGACACGATGGAGTGGAAGGCGTCCACGGGATCGCTGTGGATAGCCTTTGCCTCGCGGTACATTTCCAGCAGGGGACCGCGAATGTAGGGGTACTTAACTCGGGTGGGCGAGTAGGTGTACCACGAGAAGGCTGCACCGCGGGGGCAACCGCGGGGCTCGTACTCGGGGCGATCGGGGCCAACCGAGGGGTAGTCAGTTTCCTGCGCCTCCCAGGTGATAATGCCGTCCTTGACGTACACCTTCCAGGAGCAGGAGCCGGTGCAGTTCACGCCGTGGGTCGAGCGAACTTCCTTATCGTGGCTCCAACGGTCGCGGTAGAAGGCGTCACCTTCGCGGCCGCCTTCACGGAAGACAGCGCGGCCGTCGTCAGTCTCGTCCCAGCGGGAGAAGAACTTACCGAACTTAATCAGCTGATCGGTAAGGGGGCCGTCCGGGCCCTTAATCTGTGATGCTTGTTCCATACTGCCAATATATCGGAAACTCAGCATAGAAAATACAGAATAAAAACCTACCCTAATTAAGAATTTAAAAGGTCATCTAAACCGTAAGCCAGGCCGAGATTCCGCCTTCGAGCATACGCACCGGACGGTCTTCCAAGGGCGCTATCTCACGTGCCGCTTCAACTGTTCGCGTATACCCGGTGCAGTAAATAACGATTTCTCCAGCGTTTGGAGGGATTTTACGCCCAATTAGCGCCTTTAAATCACCTTTTCGAGACGATTCCAGAATCTCCGTCAGGGGTAGGTTAATCGCCCCCTCTATAGCAAAAGCAGCAAATTCGACTCGTTCTCGAACATCCAAAAGGGCAATCTTTTCGCCCTCTGGCATCGTTTTAAGCTCCCGAGCACTCACCACAGAGGGGGTAGAAGGTATGGAAGAGCCAGTTAAATCATTTGGAATATTACGAATTATTACGCGATTTTGGGCCTTCTTGTTCGTTTTTTGGGGCAATTCAGGCGTTTTCTTAGGCTCAGCTTGCGCACTAGCTACAAGGGGTATATATTCCCACCTTCCACCTAATGCCGAATATAGGCCTACCTCACCTATAAGGGGGTTACCCACCCCCGTCAAAAGCTTTACAGCTTCCATCGCCATCGCGGCACCCACAACACCAGCCATAGCCCCCACGACCCCCGCGGTACTGCACGAGGGTACGCTCCCCTCAGCGGGAGCATGAGGATAAAGGTCTTCGTACACCGGGCCGTGGCCTGCCCAGAAAACACTGAGCTGCGCATCGAATCCAAGAATGGCGGCCCACACGTGAGGAATACCGGCTCGAGCTGCAGCCTCCGATACCAGGTAACGCGACTCAAAGTTATCGCTGCCATCG
This sequence comes from Rothia sp. HMSC072E10, assembly GCF_001813965.1. Classification (NCBI taxonomy): domain Bacteria; kingdom Bacillati; phylum Actinomycetota; class Actinomycetes; order Micrococcales; family Micrococcaceae; genus Rothia; species Rothia sp. HMSC072E10. The sequence continues at coordinate 217,363 of NZ_KV814486.1, read as the reverse complement.
AGCACGAGATCTGCGCCGGCCAGCAGTTCATCAACGTTCTCAGCCGCCAGGCGTGCGCACACCGCATCAACCTGAATGTGAGGGTTCAGAGCGCGAAGAGACTCCGCCGCCGACTCAGCCTTGGAGTTGCCGACGCGAGCATACGTGTGAATCACTTGGCGGTGCAGGTTGGAAGTATCCACCCGATCGTCGTCGATCACAACGATGTGCCCCACACCTGCACCCGCCAGATATAGCAGAGAAGGAGCCCCCAGGCCGCCGGCTCCCAGCACCACCACACGCGCGCCCTTGAGTGCCAGCTGGGCCTCGTACCCCATCTCGGGCAGAATCAGCTGACGAGAGTAAAACGCACGCTCGGCATCGGAGAGTTCCTCGACATCACGTGAAGAAACATGGGACATTGCTGCAACCTTTCTGAGGTGTATTCAGCGAAGCGATACATTGAGAAAAAGAAAGCCTGCCACAGAGGATACCTCTCTGGCAGGCTTATATGAAAATATAAGAATATGTAGGATTGCGGATTAGCAGGGCGAGGTGTCCACGCCAACCCACTCGATGCTTCCATCGAGCAGCTCCTGCTCCTTCCAGATGGGTACACGAGCCTTGACTCGATCCGCCACCAGCTCGCAGGCATCGAAGGCGCGGCCGCGGTGGGCGGCTGCGACCATTACGGTCAGAGCGGACTCGCCGATGGCGATGGGGCCAACGCGGTGTACCGCCCACAAGCGCACACCGTCCAGCTCGGCAGCCACCTCGGCAGCCACCTCAGCAATGTACTCGCGAGCCTGCGGATGCGCACTGTACGACAGCCCGCGTACCGCGCTACCGTGATCGTGGTTGCGCACAATACCGTCAAAAATCACGAGGGCTCCCATGGCTTCAGTCATAACCTCGGTCTTCGCGGCGGCGTACAGGGGCTCTAGCGGAGCCTCGGTAATATCGGTGAAGATAACGGTCGAGCCGCTGGGTTCAGCGCCCTGATCACCGGAATGGTCCAGAGGAGCCTCGGCGGGAACCGCAGAATCGACCTTCGGCTTAGTGGTCATGGTAGTCCTCCATCTGGCGGCAAATGTGCTCGACCAGCGGATCAAGAGTGGTCACGCCATCCTTTACACCACCGCGCGATCCCGGCAGGGTCATCACGAAGGTACGGTCAATCACGCCGGCTACACCGCGAGAGAGAACAGCTGAAGAAACATTCTTCAGACCGTTCATCCAGAAGGCGTGCATAATACCGGGGATTTCCTTATCGAGGTGCGGGCGCACGGCCTCCACGGTCTGATCATCAGAGTTCAAGCCAGTACCACCGCTGGTCAGAATAAAAGTCGGCAGGTTACCGTTCTTCTTACCCTCGGCCACCAGGTTGTTGAAGTAATCGATAATCTCGCGGTCCTCAATCACCACGGGATCCGGGGTCTCGAAACCGCGCGAGCGTAGCCACTCCACCGCGATGGGGCCGGACTTATCCTCGTAGATACCGCGAGCCGCACGCGTCGAGGCAACAATCACCAGACCGGTCAGGTTCTCAGGCATCGTGAAATCGTCAGTGCTCATTGAATACTTTCCTCCTTTGGGACGGCGCACCACTACGCCAACCCCGTTTCTTCATTCTACGAATCTGCGCGCACGGACCAATCGCCGGACTTACCGCCGCTCTTCTCCAGGACCCGAATATCGGTAATCACGGCGTGCTTGTCAACGGCTTTAATCATGTCGAAGACGGTCAGCGCGGCCGAGGAAACCGCGGTCAGCGCCTCCATCTCAACACCGGTCACACCGCGAGTCTTGACGGACGCCTCGATACGCACAAAGTCGGGTCCGCGCTCGAAATCCACCGTAATCTTGCCCAGGGGCAGCGGGTGGCAGAGCGGAATGATCTCGGGAGTGCGCTTGGCGCCCATAATGCCCGCAACGCGCGCCACAGGCAGAGCATCGCCCTTGGGCAGGTCGGCGTCAAAAATCTTCTCGATGACGTCCGGGCGGGTGTGGACGGTTGCCTCAGCCACCGCGGTGCGGGTGGTTACGGATTTTTCCGTCACATCGACCATGTGTGCCGAGCCGTCGGCGCGCACATGGGTGAGGTCCTGTTCGGGGGTAGAGGTCATCGTGTCTCCTGGAATCTATAAATTGACGTATCGTGTTCGTCGACAGAGCACCGTAGGGGCTACCTCGGCGCGTCTCAAGGGGTGTCTATTAATCGTCGGTAAGGCGGATACGGTGGTAGGGTACGGCCTCTCCCCCGGTGTACGTCATGCCCGGGGAAAGTTCGATGAGCACGTCGGCCTGGGCGGCACGATGTAGCAGGTGCGAACCGGAGAGGACGTCCGGATACAGCTCCACGCGGTAGGTGCCCGGCTCGGTTTCCACCATGGCGAGGGTGCCGCGCAGGAACTGGCGCTTAGTCGGCGGTGCGGTGAGCGAAGTATCGGTCACCAGCACGCCGCGGGGTGCGTTATCAAGGGTGGCCTGCTCGGAGGCTACCGCGTGGGGTACACCGTAGGGGCCGCCAGCGCGCAGGTAGGGGCGCAGAATCAGCGCGTAGGAGATGAGGGTACTCACGGGGTTGCCGGGGAAGGAAATCATGGGGACGCGGTGCCCCTTGAAGTCCAGGACGTTCACGCCCTGGGGACCGCCGGGCTGCTGGCTCACGTGGCCGAACCATGAGACGGGCACCAGGATGTCCGCCTCGTGCGCCTTAGCAATGGCGTTACGCACAACCTCGTACTTGCCGTGGCTGATACCGCCGGACGTAATAATGATGTCCGGTTTGAAGGATTCGTACTCGGCAGCCAGGCGGTGTAGCAGTTCAACGGGGTCGTCACCGATTGCGATACGGCGAACCGTCGCGCCGTCCTCACGTAGCATGGCGCTGAGCATCGGACCGTTGGCGTCAAAAATCTGGCCCTGCGCGAGGTCGTCCGGGGAGGCGTTGTCCTCACCGGCGGTACCGGAGCGAATCTCGTCGCCGCCGGTGCACACCAGCACGCGAGGACCCGCCGCAACGGTCAAACGTGCGTACCCCTGGGAGGCGAGCGCGCCCAGCAGAGCGGGGGTCACACGCTGTCCGGCGCGGGCAAGCACCTGGCCGGTCACAACATCCTCGCCGCGGCGGCGCACGAACTGCCCCACGCGGCCGGTGGCCAGCTTAATCTTCTCGCTAGGACGGCCGAAAGACTCGGGAAGGTCGGGGTACTCGATACGTTCCGACTGCTCCACGGGAATCACCGCATCGTATCCCTTGGGGATGGGAGCGCCGGTCATAATCGGGTAGGTCAGGTCATCGGATGCGCGGGAGCGCTGCAGGGGCCGACCCGCGGGAATCTCGCGGCCGATCGTAAAGATGCGGTCCTCACGATCGACGGCAGCCGCGGTGAGCGCGTAGCCGTCCATCTGCGAGTTGTCGAAGCTGGGCACATCCATGCGGGCGGTGACATCCTGGGCGAGGATTCGGCCTGCCGCATGATCGAGAGGAACGGTCTCCGCCGTGCCGATGAAGACCTCCCGCAGGAGAAGGGCCAGGTAGGCGCGGTATTCCTCGGTGTTGGGAGTTCCGTTGAACTCGGGAGCGATCATTGCGGTTCCTATCGTGCGACATACGGATATAAACAGTGTACGGTGCACCCGGGGGCGGGTAAATACAGTGCCACCTAACGGCCTGCCCCCGCAACCTGGCTACCCGAGGCGCTCGCGTAGCTTCTTGAGCGTGCGAGCCAGGCTCAGCACGCCAAAGATTCCCAGGTAGAGGCTGATGAGGATGAGGGCACTACCCAGGGCGCTCGGGAGGTCACTACTGTTGATGGCCAGGTCAATCGCGAGGGGAATAGTCTGGGTTTTACCCTGCACGTTACCGGCAAAGGTAACGGTTGCTCCGTACTCACCCAGCGCACGAGCAAAGGAGAGCAGAAAGGCAGTGGCAAGACCGGGAGCCGCCAGGGGCAGGAGCACCTTAAAAGTCACCTCGGCGGGACCGGCACCCTCGACCAGCGCGATTTCCTCGTACTCGCGGGGAATGGCCTGCAACGTGGTAACCGCGGTGGCCACGAAGAAGGGAAGAGCCACAAAGGTCTGCGCAATAATCACGGCGTTCGAGGTGAAGGGAATCGAAATACCAGCCTGATAGAGGTACGAGCCGATTAGACCCTTACGGCCCCAGAAGAAGAGCAGCCCCAGACCCGAAACCACCGGGGAGAGAATCACCGGGGTGTAGATGATGGCGTAGAGAACCGCACCGAATCGGTGCAGGCGCGAACGATTCAGCACCTTGGACAGGAGCAGGGAGATGGGGGCACCCAGAAGACCGCAAATCAGGGTTGAGACGGCAGCCGTTGAGAGCGAAAGATTAGCCGCGCCCATCACCTGCGGAGTGAAGACGGTCCCGAGCTGGCTCCACGGGACGTTAAGGAACAGGCCCAGGAGCGGACCGGCAATCACCAGAAGACCGATGAAAGCCGGGACGGTAAAGGAGCGAGGAACCGACGCAAAAAGACGAGCCGAAGATCGCGGCGAGCGGCGGGCAGGAGAAGATACAGACATGGACTCGTGAGGGGTTGGGGGCGAAGGCGGTGAATGGGAGTGGGTATCCCACAAGTAGTGGGTAAAAGTTGGGACGGGATGCGGTGGCACACTTCTATAAGGTGCCACCGCATCCCGGCTTTTCGCGCTAACCCCGCTGAGCGGGCGGGTTAGCGTTTACAGACTACTTGGTGGTGTTGAAGCCGTAGCCGGCGAGAATCTTCTTGGCCTCGTCGGAGGTCTTCAGCCACTCGTTGAACTTCTTAGCGGCATCTGAGGATGCGCCGGTCTTGCTCAGCGCTGCAGGGTATTCGTTGGGCTCAACGTCCGGCAGGTCGACAGAGCCGAGGTTTACGCCCTTCTTCTTGGCTGCTGCGAGGTCGGTGGTGTAGATGAAGCCCGCATCGGCGTTACCGGTGGTGACCTTGGTGGCCACGTCGGTGACCTTACCCTCGGTGGTTGCGTTCTTGAGGGTGATGTCGTGCTTCTTCAGCTCTTCGTGTGCCAGGGTGCCGCAGGGGACGTCTTCCTTGCAGACTGCGACGACGCCTTCGGTGGTCTTCAGGTCGTCGAGGCTGTTGATCTTACCGGGGTTGCCTTCAGCAGTAACGAGAACCAGCTTGTTGGTGACCAGAACGGTGGAGTCGGATCCAGAGAACTCGTCCAGCTTCTTAGCCTTGTCCATGTTCTTGGTGTCTGCGGTGATAAGCATGTCGGGGGTTGCGCCCTGCTCGATCTGGGTGACGAGCTTTGCGGAGCCCTCGTAGACGAAGGTGATGTCAACGCCGGGGTTAGCTGCCTCGTAGGCCTTCTCCAGGTCGGCGCCCGCATTGTTCAGGGATGCTGCGGCGAAGACCTGAATCTTGCCGGAGGATGCCTGAGATGCAGCGGAGGAAGAGGCCTGGGAAGAGCCGCAACCGGTCAGAGTCAGGGTTGCAGCAGCCAGTGCGCTAAGAGCGGCGAGAGGAGTCTTCATGAAAGTACTTTGTCCTTGAACTAGTCGTGTTAGTTGCATGAGGTGAGGTGCTCCACGCGAGGCTTTTGTGACAATTTATGTACGCCCCCTAGCTTGCGTACACCATGACACGTTATCGCGGTTTCTTTGGGTCACCGCGAATGTAACTTACCCTTCACACACTATGTAATGGGTCTTCGAACGTGGAATAATCATATTGTTACCCGAAATATACTAATTTTCTACATAGGTTTTCCATGGCGTACACGGCAGATTCTGGCCGCTCTCAGCTGATTGCAGGCCCTTTGTTAAGCACCTTATCTTCTGCGAATAACAGCGGTGCTGCTTTTGTGACGCCCGAAAAATCTGAGACCTCCACAAAGCCGCGGAGGAAGCTCCCAAATATTACGAACAGCGGTCCGCTCCTCGACCGCTGGGGACGCACCGCAACCGACCTGCGCATCTCATTAACCGATAAATGTAATCTTCGTTGCATTTATTGCATGCCGGCCGATGGACTGCAGTGGCTCCCCAAGGAAAACCTGCTTTCCGCCGAAGAAATTGCGCACCTTGCAGATATTGCTATCTCCCAGCTGGGCGTCGAAGAGATTCGCTTCACGGGCGGTGAACCCCTCGTCCGCGCTGATTTGGTCGACATTATCTCCCGCATCCATCAGGAGCACCCCGAGGTTCCCCTGTCCATTACGACCAACGGCATCGGCCTGGACAAGCGGGCCGCAGCCCTTGCCGAGGCTGGGCTGACCCGCATCAACGTCTCGCTGGATACCATCTGCCGCGAGACCTTCGCCGAGCTCACCCGACGCGACAAGCTGGAAGCCGTGCTCAAGGGTATCGATGGCGCCGCCGAAGCCGGCCTGTGGCCCATCAAGATTAATGCCGTGCTCATGCCCGGCCTCAACGACGGGCAGGCTCCCGAGCTCCTCGAGTGGGCGCTCAAGGGTGGCTACCAGCTGCGCTTCATCGAGCAGATGCCCCTGGACGCAGACAACCGCTGGACCCGTGAGGGTACCATCACCGCTGCTGAGATTCGAGAGAAGCTTTCGGCCGCCTACGTGCTCGGTTCGGTACGCGAAGCACGCGGCGATTCCCCCGCCCGACTGTGGGAGGTCTACCCGCTCGGCACCGTGCTGGATGAGGCGGGGTTCCCCGTCGACGGCACCGAATCCCTGGGCCGCGTGGGCATCATCGCTTCGGTGACCGAATCCTTCTGCGGCGCCTGCACCCGCACCCGCCTAACGGCCGACGGCAAGATACGTTCCTGCCTCTTCTCCGATACCGAGACCGACCTCATGCAGCTATTGCGCTCCGGCGCCACGGACGATGAGCTGGCCCTGCGCTGGCGTGAAGGCATGTGGTTCAAACCGCGCGCCCACGGCAAGGAAGACGCAGATTTCGATATTGAGGAATTTGCCAAGGCGAGCCGCTCCATGAGCGCCATCGGAGGCTAACCCCTCTCGCTGTCCCGAGCATCCCCTTGTTTTTCGCGCCCCCTCGTATAGCATTAGGAGCATGATGCAGGTTCATTTCTTTGCTGCCGCGCGCGCGGCGGCGGGTACCGCCGAGCTGTCGGTGGCCCCGAGCGACATTGATTCGCCGACCCTGGGCGCGCTCATCGCCTACCTGGGCCGGGAGCTTACGGGGACCACCCCCTCCGGCCTGACCCTGGCCCAGGTTATGGAGCAGTGTTCCTTCCTGGTCAACGGCACCCGCTCCGATGCCGACGCGCCACTAACCGATGGCGATCGAGTTGATGTCCTTCCCCCCTTCGCGGGTGGTTAAGATGAGCGATTCTTCACCGTCGCCCGCCGCGATTCCCCCGATTCTTCCCGAGTACCCCGAGTTCTCCTGCGCCGCGGTTGTCGTGGCCGGCGGGCAGTCCAGCCGCCTGGGGCATGTGCCCAAGGCCTCGCTCTCGGACGGCACGAACACGCTTCTCGGCTGCGCTTTGCAGGCGGTACGGCAGGCCTCGCCGCGAGTTGTGGTCGGGCCCGATACCCTGCCCGTCCCCTCCGACGTTCTACTCACCCGAGAAGACCCACCCTTCTCTGGACCGGCCGCGGCCATTCACGCAGGCCTAGAACGTGTGGCGGCCCAATGCGAGGGCTCAGGTACCCCGACGCCGAAATGGTGCCTCATCCTGGGTGTTGATACCCCGCGCATCGCTCCCGCGGTACAGCGACTTATGCGTACCGCCGCGGCCAACGATGCGACTGCCCGACCTCTCAGCCATGAGGGGGATTCCCCCGCGTCCGAGGGCTTCTGGGGGGTTTCTGGGGGCATCTACCAGCCGCTGGTGGGTATCTACCGTTATGAGAGCATCCGTTCGGTGTTTTCAGAGGGCACCACCGACGCCTCCGTCCGTTCCTTCCTGCGCCGTCTCAACCCGGTCAGCGTTGAGCTCTCCGCCCAGCACACCGCCGATGTCGATACCTGGGAGCAAGCGGAGCGACTGGGGTACACCACTTCCCTGTGGTCTAGCTACTAGACCGCCCCGCTACCACGGGCATCTACTTTCAGCGGCCGACTAGCGCCGCTTCAGCACACACGAGGTACCATGTCCCACCATATTCCCGCCGTCTCATGGGATCAGGCGCGCGAGCTGTTGCACGCCGCCGGCACACAGGCCGCCCCGGACACCAAGGCCGAGGCTCTTCCTCTCTTAGCGACGATTGACCATTACCTATCCGAAGACGTGCATGCCATGATGCCGGTGCCGCACTACAGCTCCTCCGCGATGGACGGCTACGCTGTGGCGGGCAACCCGCCCTGGCGTCTGGTGCGGCCTTCCTACCCGGAGGATTCTCGAGCCAATATTCACCGTCTCACCGTGCCGATTAGCCCGGGCGAGGCCACCCCGATTCTAACCGGCGGCCTGATTCCCGAAGGCACCGAGGCCATCGTGCGCGAGGAGCACACCAGCAACTACGAGGGAGCCGATTCCCTGGCCTCCGCCGATACCCGAGCCAGCATCCACTACCTGGAGATGGCTGAGGGATTTGAACCGCCCGCCCCCGGAACCGATATTCGTTTCGCCGGCGTGGAGCTACAGCACGGTGATTACCTGGCTCGCCACGGCGAGCGCATCTCCTCCCGCATGGCAGCGTTTCTGGGCACGAACGGTTTCGACGAGCTGCCCGTCTACGCGCCCATCCCGGTGCGTTGCGCGTTCACCGGTAACGAGGTGATTACCTTTGGCCTGCCCGACCCGGGTCAGGTGCGCGACGCTTTCGGAGGTTTCGTGGAGCACGCCATCGCCGCGGCCGGATGCGAGGTTCGCCCCTCGGCCCGCCTGGCCGACGTCGAGTCCGAATTCTCGACCTTCCTGACGACCTCCACCGCGCGCATCCTGGTGTTTACGGGCGGCTCGAGCACCTCGGGCGTGGATATGGTGCGTAAGGCCCTCAACGATTTGGGAGCGACCTATATCTTCGAGTCGGTGGATGTGCGTCCGGGCCACCCGGCCCTGGCCGCAAGCCTGCCGGTACCCGAAACCGGGCCGAACGCCGGTCACCAGCGTTTCGTACTGGGCCTTCCGGGTAACCCGTTGGCCGCCTATACGGCTCTCTACTCCTACCTGCCGCCTCTTCTGGCCGGCCTGCGCTCCATGCCCCTGCCCGCAGCAGACGCGGCCGTTCTTGCCGAGGATGTTCCCACGTTGCGCAAGGCTGTGACGACTCGCCTGGTGCCCGTCCGGGTGACCGAGGGCGTTGCCTATCCGCTACCGAAGTCGGCTTCGCACATGCTATCTTCCCTGGCAGCCGCCACGCACTTTGCGGTGCTCGACGATTCCACGGTAACCGGCGGGGCGCATCCTGCGGGTTCACGCGCGCGCATTATTCCGGTCTTCTAAGCCTGGGACACTTCATGCGGGGTGGGAAGGCTGGTTTCACCGTGGGTGTTATCGGCGTTCCCATCCAGCAGAAGGTATAGTTGATAGAGATATGTCAATCGTTTAGCATATCCTGTCTCAACCACAAAGGAGCCCCGTGGCGAAGCCCAAACTCAGCGACGTTGCCGCACTGGCGGGCGTCTCCCCCACCACCGTATCCCGAGTGCTCAACAACCGCGGTTACCTGAGCGAGGCCACCCGCACCAAGGTGCACGAGGCCGTCCAGCAACTCGGCTACCGGCCCAACGCCATCGCCCGAAGCCTGCAGGGTCAGCGCTCCCAGACGGTGGGTCTCATCTTCCCCACCGTGGCCAACCCCTTCTATGGAGAGATGGTGTACCAGCTCGAGAATCATCTGGCCGATGCCGGGTACAGGGTGATTCTCTGCAATAGCGAAGACCACCCCGAGCAGGAGAAGCGCTATCTCGATATGCTCTTCGCCAATCAGGTGGATGGCATCATAACCGGCGCCCATTCGGATGCGCTCGTGAACGTCCCGCATGCCCAGGCCCCCCTGGTGACGATAGACCGTCGCGAGACCGGTTTTTACCCCAACATCCGCTCCGATAACTACGGCGGCGCACGCGCGGCCACGGAGCACCTTATCGCCACGGGCGCCCAGACAATTGTGCACGTAACCTCCACCCTGGGCGAGCACAATGAGCGTCAGCGCGGTTACCGCGAAGCAATGCTCGATGCTGGCCTGACCCCCGAGTTTGTGGAGCTTGGCTTCCGCCCCTCCCTCGGCCTTAAGCGCGAGATGCTATACCGTTACCTGGACGAGCGAGCCGATAGCGCCGAGCCTGTGGATGCAGTGTTCGCCTCCAACGATAACTACGCCGCGCTGGCCCTGGGCTGGGCGCGCACGCGAGGCATCCGTGTTCCCGAGGATTTCCAGGCCATCGGCTACGACGGTACACAGACCGTTCAGCTGCTCATGCCGGAACTCGCAACCGTCATTCAGCCCATCGAGGGAATCGCTCAACGAGCCGTTCAGCGCCTGCTGGAGCTTATCGAAAGACAGGATGCATCGACCGCCTCCGCGGCACCCGCAGATTCGACTTCCGAGGGTTCCGCGTACCTTCCCGGGGATGTGCTGCCCATCGAGCTACACCTGGGGGCCACCGTGCGAACCATCCCCGATCTCTCGCTCGTGGAGCCGGACACCTCGGCGCCGGACGAACTGCAGTAGCTCTCCCCCGCTTTTCTTCCAAAGATTCGCCCCACCACTCCACAAACGTGGAGCGGTGGGGCAAATCTTTACGTTTAGGATCTTGTGGGGCTCTTGAGTACCCGAGTTACGACCGGGCCGTCGCACTAAGCCTGACCGGCGGCACGGGCGACGACTTCCGCGGGGCCGATTGCGGGATACACCATGCCGACCGCGTGAGCCTTCGGGAAGATACCCCCGAGAGGCCCCAGGGAGAGGAAGCCGCGACGCTCGTAGAGGCGAGCGCTATCGTAGGTCGAGGCCTCGAGGTAGGCCGGGTAGCCTTCAAGACGCGCGGTACCGTAGTCGAGGAGCTTGCTGCCGATACCGCGGCCGCGTAGCTCCTCCAGCACACCAATGTTGAAGAGATACCAGTGCTTGTACGAGGGGCGATACTTGAGCAGGTGTAGCTCCATCATGATGGCGCGAACCAGGGTAACCGGCCCCAGTCCACGGTAGTAGGCGCTAATCTGCTTGATTTCGTTGAGGAATGATCCCTCCTGGGACTCCGGGGTATTCCAGAGGCAGACGCCAACAATCTTGCCCGAGGAATCATCCACGGCAACGTCGATTCGTCCGCGGTCCTTGAAATTACCGTAAACCTGCAGGGTCATAATAGCGCGGAGCTTTTCCATCTCCTTACGGCGGTTTTTGCCACCGATGATGGCCATCATGGCGGGGTCACCGTCAAAAGCCGAGATAAGCACCTCCACTACCTCCGAGTACTCGTGAGGTTCGGCGGTGCGGACGGTATAGGATTCCGAGGACATATTCACCCTTTACGAAAGCTTGAAGTCTACATAAATATTAGCTGTATTCCGTCCTCATGGCTAACGAATCGTGCCTAATCAAGACATTTTACATACATATGCACAGACTCCCGGTAGCAAATATTGCACCATTATGCATAATTTATATGAATAGTTATTCGCCCTTTCTATTTAGCTGCCCATAAAAAATTTGAACACCCCGCATCATTTCAAGGAAAAGATACGGGGTGTTCAAAAATGGAGAGTTTATCTACTCACTCTGTGTACAGACTATGCGTTAGCCTTAGCCTTCAGAACAACCTTCAGTACGGAGTCAGCGTTGGTCACAGCCGCGCCGGAATTCTGAGCGTCCTGCACCGACTCGGCCAGCTTCTTGGAGTTCGTGATAACCAGCGGAGTGGCCAGCGGGTAGCCGGCTGCCTTGATCGCGGGAATATCAAACTCAGCGATGACATCGCCGCGCTTGACGGTGTCGCCCTTAGCGACCTTCGGGGTGAAGTGCTTGCCGTCCAGCTCCACGGTGTCCATGCCGATGTGCATCAGCAGGTCCAGGCCGTCCTCGGTGCGCAGACCGTATGCGTGGCCGGTGGGGAAGGCGACGGTGATCTTGCCGTCAGCCGGTGCGTAGAGCTTACCCTCGGTGGGCTCCACTGCGGTGCCTGCACCCAGTGCGCCGGAGGAGAAGGTGGGGTCCTTGACGTCCACGAGAGGCACCACAGTACCCACCAGGTGAGCGCCCAGCTCAACGCCTTCGCCGGAGGTCTCAGCAGAAGCTGCCGAAGGAGCCTCGGCGGAAGCTTCGGTAGCTACAGGAGCGGCAGGAGCCTCGGCTTCCTCAGTGTTACCAGCCTCAACCTTCTTACCCCAGATGAAGGAGGCAACGAAGGCGATGACGGTGGTCAGGACGAGGCAGCCCAAGAAGCCCGGGATACCTGCACCAACGGTTGCTTCAATCGAGGGGAAGCCAAGGTAACCAGCAGCACCCAGCTTACCCGCCTTAATTCCAAGAATAGAGGTAACCATCGAACCAATACCCGCGGAAACGATTGCAATGTAGAAGGGCCAGCGCAGAGCGAGGTTCACACCGAACATTGCGGGCTCGGTAATGCCCAGGAACGCGGAGGGTGCAGCTGCAGAAGCGATGCCCTTGATCTTCTTGTTCTTGGTGGTCAGTGCGACACCGGCTGCGGCACCGCCCTGGGCCACGTTAGACATGGAGGCAACGACGAAGATGAAGGAACCACCGGTAGCCCACAGGCTCATCTCGATGGGCGGGAATGCCTGGTGCATACCGGTCATCACGATGAATGCGTAGAAGGTACCGAAGAGCAGACCGCCCAGCGGGCCAGCAACAGTGTAGAGCCAGTTGATACCTTCACCCAGCCAGGTACCCAGCTGGAACATCGGCGGACCAACCAGCAGGAAGGTCAGGAAGCCGGTAATAAGGATGGTGAGGGTCGGGGTGAAGATGAAGTCGATGGTGCCCTTGAGGACCTTGTGGAAGAACTTCTCGATGTGGGAGAGGATGAAAGCAACCAGCATGATGGGCAGCACGGTGCCCTGGTAGCCCGCCTGCTGAACCTGCAGACCGAAGAGGTTCCAGTACTTCATCGGGTCGGTACCCTCGGCACCCGCCAGGGATGCTGCGACGTTGTAGCCGTTCATCAGTGCCGGGGAGACCATTGCGGCACCCATGGTCAGACCCAGGTAGGGGTTACCACCGAAGACCTTGGTGGCGGAGAAGCCGACCAGCACGGGCAGGAAGGCGAAGGGAGCCGCGGAGAGCAGGTTCACGATATCCGCGAAGTCAGCCCATTCAGGGAAAAGTTCAATAACTGCCTGGGGGCCAAAAATACCCTTAGAGGTCAGGAGGCTATTGAGCGCCATCAGCATACCGCCACCGACCAGCACCGGGATGAGCGGCACGAAGATGTCAGCAATGGTCTTGATGAAGCGGGAGACAATGTTGCCCTGCTTCGCGGCGATGCTCTTGAGGTCGTCTTTGGATGCCTCGGGTGCGCCAGCGGCGATCAGGTACTTGTGCACCTCGTTGACGTCGCCGGGGCCGACGATGATCTGGAACTGGCCAGCATTGAGGAAGCTGCCCTTGAGGTCTTCGTCGTTGTCGATTGCCGCCTGGTCGACCTTGTCCTGGTTCTTCAGGACGAGGCGAAGGCGGGTTGCGCAGTGTGCGGCTGCAACGATGTTGCTGGCGCCACCGACGTCCTTCAGCACGCGCTGTGCCACTGACTTGTGGTCCACGCTCGCTCTCCTTTGTTTGGAGCACCACCGTATGATGCTTTGTGAATGAGGTGAGATATGTCTGTGTGTGCATGTCATGTATATGTCATACGTTTGACATACCGGATGTAAGACATGGTATCACGGGAAAGTTCTTAAAAGCGAGAGCCCACCCTCCACATGGAGAGTGAGCCCTCAGACATATTCAGAAATTACCGGAAACCACCCGTGCGGGCGGCTCCTAACGTGTAGAAAACGGCTTAGAGACGGCCGTACTCCAGGGACAGCACCTCGCCACCGGTCAGGCGGACGCGGCGCTTATCCCCCTTGAAGAAGGTGCGAGCCGTCATAACCTCTGCACCCATAGAGGCGGCCAGCTTGCCGCCCACGTACAATTCGGTTGCCGAGCCGTCCACGAGCAGGTCAAACTCACGAATCTTCGAACGCTTCAGGCTGCGACGGCGCAGGCTACCGCCCTCGGTGTAGCGGGTACCGCCGCGGTCCATCTGCACAAAGTCCTTATCCAGAACGATGCTCAGGGCCACGCCGTGAGTGTCCTTAATCTTGATCTTCACCCGTTCATCAGCCACGTTCACGCGGCCGCGCAGGCGGAAGGTCAGGGCGTTCTTCAGCTCGACGAGCTTGCCCTTCTCCTCCTCGCGGTACAGCGGCTTCATCTCCATCGCGTCGTTCAGCTGCGGAACCGGACGCTGGAAGAGCTTGCCGTTGCGCAGGTGCAGCTCACGCGGGTAGGTGAACATGTGCACCCAGCGGTGGCTCCACGAGGGCAGGTCATCCTGATCCGCGTTGCCGAGCCAGGCGATCATCACCGGGGCATCGCCGCTTGCGGTGTGCGGTGCCTCCGGGTCGGCGCTCAGACCGGTGCCCGAGATGGTCTGCGGGGCGTAGAACTCGAAGCCCGCATCCAGCTCGGTGAAGGGGGTCTCCACCTTAAACTTGAGGGTCTTGTTATCCAGCGAGCCCACAATGTAACCGCTCTGGAAGATATTGTTGTACTTCTCCCCCAGCGGCTCCAGTCCCTGCGGGCTAAAGATCAGCACATCACGCAATTCGCCGGTCAGCTCGTCACGCAGGGTCAGCAACGAGGGGCACTCGAACATATAGCTGCCCTTGAGGGTCTTGTCCTTAATGCCGATCTCGCCGCGGAAGGTCCAGTCGCGGCGATCTTCGGAGGTGTACACCACCACGGCACCGGTCTTATCCTCGCGCTGCGCGCCAATGACCATCCACCAGAGGCCATCACGCTGGAACACGTGCGGATCTCGGTAGTGGGCGGTGTAGCCCTTCTCGGGGCCGGAAATCAGCGGGGGCAGCTGACGAGTCGGCTTGGCGTCCTCACCGGCGGTGGCAAGAATCTGGTAGGTCTCGCGGTTACCCTTGGAGTCCTTGACGTTACCGGTGTAGAAGAACTCAAAACCGCCGGGAACCTTAATTCCGGAGCCCGAGTAACAACCGTGCGAGTCGTAGCGGCTATCCGGGACCAGAGCAGTACCCTCATCGGTCCAGTGGGTCAGGTCCTCACTCACGGCGTGACGCCAGTACACCATACGCTCGGGGTGCAGGGGCGAGTACTGGTAGAAAGCATGGTAGCGCTTGCCGTCAAAGACAAGGCCGTTCGGGTCGTTCAGGCGGCCGACCGGAGGAGCCAGGTGCAGGGCGGGGTAGTCGCGATCTTCGCGAACTCCGGCACCAAAAGCATCCAGGATCTGCTGTGCCTCTGCCGCCAGGTCACGGGCGGGGCGGGGCGAGGACTTCTGATTCTTTTTCTTCTGCTCGCTCATGTCTTATCCGTTTTCGTCAGGAAGAATGTCTGGGTTGTCTCATCCCATCATACGGCACCCCGGAGCCCCGTACCGGGCCAAGGAGAGAGGCACCACAGAGGACGTTAAATGCCGCAGGGCGGCACATCCAGTGGATGTACCGCCCGCGTAAGAATCGAGAAGAAGTCGATTACTTGAGGGTGACGGATGCGCCGGCAGCCTCGAGCTGCTCCTTAGCCTTCTCAGCGTCTTCCTTGGAAACGCCCTCGAGCAGGGTCTTGGGAGCGCCGTCAACCAGGTCCTTTGCTTCCTTCAGGCCGAGGGAGGTCAGGGCACGAACTTCCTTGATCACTGCGATCTTCTTGTCGCCAGCGGACTCCAGGACAACGTCGAACTCGGACTTCTCTTCAGCAGCCTCGCCTGCTGCGCCGCCTGCGACAACTGCAACGGGAGCAGCTGCGGTGACGTCGAACTCTTCCTCGAATGCCTTGACGAACTCGGAAACCTCAACCAGGGACAGTTCCTTGAATGCTGCAATGAGTTCTTCGATGGACAGCTTAGCCATTGTTTGGCTCCTTCACTATCTGTGCGGGTCGCCCCGCTGTGTAAATCTTGGGTACCCACCCCGTAGGGGTCGGTCAAACTAAGGGTGCGCATACGCTGTTGCGTTGTGCGCTGCTGAGTATCTCAGCGGCTGGTGCAGTAGCACGAAGGGGCTTATGCCTCCTCCGAAGCCTCCTCGGCAGCAGCGGGAGCTGCGCCTTCCTGCTCCTCCAGCTTGACGCGCAGTGCGTCCACAACCTGTGCGATGCGTGCGATGGTAGCCTTTGCACCACCTGCAACCTTGGACAGCAGAACCTCGCGGGATTCCAGGTCAGCGTAACGCTTGACGTCGTCCTCGGACAGAGCGGCACCTTCGTAGTAACCGTTCTTCACGATCAGCTGGGGGTTAGCCTTGGCAAAGTCACGCAGGCCCTTGGCAGCATCGATCAGGTCGCCCTTGATGAATGCCAGTGCGGAGGGACCGTGGAGGTGGCCTTCGAATGCGTCGATGCCAACTTCCTTAGCTGCGATAGCAGCCAGCGTGTTCTTCACCACGGCGTATTCGGTCTCTGCACCGAGTGCGCGACGCAGCTCCTTGAGCTGTGCAACAGTGAGACCGCGGTATTCGGTCAGGATGACTGCGTTCGAAGCTTCGAAGAGTTCCTTCAGCTCGGATACTGCAGCGATCTTTTCCTGAGTCGCCATGGTAGTTCCTTCTTCCGATTCTTGTAAGGTCGCCGGTAGAGCCTCGAAGCACTATTGCAAGCAATAAAAAATGCCTCGACGCGCAGGCGTACGAGGCACGATAGACGAAACCCTCAGGGGGTTTGCGGCTATTCACTTCGAGTCACCTACGCGGGCGGCGATTTCTTGAGGGAAATCAGCTCTTATCAGAACCCTGTTCTTCGTCTCCATCGAGGTGGCGATAAAGGACATAGTTCTAGACCGGCGGTCTTTGGTTCGTTTATCATCTCAGGTTCTCGGACAGGCCGCAAGTTAAAACAGGAAAATCCTGCCGTTAAGCGGGGTTAATCACTTAAAAAGCCCTTAACCCCTGCCAACAGCGGGATTTACCGGCCTCAGCTCGACATCGAAACAACGCCGAAACTCGAGCTATCCACCCAGGTGAAGCGTTTGCCCCCGGAAAAGAGGAAGCACCGCTGCGGAGCAACGCCCAGCTGCACATCGCTACCAATTGCGTAGGAGATTCCCTCGGCATCAGAGACAAAGAATTCCAGCTCCTGACCGGCCGGCACACGCACCGAGTACTCAACATTTTCAACATTCGAGGATTCCACGGGATGACCGTCCGCCCCCAGCTGTTCCGAAGCCACAGGCAAAGTTGCGGTCTCATTCAGAGCCGCGCGGTAGAGCATACCGCCCACCAGGTGACGCTGCCCCAGAACCTGCGCCGACAGGACACCGTGCGATTGTTCGGCTTCTCCCCCACCCAATTCGTAGAAGGAGGAGGCACGAATCGCCAAGCGGCAATCGGCGGGCAGGGAATCCTCCGGTTCGATATCCAGCAGATTCAGCGCGGGGGCCGAAAGCAGCTTCGCCACCTGCAGGGTGTGAGGATAGTCCAAAAGACGACCCGGGGTATCCACCTGCACCAGGTAGCCGGAGTCCATGACCGCCACACGGTGACCCAGCATGAGCGCCTCGTTCTGATCGTGAGTCACGTACAAGCCGGTGAAACCGTAACGCTCGTGCAGGCGCACAATATCGGCTCGGATGCTCGCGCTCATCTCCTCGTCAACGCTGGCCAAGGGCTCGTCAAAAAGAACCACGGGAGCACGACGGATAAGGGCTCGGGCAATGCCCACGCGCTGGGCCTGACCGCCCGACAGCTGCGAAGGCTTGCGGTTCTCCAAGCCCTCAAGCTTCAGGGCTGCCAGCAGCTCGCGGTAATAGTCAATATCGGCCTCACCGGAAAAACCATGCAGACGCGTGGGGAAGAGAACATTATCCTTCACGCTCAGGTGCGGGTACAGAATGGGACGCTGAAACACCACACCCACCGAGCCGCGCTCCAGAGGCTGACCGCCGTAGGTCACCCGACCCGTCGTGGGGTCCTCCAGGCCGGCAATAATGCGAAGAAGCGTTGACTTACCGGTACCCGAGGAACCAACCAGCGAAATCAACTCGCCGGGGTGCACATCCAGGTCAATCTCATTCAGAACCGTCGTACCGGCGCCAAAGGTCTTCGCGACGCCTCGAATACGCAGGCCCTCAAAAGGCTCCGCCGCGGCAGAAGAATAGGATGCAGAAGTCATTCCCCCATTATCGCCGAAACCCACCCACGGCATAGGCGCAGAAGATAAGCGCCGTCATACAACAGCGCACTAACTTCACGCCGGCACCTCACACGGGAACCTTAGTTCGGGCGCACCAACAGGCGTCCCTTCACAGCCAAGTACAGCGTACCCGCCCACAGGAAAATCAAGAAAGCAGTCCCCGCCACAGTCAAGACGGGGCCCACGAACCCCAGCATGCCAACCGCCGTCAAGCGAATACCGCCCGCAACCATGGAACCCATACCGAAGGAGAAGCCCCACATGCTCATCGAGAAGCCACCCTCAAGCACCCAAGGGAGCAGACGCATCAGGAAAATCAGCTGCAAAATGCCGTAGCCGGTCAGCACCAGGAAGAACCAATCCACCGTGCCACCGTTAGCCGCAAGGTAGGCGTTACCACCCACAAAAGGCGGTGCCATCTGGATACCAATAATGCCGCGCTCCCCCTGCGGCAAGGGGGTCAGGGTGCGCAGGCGGCTCAGAATCGCGCCCTCAATGCTAAACCACGAAATCAGGCCCGCGCCGAAGAAGAGCATCGCCATATCATGCCAACCCACAAAGCCCATCGCCGTAGCAGTCGCGAAGTTTGTCGCAACCGTCGGCAGATACAGCACCGGTGAGGTTGCCTCAGGTGCATGCCCGCCACGCCACGTACCGGCAATACGATGAGAGGCGAAATACAACTGACCCACAGCGCCCAGCACAACCAGCGTGAGAGCCGGAACCTCCGCATACGGGTAGAGAGCCGCGCCCACCTGCGCCGTCGTCGCCGGAATCAGCGAAAAGAAGCAAGTACGCGCCGGATGCTCCCAAAAACTACACACCCATGCGCGGTACTTCACCACCGCGTGAACCAGGAAACCCACAAGGAGCAGCCACACCACGGCGTTAAAAGCCAGGATGCTCTCACCCACCCAGTCAGGCGCCATACCCTTCGAAGCACCAGTACGCCAGGCCGCACCCAGGGCCCCGGTGCCCAGTGCCACGGCAAAATAGTTGACCGGCAGGCTGAGGCCGCAACGGGCCAGCTGCGCGTTCTGGGTGGAAGAAGACATGGGTTCTATCTCTCGTCATAGATTGGGAGCGGATAGGAAGCGCTTGGGCTTCCTCCGCCATCGGTTTTAGAGGTGCCGGGGTAATCACGGCCAGGAGTTCATTCTACGTTTTAAGCCTATAAAAACTGGAAGTCCATGACGCACTTTAACTGACGCCGGTCACGCAATGTCTTGAATCTTCACACTGTGTTTTGAATCCTCACATAGACAAAATCATGCACAAAAAATCGCCCCCGACGCCTAAACGTCGGGGGCGATCACTAGCGAATGCTAGACGCTACAGGTGCATACCTTAGGCAGCAACGGAAGCCGGATCAACGGGGATACCGGGGCCGAAGGTGGTAGCAACGGTTGCCTTGGAGATGTAACGACCCTTAGCCGAAGAGGGCTTCAGACGGTTAATCTCTTCCAGCGCTGCCTGGAAGTTCTCCTCGAGCTGCTCAGCGGTGAAGGAAGCCTTACCGATGATGAAGTGCAGGTTGGAGTTACGGTCAACACGGAAGTCGATCTTACCGCCCTTGATGTCTGCAACAGCCTTTGCAACATCCATGGTCACGGTACCGGTCTTGGGGTTCGGCATCAGGTTACGGGGACCCAGGATCTTACCCAGGCGACCAACCTTGCCCATCATGTCGGGGGTTGCAACCGCTGCGTCGAAGTCGGTCCAGCCGCCGGCGATCTTTGCGATCAGGTCGTCGGAGCCAACGAAGTCAGCGCCAGCTGCCTCGGCCTCAGCAGCCTTGGGGCCTGCTGCGATAACGACCACGCGAGCGGTCTTACCGGTGCCGTGGGGCAGGTTCACGGTACCGCGAACCATCTGGTCTGCCTTACGGGGGTCAACGGACAGACGCATTGCAACCTCAACGGTTGCGTCGGTCTTGGTGGAAGAGGTCTCCTTCGCCAGGGCGACTGCCTCGGCGGGGGTGTAGAGCTTACCCTCTTCAATCTTGGCTACAGCTGCCTTGTACGCCTTGCTGCGCTTTGCCATCTGCTTTTCTCCTTATGCAGTTGTGGTCTCGTGAGCCGCGCTCGGCTCTGCCACATCCCGTCACTCGACGGGCATTTACAAGTTCTGTGTAGAAAAATCTACGGTGCCGATCACTCGGCTATTCGGCGAACCGAAATTACTCGACGGTGATACCCATGGAACGAGCGGTACCTGCGATGATCTTGGATGCTGCATCCAGGTCGTTTGCGTTCAGGTCGGGCATCTTGGTCTCTGCGATCTCGCGCACCTGAGCCTCGGTCAGCGAGCCAACCTTGGTGGTGTGGGGAACAGCGGAACCCTTAGCAACGCCAGCAGCCTTCTTGATCAGCTGGGCAGCCGGAGGGGTCTTGGTGATGAAGGTGAAGGAGCGATCCTCGTAGACGGTAATCTCAACGGGGATGATGTTACCGCGCTGCGACTCGGTTGCAGCGTTGTATGCTTTGCAGAACTCCATGATGTTCACACCGTGCGAGCCCAGTGCCGGGCCGACGGGGGGAGCCGGGTTAGCGGCGCCTGCCTGGATCTGCAGCTTAATGAGGCCAGTGACCTTCTTCTTGGGAGCCAATGTAGGGTCCTTTTCTTAGCTGGGAACCGACGCACAGGAGCGTACGCCGGCAGGGTGATGACCGTGGCGCGGCCATCGGCGTGCGCGCACGAAAGCGTGACGTGCGCATACACAAACCAAAATTTTAGCGTTAATCCGCCGCTTAATCCAGTGTTCATCGGTATTCACTAATATCGGAGGCGCGCGCCGGAACGAACGACCGGCGGCGGGAATGAAAAGATGCGGGTTAACGCAGAGCGAGCCCGGCCCCTTTCGGGTACCGGGCTCGCTCATGCGCTACAGCCTCGCTAGATCTTCTCGATCTCGGTGAAGCTCAGGGTCACGGGGGTGTCGCGGCCGAAGACGGAAATCATCACGACAATCTGCTGAGCCTCGGCCTTAATCTCGGACACGGTGGCGTCCATACCTTCGAATGCGCCGGACTTCACGCGGACGTTCTCACCCACGGTGTAGTCGGACTCAACGACGGGCTTGGAGACGGGCAGGCCCTGGCTCTGCTGCTGCTCCTCGAAGACGGGCAGGAGCATCTCGAAGACCTCCTCCATGCGCAGCGGAACCGGGTTGTACGCATCCTGGCCCACGAAGCCGGTCACGCCCGGGGTGTGGCGCACAACGCCCCACGAGTGGTCGGTCAGTTCCATACGGACCAGCACGTAGCCGGGAACGCGCACGCGGCGGATGGTCTTCTTCACGGTGTTCTTGAACTCGACCACGGTCTCCATGGGAACCTGGACCTCGAAGATCTCATCCTCGGCCTCGAGGTTCTGGATACGGGTCTCGATACCGGTCTTCACCTTGTTCTCGTAACCCGAGTAGGTGTGCACCACGTACCAATCGCCCACCTGACGGCGCAACTTCGACTTGAATTCTTCCAGAGCGTCGACTTCCTCAGCCACCTCGGCAACTTCCTCGGCTGCCTCAACAGCCTCGGTAGCCTCCTCGGCCAGCTGCTCGACAGCTTCGGCCTCTTCGGCAGCCTCAGCAGCGGCTACCTCGACCTCTTCAATCTCGGATACCAGTTCCTGCTCGGACACGTCGCTCCTACTTTCTATCGCTTACGATCTGGCTGCACTGCATACGCAGCACCGATCAATAATCCGGGAAAAATTATGATACTCAGCGCAACACCCCACCGGGGATGCGCTCGGTATCGGTTAGCTAGTTACGCTGAATCGTTCCGTTACCAAAGATCCAGAATGCTCCCTGGCCGAACAGATAATCCAGGCCGGAAATCAGCAGGAGCATCACCACGACGAACAGCAGAACCGCGAGGAAGTAACCAATCAGCTCGCGTCCGGTGGGAGTGGTAACCTTCTTCAACTCCGCGATAACTTCGCGAAGGAATGCAAAAATACGGCCGAAGAAACCGCGCTTCTCATCGCTCTTTGAGGATGCGCCAGACTCAGCAGCCTGAGTGGCAGTAGCAGACGATGCCATTTCTTCTGCCCCTTTCTGTATCTAAAAAAGTACGCCCGGAGTGCGGGCGTACAATCGTTTATTGAGGCAATTTGAGCAGGGCGGACAGGACTCGAACCTGCAACCTGCGGTTTTGGAGACCGCTGCTCTACCAATTGAGCCACCACCCTTTGAAGCCTGAGCTTCGGTGTGAGAGTTGCTTCTCACTCGTTCGCTCCTCCATTGCCTCCTAAGCCAGTGGGCTTTAGAGGGGCAAACAATTACACCCTTGCGGGTGCAGAACTAACTCTAAACCATGCCGACGCGCTCGTGCAACTCCAAAACGCAATATTTTTTCAGAAAAAGGCTGTCCATTCTTTCTTTCGGAGGTATCCTATCTCCGGCGATGCCCCGTATCCTATAAGGAAGAACGCATCTTTACACACGAGGAACGCACGAGGTGACGCACCCGTACGCCCTCCAACGGGCCCGCCGGCTACGACCTCACCGGCGTTTCGCCCCCGCTACACACAATAAGAGAGAAGAGAGCCCCCATGGCGCGCATTTCCAGCCGTATCGGTGCCATTGCACCCTCCGCAACCCTTGCCGTTGATGCAAAGGCCAAAGCACTCAAGGCTCAGGGACGCCCCGTCATCGGCTTCGGCGCCGGCGAACCCAACTTTGCTACCCCCGCACACATTGTGGATGCCGCCCACGAAGCGTTGAAGGACCCCAAGAACTTCCGCTACTCCCCCGCCTCCGGCCTGCCCGAGCTGAAGAAGGCCATCGCGGACAAGACCCTGCGCGACTCCGGCGTTGAGGTCGATCCCTCCCAGGTCATCGTGACCAACGGCGGCAAGCAGGCCGTATACCAGGCCTTCGCCACGGTCATTGACGAGGGCGACGACGTTCTGCTGCCGGCTCCCTATTGGACCACCTACCCCGAATGCATCCGCCTGGCCGGCGGTAACCCCATCGAGGTTTTTGCCGGTAGCGACCAGCACTACAAGGTCACCGTCGAGCAGCTCGAGGAAGCCTACACCCCCGCAACCAAGGCGCTCATCTTCGTCTCCCCCTCCAACCCGACCGGTGCCGTGTACACCGAAGAGGAAACCCGCGCCATCGGCCAGTGGGCTCTGGAGAAGGGCATCTTCGTTCTGACCGACGAGATCTACGAGCACCTCACCTACGATGACGCCGACTCGGTCTCGATTCTGAAGGCTGTGCCCGAGCTGGCCGATCGCTGCGTAATCCTCAACGGTGTGGCCAAGACCTACGCCATGACCGGTTGGCGCGTGGGCTGGATGATTGGTCCTCGCGACGTTATCGCGGCGGCTTCTAACCTGCAGTCGCACATGACCTCCAACGTCAATAACATCGCCCAGCGTGCCGCCCTGGCCGCTCTGACCGGCCCGCAGGACGACGTGAAGGTCATGCACGCCGCCTTCGACCGCCGCCGCCGCGCCATCGTCGAGGGCCTCAACGCTATCGAGGGCGTGCACTGCCCCGTTCCCACCGGCGCGTTCTACGCCTACCCGGACGTTCGCGAGTTGCTGGGCAAGGAAATCGACGGCGTACGCCCGCAGACCAGCGCCGAGCTCGCCGAGCTCATCCTCGAGAAGGCCGAAGTTGCCGTTGTCCCCGGCGAGGCCTTCGGCCCCAGCGGCTACCTGCGCCTGTCCTACGCCCTGGGAGATGACGACCTGGCCGAGGGCGTTGCCCGCCTGCAGGAACTACTGGGTCGTGCGCGCGATTAGTCGCCTCTCGCGAGTGCGTTTCATGAATCGTTAAATATTTTTTGAGCGCCCGGGGCCTGCCTCTACCGCTGCGGCGGAGGCAGGCCCCGGGCCTCTCTTCGTTGTCAGGGCGCGGATGCGGCAATCACCCGCTCAAAATATGCCGACTGAGGGTGTAAAGCACCTGAACTTTTATGCCGGAATGAGGCCATTCCCACCCCAATCCACCACTACCCACACATCCCAAACCCCGCTAAAATAGAGACCAAGAGAATGACCTCCCGAGCGGCACTTTCGTGCGTGCCGACTTCGTGGAGGCCATAGTTATATACGCGCGCAACACACCCCCGACGCGCAGACATTCACAAGGAGCCAACATGAAGATCGGTCTGCTTACTTCCGGCGGCGACTGCCCCGGCCTGAACGCTGTCATTCGAGGTGCCGTGCTCAACGGTGTCAAGAAGTACGGTTACGAATTCGTCGGCTTCCGTGACGGCTGGCGAGGCGTCGTCGAGGGCGACTACATGGACCTGCCCCGCCAGAAGGTCCGCGGCCTGGCAGCCCAGGGCGGTACCATCATCGGCACCTCCCGTACCAACCCCTTCGACGGCCCCAACGGCGGCCCCGAAAACATCGAAATCATGATGGAGCGTCACGGCATCGACGCCATCGTCGCCATCGGCGGTGAAGGCACCCTCGCCGGCGCCAAGCGCCTGGCCGACGCCGGCCTGCCCGTCATCGGCGTGCCCAAGACCATTGATAACGACCTGCGCGCGACCGACTACACCTTCGGTTTCGATACCGCAGTCTCCATCGCAACCGAGGCTATGGACCGCATCCGCACCACCGGTGAGTCGCACCACCGTTGCATGGTCGCAGAGGTCATGGGTCGTCACGTCGGCTGGATTGCGCTGCACTCCGGCATGGCGGCAGGCGCACACGCCATCCTGATTCCCGAGGTCAAGGTCTCCATGGACCAGGTCGCCGAGTGGGTCACCGAGGTACACGACCGCGGCCGCTCTCCCCTGGTCGTCGTTGCCGAGGGCTTCATCCCCGAGGGCTTCGACGATGTCATGGCCAACAAGGGCACCGAGAAGGACGGTCGTCCGCGCCTCGGCGGCATTGGTGAATACGTGACCCACGAAATCGAACGCATGACCGGCATCGAGACCCGTAACACCATCCTCGGCCACATCCAGCGCGGTGGCGCCCCCACCGGCTTCGACCGCGTGCTGGCAACCCGCCTGGGCATGGGCGCCGTGGACATGGTTGCCCAGAAGCAGTGGGGCAAGATGGTTTCGGTCCAGGGCACCGTCGTCAAGTACGTGCCGCTGGAAGAGGCTCTGGACGGCCTGAAGTCCGTTCCGCAGGAACGTTGGGACGAGGCCTCCGTTCTCTTCGGCCGCTAAGCCGCTCCCCGTACACAAAACCGCTGAGGCGGGCACTCCATCGCGAGTGCCCGCCTCAGCGGTTTCTACGCTTCCAGAAAGAACAGAGAGTCGGTTTCTAACGCTTCAAGAACTCCTGGCCGGAGAGGGAGCGGCGCGCCACCTCGCCCGAATCGGGCGAAACCACAGTCGTCTGAGCCACCGCATACTCCGTGGCCGGTGCCGGGGACCCGTCGGGCAGGAAATCCCCACCGTCTACCGCGCGCAGGGGCGCCTTCGAATCAACGCCACGCTTAATGACGGCCAGGGCGATGGGCCCGGCCTCGTGGTGCAGCGCCACCGAAGTGATACGGCCAACCGGGCGGGCCTTGCCCTCCACGAAGAGCTCACTACCGACGGCCGGCAGGGTGTGCTCCGAACCATCGATGTCCAAGAATACCAGGCGGCGCGGCGGGCGGCCCAGGTTGTGCACGCGCGCGACCGTCTCCTGCCCCTTGTAGCATCCCTTATCGAAGTGCACCGCAGTGCGGGAGTAGTCCAGCTCCTGCGGAATACTCTTGTCATCCACCTCGGTGCCGTAGCGGGGACGCCAGGCCTCGATGCGCAGGGCCTCGGCGGCCCATACACCCGCGAGGCGAACGCCCTCGCGGTTCTCCGCCAGGGCGTTCAGCGTCCCGCGGGGAATAATCGTCCAGAACCGCACGTAGTCGGCGCCCGGGTGCGCATCCCCGGCCTCGTCGTAGCGGTAGCCACCCGGGGCGGGGGTGTTCCAGGGGTCCTCCCACACCGGCAGGCCTTCGGCGGAGGCACCGGCGAGCGCCGCGGCCAGGGCCGGATGTACTACTCCATCAGCACCGCGGGGATCGCGGCTCGTCTCGAGCACCGCGTACTCGTCGCTGAGATTCTGAATCTCGACGCGCAACATGAACTTCATGCGGTTGAGGTACTCCTCCAGGGATTCGGCCTGGTCACCCTCGACGATGAGCCAGAGGGCCTCACCGTCTTCGAAGGCTGCGGGGGCGTATTCGATGCGTCCCTGCGGGGTCAACAGCAGGAATTCACGGCTATCGCCGGCCTTCATATCGCTCAGAATCTGCGAGGCGATGGAGGTCAGCCAGGTCAGGCGGTCCGGGCCCGTCACTCGCACGATACCCAGGGACGAGCGGTCTACCACCACCAGGGGTTCGTCCGCCCCGGCGGAACGGTCGCGGCTCAGGGCTCGCTGCTCGTGGATGGGGTCGCCGTAGTGGGCCGCCACACCCTCGTCGGGGCCGCCGGCGGCGAAAGCCCCGCTCACCGAAAGCAGGGGGCTTGCGAGGCGTGCGGTCCGGTCCTGTTCGGCCCGGACCGGGTCGGTCAAAGATTCAGTCACGGAGGAAACCTTTCACACGAAAGAACCCACCCCACCGGGGAGCGGGGCAGGCTCTGATGATTGGCACAAACTATTCGGCGGCGGGCTTATCGGAAGGCTCGCCGGTGGGCTCTTCGCCGTCCAGGGAACCGAACATCGAGGTTCCCAAGGAATCGCCGGTCATCGAGGAGGTCTTGCGCAGCTCGGCGGAAGCGTGCTTGTGCAACTTGCCCTCGGCGTCCGCAATCTCCCAGTCCCACATGAGGTTACCGTTGACCAGGCCCCACAGGCGCACCGAGCCGGCGTACTCGTGGGAAATCTCGTCGCGCAGCAGGTTGCCGGTCTGCATGCGCACGACCGGGCCCTTAACCATGCCCACGTAGTTCTCGCTGATACCGCCGGGGTGGGCGATGGTTGCGAGCAGGGAGAAGCCGTCGTCCTCGTTACGCAGGGTCTCGACGCTCTCCGCGTCGGCGAAGGCGGGAACAACGTCCTTGGGCACGATGCCGAAGCCGCCGTCGGCATCGGTGAGCGGGCGATCGATCTGCCAGAAGCCGGTCTCTACGGTGATGGGACGGAGCTTCTTACCCTCGTCGTCGAGGAGGAAAGATTCGGCGCGGTACTCAATGAAGGGCAGGCCATCCTGCTCAAAGGTAATAATCTGGCCGAAGGGGGTGTTTTCCTGACCCTCGTACCACATGGTTCCGGTGCCTTCCCAGGTGCCGAGGAGCCACGCAAAGGGAACGAGTTCAGGGGTTAGGTTGGAAGGAATTTCAATAGCCATACCCACATTTTACCGGCTAGGGCAGGTAACGGATAGAGATATGTTACGAGTTCGCCAGCGGCCCAGAAGCCTACCGCCGGTAGCCCACCGGAGAAAACAGGCATAGGAAACCCCCGCCCGGATGAACCCGGACGGGGGTTTACGCCGTCATTGGCGCGGGCGGCTCGCGAACCGCCCAATGCCCTATGTCAGGCTTATGCTTCTGCCCTTATCGGAAGATTACTTCTGACCGCTGAAGAGGCCGCGCAACACCGCGAAAGCACCGATTGCGATGCACACGGAGATGATAGCCATCAGCACCATGAAGAAAGCTTCGAGAGCCATAAGATTGTTATCCATGTCTTAAAGCTACCACACGCCCCAGCGCGAAAGAGCGCACGGGGGGGCTGGCGGCGGGGTGTCCTTAGTCTGAGGCTGGCGCCGCTCCCGGCGGTTGGGGGCCGGGCGGGTACACTAGAAGAGATTTATCAAGCCGCCGCGTGACGTGTAGGAAGGGAGAGAACGTGTACCGTATTGCGCTTCTGAGCGACACCACGGCTCAGGACGTCGTTCCCTCTCTGAGCCTCCTCAGCCACCGGGTGCAGCTCTTCCCCCTCGACACGGCGCATAAGGTCCTCGAGGATCAGGGGTTTGACCTGGTCATACTGGATGCCCGCACCGCGCTCGTGCAGGCTCGCCACAGCGCCCAGCTGCTCCGTGCATCCGGCCTACAGCTCCCCCTCATCGCGCTTCTTAACGAGGGTGGTATGGCGGCGGTTGCCTCCTCCTGGCAGGTGGACGACATCGTTTCGGATCAGGCTTCCCCCTCCGAAATGGACGCTCGGTTGCGCCTGGCCATCGTGAGTGAGGCCGAGCCCCAGGACGATTCGACGCAGGAACGCATCATCCGGGCCGGCAACCTGGTTATCGACACGCAGGCCTATTCGGCACATCTCTCCGGGGCCGCGCTCAACCTGACCTTCAAGGAGTTTGAGCTCCTCAAATTCATGGCCATGCACCCGGGCCGCGTCTTCTCGCGCGCGCAGCTGCTCTCGGAGGTCTGGGGCTACGATTCCTACTACGGCGGCACCCGCACGGTCGACGTGCACGTGCGTCGCCTGCGATCGAAGCTGGGCACCGAGCACGAGCAGATGATTTCGACCGTCCGCAACGTGGGATATTCCTTCAGCTCGACCCGTTAACCGACACGCGAGGGGCGTAGGACGGTCGGTTCCCGTCATATTCGTTCGTAACCTAGACCAAACTCTTCAAAGAACAATATTCCCCGGTAGAGTTAAAGGGAAGGCTACGAAAGAAGGCAATGATGGCCACCAGTCAGACAACCCCTCCCTCAACCGACCTTGTCTACACCGAACCCGCACTCACCGCCGAGCTGCTGGACCGTTTCGATACTTTTGCCCGCGAGGTTGCGCTCCACGACGGCGTCTCGGCGTTCTCCGAGCAGACCCGCATCGAACTCACCAAGGCCCTGCGCGAGCGCCCCCTCACCCCTCCCCGCCTCTTCCTGGCCGAGGACGGCGGCACCATCGCGGCCGCCTTCGTGGCCCTCACTCCCATCTCCGATGAGGACGGCGGCGTCATCGAGGCGGCCGTGGCCCCCGCCTACCGCGGTCGCGGCGCGGGAAGCGCGTTCTTCGAGCACGCCGTCCGTCAGCTCGGGGAGGATGCCGTGCGATACCGCCTCTGGGTGCACGGAAGCGCCAACGACACCGGCATCGAAACCCCCGCGCACGCCTTCGCGACCCTGCACGGGTTCAGCCCGGTGCGCGTTCTGTACAAGATGGTTCTGCCGCTGGACGAGTCAACCCGCGAGGACCTCGTTGAACGCTCCGACGCGCGCGCGCTCCCCGAGAACCTGCGGATGCGAACCTACACGGGCGCGGACGAGTTCCCCTGGCTGCGGGTCAACGCGGCCGCCTTTGCGCACCACCCGGAGCAGGGCAAGCTCACCCTGGCCGATTTGCGCGAGCGCACCGGCTCCGATTGGTTCCGTCCCGAGGGCTTCTTCATCGCCTCCGAGAAGGAAGACGACGCTTCGATTGCTGCGTTTACCTGGACCAAGATTCCGACCGGGCAGGTGAGGGGCGAGCTCTCCCCCGCCGGCGAAATCTACGTGGTGGGAGTGAACCCCGACTCGCAGGGAGGCGGCTTGGGCCGCACCCTGACCCTGCGAGCGCTGGCCTACCTGGCGTTGGCCGCCGACGAGTCGGGCGAGCCCCTGCACGCCATCGAGCTCTACGTGGATGCCGACAACACTGCGGCCTACTCGCTGTACACCTCGTTGGGATTCAGCGTGGCCACGGTGGACCGTATGTACGCTCCCGGTCACGCCGCCTAGCCCTCCCGCACGCGAGCCCGCTCAGGCCTCATTACATGCCGGGCCCGCCCCGGCGCGCAGCCGCGGGTGCGCCCACCGATTTAGCTAACCACTACACAGGAAAGGAAGTACAGTATGGTACCCGCCCCTAACGGTCTGAATAAGGCACCCAAACCCAAGCCCACCGAGCCGGCGCCCATGACCGGCGTTATCCACATCGGCAACGACATCTCCAAGATCGAGCGCGCGGACTCCCGCGGCGACCGCATCGAGAAGGGCGAGAAGCGATCCTACTTCAGCCTGGAGGAAGAGTTCGGCCCCGAGCGTTTCTTCGACCGCGAGAGCAGCTGGCTCGACTTCAACACCCGCGTGCTGGAGCTGGCGGAGGATCCGGACCTGTACCTGCTGGAGCGCCTGAACTTCCTGTCCATCGTCGCGTCCAACCTCGACGAGTTCTTCATGGTGCGCGTGGCCGGCCTGAAGCGCCGCATCGCCACCGGGCTGGCCGTGCCCTCCGCCGCCGGTCTGAGCCCCGAGGAGCAGATGGAGGAGATCGCCGAGCACGCCCACAAGCTGCAGGAGCGCCACGCCAAGGTATTCCACGAGCAGGTGCTGCCCGCCCTGGAGGAGCAGAACATCCGCATCGTGAGCTGGGAGGATTTGGACACCGACGCCAAGGTACGCCTGCGCCAGGATTTCATGCGCGACATCTTCCCGATTCTGACCCCGCTGGCCGTGGACCCGGCTCACCCCTTCCCCTACATCTCGGGTCTTTCGCTCAACCTTGCCGTGCTGGTGCGCAACCCGCAGACCGGCAAGGAGCTTTTCGCCCGCGTCAAGGTACCCGATCAGCTGGACCGTATGGTCTCCGTGGACGGTGCCCGCGCCGCCAACACCGCCGGCCGCGAGAGCCGCTACATTCCGCTTGAGGACATCATCGCGGAGCATCTCGACACGCTCTTCCCCGGCATGGAGGTTGTGGAGCACCACGTCTTTCGCGTGACCCGTAACGAGGATCTCGAGGTGGAAGAGGACGACGCCGAGAACCTGCTGAAGGCCCTGGAGAAGGAGCTTCTGCGCCGCCGCTTCGGCCCGCCGGTGCGTCTGGAGGTTGAGGATACTATTAACCCCACCATCCTCGACCTGCTGATTTCTGAACTGAACATCGACGAGTCCGAGGTGTACCGCCTGCCGGCCCCGCTGGATTTGCGTGGTCTGAGTGCCATCGTGCGCGCCAACCGTCCGGCGCTGCACTACCCCAAGCACATTGCGCACACCTCCCGCTGGCTCAACGCCGCCGAGACCGCCAAGGAAGCGGATGTCTTCGCCGCAGCCCGCGACCACGACGTGCTGCTGCACCACCCCTACGATTCCTTCGCCACCAGTGTGCAGGCTTTCCTGGCTCAGGCCGCCGCCGACCCGCGCGTGCAGGCCATCAAGCAGACCCTGTACCGCACCAGCGGCGATTCCCCCATCGTGGACGCCCTGATTGAGGCCGCCGAGGCCGGCAAACAGGTCGTGGCGCTGGTCGAGATTAAGGCCCGCTTCGACGAGGAGGCCAACATCTCGTGGGCTCGCAAGCTCGAACGCGCCGGCGTACACGTGGTGTACGGCATCGTGGGTCTGAAGACGCACTGCAAGCTCTCCCTGGTGGTGCGCCGCGAGGGCAACCACCTGCGTCGTTACGCCCACATCGGCACCGGTAACTACCACCCCTCCACGGCCCGTTTCTACGAGGACCTGGGCATCATCACCTGCGACGAGCAGATTTGCGAGGACGTCTCGCGCCTGTTCAACCAGCTCTCCGGCTACGCCCCGAAGACCAGCTACAAGTCGCTGCTGGTTGCACCCCGCTCCCTGCGTAGCGGCCTGATTGAGCGCATCGACCGCGAGATTGAGAACCACCAGGCGGGTAAGCCGGCCAAGATTCAGATCAAGTGCAACTCGATGGTGGACGAAGCCGTCATCGACTCGCTCTACCGCGCTTCCCAGGCGGGCGTGCCGGTGGATGTGGTCGTACGCGGTATCTGTGCCCTGCGCCCCGGCGTTCCCGGTCTGAGCGAAAACATTCGTGTGCGCTCGATTCTGGGCCGCTTCCTGGAGCACTCGCGTGTGTTCGCCTTCGAGAATGCGGGCGATCCGGTCGTGTACATCGGCTCGGCCGACATGATGCACCGCAACCTGGACCGCCGCATCGAGGCGCTCGTACAGATCAAGGATCCGCGCCACATCAAGTACCTACTCGATATGTTCACCACCTACATGAGTGATTCCTCGCGCACCTGGCACCTGGCCGCGGACGGCACCTGGACCCGTCACAACACCGATAGCGAGGGCAAGCCCCTGCAGGATGTGCAGTCCTACTACCTGCGTTCGCGCTCGCGTAAGAACGTGGACAAGGTCTAGGCCGGTATCGTCCCTTCCACAAGGAGCCCCACTTCCCACCCCGTACGGTGGGGAGCGGGGCTCCTTCGCTATCCTGCGTCGGTTTGCCGGTTCCCGCACGCCCACCCAGACATAACCCGAATGCAACCCGGACGCAAAGGTGAACAGAAGGTTACGTCAAGGTGACAGGTTGTGGTTTTTCTCCCGTACAATAAGACGCGGAACCCGGCGCTTCCACCGCGCCGTGCAGACCCAACCACCAAGGACTAGAGAGACATGGCCCCGCAGGATTCCTCCTCCATCTACTACTCGGCCCGACGCTTCGACGCGGTGAACAGCGTCGACCGTTCCCCCGCCAACACCGCAGAAATCGTTGCTGCCGGCGCGCTGATTTGGCGCGTGCGCGACGATGTCTTCGAGTTGCTCATCATTCACCGACCCAACTACGACGACTGGTCCTGGCCCAAGGGCAAGCAGGACCCGGGCGAGTCCCTCGCAGAAACCGCAATCCGCGAGATTCGTGAGGAAGTGGGCCTGCAGGTGACCCTGGGCGTGCCGTTGGCCGTCACCTCCTACCCCGTGGGCGGCCGCCCCAAGGATGTCTTCTACTGGTCCGCTCAGCTTCCCGAGGGTGCTCTCGCCCTGGCCGATGAGGGTGAAGTGGACGAGCTGCGCTGGGTGACCCCCGAGGTGGCCCGCGCCTTGCTGACCAACCGTGATGATCTAGGCCCGCTGGATTCCCTCGAGGCTCTGCGCGAGGCGGATGCGCTGCGCACCCGCCCCGTCATCATTGCCCGCCACGCGAAGGCCAAGCCGCGTTCGCACTGGGCCGCAGCCGAGGATGACCGCCCGCTGGCCGGCACCGGTAAGCGCCAGGCCCTCGCCTCCAGCGGCCTGTACGCCGCCTGGGCGCCCAACCGAATCCTCTCCTCGCCGTGGCTGCGCTGCCTGCAGACGGTGACCCCCTACTCCGTGGAGCACGGCGTGGCGGTCAAGGAGAAGAAGTCCCTCTCGGAGGCCGGCGCTCAGCGTCACCCGGCGCGCACGACCCGTACCGTGGCCTCCCTCTTCGAGAAGGACGCCCCCTCGCTGCTGTGCACGCACCGCCCCGTGCTGCCCATCGTCATGGAGGTTCTGGGCGAGCACCTGTGGGAGGGATCGCCCGCTGATATCCTGCCGGCCGCCGACCCCTACCTGGAGCCCGGCGATGCCCTGGTGCTGCAGGTGACCGAGGGTGAGAACCCGCGCATCGTTTCGGTGGAGCGGGTACGCCCGGCCCTGGACTAGCCCTCCGCTTTTAACTTCTGACCGCGAACGCGCCGATTCTTACTCCTCGGCGCGTTCGCGCGCTTCTACAATGGATAAACGGCCCGGCACGAACCGCGCCCGGCCATCCCGCACGGACTACCACGAAGGCTTATCATGAGCGACGCACCCATCCCCACCCCGTACGAAGATCTTCTGCGCGACATCCTGGAGGAAAACAAGGACGCCATCGCCGCCGACGCTCAGCGTTCCGACCGCACCGGCACCGGCACCTTCGGCGTGTTTGGCCGCCAGATGCGCTTCGACCTGCGGGATTCCTTCCCGCTGATTACCACCAAGCGCGTGCACTTTAAGTCGGTGGCAATTGAACTGCTGTGGTTCCTGCGCGGTTCCTCGAACGTCCGCTGGTTGCAGGAGCGCGGCGTGACCATTTGGGATGAATGGGCCGACGAGAACGGTGACTTGGGTCCGGTGTACGGCGTGCAGTGGCGTTCCTGGCCGACCCCCGACGGAGGCACGATCGATCAGATTGCCAAGGTCATCGACTCGCTCAAGAACAACCCCGCCTCGCGCCGCCACATCGTTTCGGCGTGGAACCCGGTCGAGGTGGACAACATGGCGCTTCCGCCCTGTCACGCGCTCTTCCAGTTCTACGTGCACGAGCGCCCGGACGGCGTGAAGGAGCTCTCCTGCCAGCTGTACCAGCGTAGCGCGGACATGTTCCTGGGCGTGCCCTTTAACATCGCCTCCTACGCCCTGCTGACCTACCTGATTGCCGAAGAGGTGGGCATGGTTCCGGGCGAGTTCGTGTGGACCGGCGGTGACTGCCACATCTACTCGAACCACCTGGAGCAGGTGAAGAAGCAGCTGGGTTACGGCACCGATCCGGAGGGCAACCCCTACCCGCCGCGCGAGCCCTACCCGTACCCGAAGCTCGTTATTAAAACCAAGAAGCCTTCTATTTTCGATTACGAGTACGAAGACTTCGAGCTGGTGGATTACAAGCACCACCCGGGCATTGCCGCCCCGATTGCGGTCTAACTGCAGGTAGCTCTAGGAGGCATGATGTATTGTCTGGGTGCTATTTGGGCTCAAACCGATGCCGGAGTCATTGGCCGCGCGGGGGATATGCCCTGGCGCGCCCCGGAGGATTTGGCGCACTTCAAGGCGGTCACCCTGGGGGCTCCGGTCATCATGGGGCGCCGCACGTGGGAGTCCTTCCCGCCGCGTTTCCGTCCGCTGCCGGGCCGCACGAATATTGTGATTAGCCGTTCGGTTTCTGAGGCTGAAGAACGCGATGGTGCCCTGTGGGTTCCCTCGCTGGATGCGGCCCTGTACGCGGCTCGCGACGCCGTGGGCGCACCGATTGAGCCGAATCCCGAGCTGCCGGAAAGCACCGCGGCTAACACCCCTACCGTTGATGCCTGGATTATTGGCGGCGGTTCCGTGTACGCGGAGGCGCTCTCCCGCAACGACCTGCCCGCCTTCGGTCGGGTGGAAGTGGTGGAGCGTACGTTCTTCTACTGCCAGGAAGGCAACGAGATTACCGGCGATACGCGAGCGCCCGAACTGCAGCTCGCGGACTCTCACGGAAACTGCGCGGTAGGCTCCCCGAACGGATGCTGGCACGTGGTCTCCGAGACGGCCTGGGAGAAGAGCGAGAAGGGGTATCTGCTCGATGAGTCGGGCACGAAGAACCCCATGTACTTCTCCTTCCAGAGGCTCGAACGTCTCCCCTAAAGGACGCATCCCGTAAACTGCATCTCAAGCCCGCGGATACTTCACCCGGAGTGCCGCGGGCTTGAGCGTTTAACCCGCCCCGAGCGCCCCGAGGATAAGCCCCGGCGGTAAGCTCCGCGCCTCCGCGGGATGTTCCGTTCCGAATACCAGATTTTTTGTACGGTGTTATCCCGGATGCGCCAACCTGAGAGTACACTGGGAACCATGAACTTTAATCCCGGTGACTCTGTAGGTTTTGTTGGCTGGCGCGGCATGGTGGGCTCGGTCCTCATGAAGCGCATGGTTGAGGAAGGCGACTTCGAGGGCATTACCCCCGTCTTCTTCACCACCTCTAACGTTGGTGGCCAGGCGCCCACCTTCGACGGCGTTCTCGAGCCGTCCGAGCTGAAGGACGCCTACGACATTGATGAGCTGCGCAAGCACTCCATCATCGTGACCGCTCAGGGCGGTGGCTACACCGAGGCCGTGCACCCGAAGCTGCGCGCGGCCGGCTGGGACGGCCTGTGGATTGACGCCGCCTCTACCCTGCGCATGAACGATGACTCCATCATCGTGCTGGACCCCATTAACCGCGACGTCATCGACCGCGGCCTGGCCTCCGGCGTGAAGGACTACATCGGCGGCAACTGCACCGTCTCCTGCCTGCTGATGGGTCTGGGCGGTCTCTTCAAGAACGATCTGGTCGAGTGGGCAACCTCCATGACCTACCAGGCCGCTTCCGGCGGCGGCGCCCGCCACATGCGCGAGGTGCTCGCACAGTTCCGCGACCTGGGCAATGAGGTGGCCGCCGAGCTGGACGACCCCGCATCCGCAATTCTGGACATTGACCGCAAGGTTCTGGCCAAGCAGCGTTCCGGCGAGCTGGATTCCACCCAGTTCGGTGTGCCGCTCTCCGGCTCCCTGATTCCCTGGATTGATTCGGATCTGGGTAACGGCCAGTCCCGTGAGGAGTGGAAGGCTGAGGTCGAAACCAACAAGATTCTGGGCCGTTCCGCCGACGATAAGGTCACCATGGACGGCCTGTGCGTCCGTATCGCCGCGATGCGCTCGCACTCTCAGGCGCTGACCATCAAGCTCAAGAAGGACCTGCCGCTGGAGGAAATCGAGCGTATCATCGCCGAGGATAACCCCTGGGTTCGCTTCGTGCCGAACGAGCGCGAGGCCTCGATGGAGCAGCTGACCCCCGTGGCCGCCTCCGGCTCCCTGGAGATTCCGGTTGGCCGCGTGCGCAAGCTGGCCATGGGCCCCGAGTACATTAGCGCGTTCACCGTGGGTGACCAGCTGCTGTGGGGTGCCGCCGAGCCGATTCGCCGCATGCTGCAGATTGCCGTGGGCAAGCTCTAAAGCTCGCTGATTAGCACATACGAAAGCCCTCGCTTTCCATCCCGGACGGATGGAGGCGAGGGCTTTTGCTCTGTCAATAGCGCCGGCGGATGGAGGCGAGGGCTTTTGCTCTGTCAATAGCGCCGGCGGGTGGGATGCAGGCGTGAGGCGGGCTCTAGCGTTGCTGAGCTCGGGCCGCCTTGCGTGCGGCTTTGCGTTCCTTACGCTGCTGGCTCCAGGCGCGGTAGCGGTACCAGGCGGTGAGCACCACGTGCTTCATGAATCGGTTGGCGCGGCGGGCCCAGGGAAATTCGGTGCCCCAGATGCCCAGGCCGATGAAGATGAAGAGCCAGCCGGGGCCGGGGGTGACGAGCATGATGAGCCCGGCGATGAAGCAGAAGGCACCCACACCGATCACGAGGGGCTTGTAGAGGTGCCGCAGGACCGGATGCGCGTTCATACGCTCCTTGCGGGCTTCGAGCCAGCGGTGAAAGCGGCTGGTTTCGCTTTCCTTGACTTCGTCTTCGATGGTTTTCAGGGGTGGTCCTTCCAAACGGGCGGCGAGTTTCGCCGAGCGGCGGGCTGGTTAGAGAATATCATCTGCTGCTGGGCGGGGGCTGTGAAGGATTTCTTAATCTATGAGATTTTTTGTCATCTTCACGTTTTTTCGTTTCTATAGTGTTCAAGTCGAAAATACCTTTATACACTGTAGGGGAAACAATTCACCGGCATTACGCCTAAACACTAAGGAAGCGACCCACCACCGTGTCCTCCTCCCGTCCCGTCTCAACGGACTCATCCAGCACCAACGCCGCTGCGCCCGCCACGGAACGCAACGCCGCACCCACTCTCAACGAGCGCCTCGAAAACCTCCCCTTCACCCGCGCCCACGGCAAGCTCCTGGGCATCTCGGGCCTCGGCTGGGCACTCGACGCCATGGACGTAGGCCTTATCTCCTTCGTCATGGCCGCGCTCCTCAAGGAATGGCACCTCAGCCCCACCGAGGCTTCCTGGCTCGGCTCCATCGGTTTCGCCGGCATGGCACTCGGCGCAACCTTCGGCGGTCTGCTCGCCGATAAGCTCGGCCGCCGCTATATCTTCGCCCTCACCCTGCTGATTTACGGCTTGGCGACCGGCGCCTCCGCCCTGGCAACCTCCCTGGGTGTACTGCTCGTCTTCCGTTTCCTGGTCGGCCTGGGTCTGGGTGCCGAGCTGCCCGTGGCCTCCACGCTCATCTCCGAGTTCTCGCCCCGCTCCATCCGCGGTCGCGTCGTGGTCGCTCTTGAAGCATTCTGGGCCGTCGGCTGGATTCTGGCCGCCGTCATCGGCACCTTTGTCGTTCCCCAGGCCAACGGCTGGCGCTGGGCCCTGGCCATCGGCCTGATTCCCGCCATCTACTCGCTGGTGGTCCGCATGGGCACCCCCGAGTCCGTGCGCTTCCTGGAGTCCGTCGGCAAGCACGATGACGCCCGCCGCGTCGTCGAACGCTTCGAAGCCTCCCCCGCTCTCTTCCCCAAGGCGCAGAAGGCCGAGGAGACCGCCGTCCACGGCACCGAGGAGAGCACCGACAACGCCGAATCCGCCAAGGTCCACTCGATTTGGGCCGCGGGTCAGCGCCGCAAGACCATCGCCCTGTGCATCATCTGGTTCTGCATTAACCTCTCCTACTACGGTGCCTTCATCTGGATTCCGGCGTTGCTGAGCGCTCAGGGCTTCAGCCTGGTCAAGTCCTTCGCGTTCACACTCATCATGACCCTCGCGCAGCTGCCCGGTTACGCCGTGGCCGCCTACCTCATCGAGAAGTGGGGCCGCCGCGCCACCCTGGCCGCCTTCCTGATTGGATCCGCGCTGGCCGCGGCGGGATACGGCCTGGCACACTCCGACGTGTTCATCATCATCGCGGGTTGCCTGCTCTCCTTCTTCAACCTGGGTGCCTGGGGTGCGCTCTACGCCCTGAGCCCGGAAATCTTCCCGACCCACCTGCGCGGCACCGGCACCGGTGCTGCGGCCGGTATTGGACGCCTGGCCTCGATTGCGGCACCGCTCATCGTGCCCCCGCTCGTGGCCTTCGGCGGAACCCCACTGCTGTTCACGCTCTTCGCTCTGGCCTTCCTGACCGCCGCAACCACGGTGTTCTTCCTGCCTGAACGTCGCGGCCAGTCGCTCTAACCGCGATTCGCTGTAAACCCGCACGCCGTGCCCTCCCGCAGCTTTTGGGGGAGGGCACGGCGTTCTTGTGGGCCATAATGGTTGAAGACCTAGAATACGTCTGTGAGGGGTCACCGCAATGCTTGATTCTTTTGTACCCACCGCCTACCGGACAGAGTTCACGCCCTGGCCCGTGAGCGAGCGCTACGCCACCGCCCGCCGCGCGGGAACGCCCGAGGCCCAGCTGCTCCCCGGCGAGCTCACGGTGCATCGTAGCGACGGGGCTTCCATGAGCTACTACCTGGACTGGCCCGAGAACTTCGGACCCACCGATAAGCCGATTGCGTTGAGGCCCCGGTACAAGAACTCCTACCCGCAGGACTTCGTGCTCACCGTGCAGGTGCGCGATGCGCAACTCCTTTTCAGCGTGTCCTCGCGTAGCTTCTGGGAGCAGCGTGACGGTCGCGTGGTGGAGTGCGGGTTGATACCTCGTGGCTACCTTCCACTGGATGCGCCCGGAACGCCCCGGCACGATGAGAACCGGGGCGAGGCGGGGGCTTCTTCCCCCGCGGTCTCTTCCGCCCCGCCTCTGCTCGGCTGGGATATCACCGACATCTACCCGGCCCGCATGGCACTGATTCGTGCCCTCTGTGAGGGCCTCTGCGCATCTCTCGCGGCACAGGCCTCTGTTCTGGCCCCCGGCGAGGCCCGCGTGGACGAGCTCGGGGACAGGCTGCGGGCTGTACATCTGAACCCCTCCGAACGCCCGGGCGGGACCGAGGCGGGCCGGGAGGTTTCCGCGGGCATGGTGCGCGCGCTCATCATTGAGCAGGATGAATCCGCGGGCGGGGAGGCCCGCGCCTACTACGCCAACGTGCTCTCGCCCGTGCCGAACGAGTTCGGCAATATCGTCTGGTCCACCCGCGAGGACGCCGAATACTTCCCCTACCGTCCCGTGAGGCACAAGCCGATTTTCCACGCTCCCTGCCCCCGCGAACGGGTCCCCTTTGCCGTACAGGCACTCGTGCAGCATCTGCCCGAGGCTCCCGCAGCTACCGGCCGCAAGGCCCCTCCGCGGAGCCAGAACCTACCGGCCCCCGGCGAGTCCCCTTCGGCCGATCCCCGTTAGGTTGCATCCGGCACGGTCACTTCCGGCACAGTCGCTTGCGGTCAGGCAGGCTCCGGGTGGAATGACCGCTTCTCCATAAACGCACGATGCCCCGGTTCCGTTTCACACGAAACGGAACCGGGGCATCGTCACTACAATGGCGTCTAGATTTCGCCGTTGACCACGACGGGCTCGGGTATGAGGGTTACGCCAAAGCGCTCGCGCACGCCGTCACGCACGGCGCGAGCAATCGCGAAGATATCCTCGGCGGAGGCGCCACCGCGGTTCGTAATGGCCAGGGTGTGCTTGGTCGACAGGCTTGCGCGGCCGTGGGCAATCTCGCGGGACTCGCCCTCCAGACCGAAGCCCTTGTCGAAACCGGCGTGCTGAATCAGCCAGGCCGCAGAGAGCTTCACGCGGTCCGGGTCCTCGGTGCCGGGGCCGAAGGGGTTCACCTTGGTAATGACCGGGAAGTTCGGGGCGCCCTCGGGCAGGGACTCCAGGGTCGAGCGGGGCACAATCGGGTTGGTGAAGAACGAACCGGTCGAGAAGGTGTCGCGGTCCCCGGGGTTGAGCACCATGCCCTTGGAGCCGCGCAGTTCCAGAACCTTCTGGCGTACCAGCGCGGAGTCGGCGCGTTGACCGGGCTCCACGCCCAGGGTCTTAGCCAGCTCGGCGTACTTAATCGGGGAGGAGAGGCTCCCCAGGGTGAACTGGAAATCGACGGTCAGCACCACGTAGCGGGGCGAGCCGTTGACGGTTGCGCGCTTGAGCACCGAGTCGCGGTAGCCGAAGCGTAGGTCGGCGGCGGCGAAGGTCTTCAGGGCGTTCTTCTCGCGGTCCCAGGTGCGTACGGAGGCGATGAACTCGCCCACCTCCACGCCGTAGGCTCCCACGTTCTGCACGGGGGTTGCACCCACGGTGCCGGGAATGCCGGAGAGAGCCGCGGGGCCGACCCATT
Source organism: Rothia sp. HMSC072E10 (assembly GCF_001813965.1). Taxonomy (NCBI): domain Bacteria; kingdom Bacillati; phylum Actinomycetota; class Actinomycetes; order Micrococcales; family Micrococcaceae; genus Rothia; species Rothia sp. HMSC072E10. The sequence goes on along the minus strand of NZ_KV814486.1, from coordinate 176,634 downwards.
CGTTCTCGATGCTGAGCTTTACGAAGTCGTCCCAGATGGTGCCAGCCTGCACGCGCACGTTGGCGCCGCCGCAGGCGGGAATGGGTAGCTTCTCCACGCCGTCGGAGGCGATGTGCACGACGGTTCCGTCGAATCCCGCGTCGGAAACCAGCAGGTTGGAGCCTCCACCGACAATCAGGACGGGGTCACCGGCGGCGTCTGCAGCGGAGACTGCTTCGATGATTTCTGCCTCGGAGGTGGCACGGACGTAGGTTTTGGCGGGGCCGCCTACCTGGGCGGTGGTCAGTTCGCTCAACAGCTTTTCAGTCATAGGTTAAGAATAGCGGGCGTTGCGGGAGGTCAACACCCGCCACGCGTTAAAGTCACTGAAACCTTATGGTGATTTTGCCTTCATTTTCCGCCGCACCTTTCTCAGAAAACGCAACTACCCCGCCGGTAAGCGCACAAAAGCGGTGAGCGCGTGAAAGCCCCGGCACCACCGCAACGGGCAGCGTCGGGGCCTTCACGCAGCTATCTGCGAGCACAGAAACTCTGTGCCGAGGGACTATGCCGAAAGACGCACCAGAGCCTGGCTCTTCATCAGAACCTTCTGCTCCTTGCCTTCCTCGTCACGCGCGGTGACGGTCAGGTCGATGCGGGCGGTGCGCTCCTCCTCATTCAGGGCGCCCACCTTACCGCTGATAGTCAGGGCGTTCGTGGGGGTGTCGGGGTTTTCGCCGCCGGGTGCATCCGCCACGGGAACGGGCTTGGTGAATCGAGTCTGGTAGTCCACAATCGCGCCGGGGTCGCCCACCCAGTCGCTCACGAGCTGCACGGCGGTACCCATGGTCAGCATGCCGTGAGCAATCACGCCGGACAGACCCACCGACTGAGCAAAACGCTCGTTCCAGTGAATCGGGTTGAAGTCACCGGATGCGCCAGCGTAACGCACCAGCGAAGCGCGGGAAAGCTCCACGGTACGCAAACCGATGTCCTGGCCCTTTTCAAGATCTTCAAAACGCACCATTAGTTTTCCTCCTCGGCACGAACCAGCAGGGAAGAAATGCAGGTGGTGACCGGCTCGCCCTGGGCGTCAACGATTTCTTCGCGGGTGGTCAGCATTGCGCCGGCACCCATAACGCGCACGGAGTCCACGTGAACCTCGGTGCGCAGCTCGTCACCGGCCACGATGGGGCGGTGGTGAGTGAAACGCTGGTCGGCATGCACGACGCGCGAGAAGTCGATGCCCGCGGACTCGTCGTTGATGAGTGCCGCGTCGGCTGCCTGCGCCAGGATAATGGCGAAGGTCGGCGGGGCAATCACATCTGCGTACCCTGCCGCGCGGGCTGCCTCAACGTCGTGGTGGAGGGGGTTTTCTGCGTGAACTGCTCGGGCAAACTCGCGGATCTTTTCGCGACCGACAACGTAGGTGTTCTCGGACGGGTAGACCCTGCCCACAATCTCAGGGTTAATGCTCATGATTTCAGTCTACCGTTCTTGTGCACAGTGTTCAGCTCGAACGCGCAGAGTGGACAGACCGCTGTGCAAGTAACCGGCATGCAGGCGTGCAGTATTTCGTCGCATTTTTACCTGCTAGCGAAGGCCCCTACCCATCCAGCCCAAGCAGGCGTAGGCTGGGCGAGTACCCGCAATCAATCAAGAAGGAAAAATTGTGTCTTCCAACGTAAAAATTTCGGTGCTTGACCTGATGCCGCACCGCCCCGACCAGAGCCAGCACCAGACCATGCTCAACACCATCGATGCCGCCCGCGCGGCTGAGTCCTACGGTTACGAGCGCTTCTGGGTCGCCGAGCACCACAATGCCGGCTCCCTGCTGTCCTCGGCGACCGTCGTGGTCATGGCGGAGATTGCCGCCGCAACCGAACGTATTCGCGTGGGTTCGGGCGGCATTATGCTCCCCAACCACGCACCCTACGTGGTGGCGGAGCAGTTCGGTACCCTCAACGCATTCCACCCCGGCCGCATTGACCTGGGTGTGGGCCGTGCACCCGGCACCGACCCGATGACCGCCGCCGCTCTGCGCCGCGACGATTCTGCCGCCATGAGCTTCCCCGCCGAGGTGCAGCAGCTACAGCGCTTCCTGGGTGAACCCTCCCCCATGCACCGCGTGCACGCCATCCCCGGCCAGGGCTCGAAGGTGCCCCTGTACATTCTGGGTTCTTCCCTGTTCGGTGCGCAGCTTGCCGCACAGCTGGGTCTGCCCTACGCGTTCGCTTCGCATTTTGCGCCCGCAATGCTGCAGGAGGCGGTAGACACCTACCGCGCAAACTTCAAGCCCTCGGAGCACCTGGAGCAGCCCTACGTCATGGTGGGCGCCACCGCAATGCTCGCCGATACCGATGAGCGGGCACGCTACCTGTACACGAGCCAGCAGCAGCACTTCCTGGGCGTGGTGCGCGGCAATCTGTCTTTCGCACCTCCCGTGGAAGATATGGACGCCGTCTGGACCGACGCGGAGAAGATGCACATCGACCGCATGACCGCCGAAGCAATCGTAGGCTCCCCCGCCACCGCGCAGGCTCGCATTGAGGACCTGGTGGCGCGCACGGGCGCTGATGAGCTCATCGTCATGACCGAGGCATGGGAGCATGAGGACCGCCTGCGCTCCTACGAGCTGCTGTCCCAGCTGCCGGTGGTGCGCCGCGCCTCCTAACGCTTTGATCAGAGCATAAAGATGAAGCCCCCGAGTTTTTCTCGGGGGCTTCGCTATGCCCGGTATCGAGCCGTGCGCTGAGTACCTATTGAGCACCTGCAGACCAGGCTTCAGGCAAAGAAAATAGGCAGAGAAAATTGGCAAACAAAAAAGCCTGCCTCCGAAGAGACAGGCTTATCTGAGCCCCGACCGGGAATCGATCCCGGGACCTCCATCTTACCAAGATGGCGCTCTACCACTGAGCTATCGGGGCGTAGCGGTGGACGGGCTCGATCCGTCGACCTCACGATTATGAGTCGTGCGCTCTAACCAGCTGAGCTACACCGCCACATCATTAACGCCGCATAACGGGCTAATGACAGAGCCCCGACCGGGAATCGATCCCGGGACCTCCATCTTACCAAGATGGCGCTCTACCACTGAGCTATCGGGGCAACAGGTAAAACTATACATGGCTTTAGGGGCACCCGCAAGCGCGAATAGTATGGCATACACCACAATTTTACCCTCGGGAATCCACTCCTCCATGCTCCCCGCCATGCCGCCGCAATCGGACGCGCGAGACAAACAAAAGGCCGGCGGAGAAACGGATAATTCGTCCCCCACCGGCCTGGACGCTTTGAGCCCTCCCCGCGCTACGCGACGCTCCGGTCACGCGGCGCGGGATACGGCTTCCGGGATACAACGCCCGCTTAGTAGCGCTTGCCGCGACCGCCGCGGTAGCCGTCGCGACGGTTATCGTCACGACGGTTATTACGGCCGCCGAAGTCGCGGTTACCGTACTCGCGGCCGCCGCGGTCATCGCGGCGAGCACCGCGGTCGTCACGACGCTTGAAGTCGCGGTCGCCGCCAAAGTCACGACCACCGTCACGGTTACCGCGGTAGCCGCCCTCGCGACGGTTATCGTCACGACGGTTATTACGGC